>NZ_JBHSDU010000002.1:0-301029 GCF_042651805.1 Steroidobacter flavus | reverse complement strand
CTAAATCGCTGCTGCTCTGGACCACCGCTCTCATCCGATTACGGCCCACCATCACCTGCAATGGCTATCGGATCAACAGAATTACTTTACCCTTCCCCAATTTGCGATCTTGAACGTTCCGCCTCCTCCCGATTGAGCTGAAACAGTGCCGGAGCCGCAGACACGGCGACACGCGCGCGAATGCGCGGTGAGCGTCTCGCAAGAAGACGCTACTGTGAATAACCCAATAATCCCGCACCGACGACCACTACCCCCAACCTCCCGCTAACCCTCCCCCATCCACATCGACCCTCACCCGCAACCTTACCCGTCACCCAAACAACCCAACCGGCTATCTCACGCAAGCCCCCGCAGAACAAATCGACCCTCCCCATTGCCGACTCAACACGCCGGCGGCGCTCGACCCGAGCGATGCGCAGCGAGCAAGTGAGGACGGTAACAATCGAGTCTTGACACGGTCACGCGTCAGTAACGAATCTCACCTGAACACCACGGAGGGATGGCCGATTCGCCGCGGTGTCACGCGCGATGCATGTGACAGTGATGTTTCTTTATTGTGACGAAAGCATTCCTCGTGCCGTTCCACATCAAGGAGAGATTCATGACTTTATCCGTGATCTGCGCCGGCTATGCCCGTACCGGCACGACTTCGCTGGGCAACGCGCTCGAACAGATCGGCTGCGGGCCGTGTTACACGATGGGCCATGTCGGCATCGGCAGTCCCTGGCAGACCGCGCAGTGGGAAGCGGCGCTCGAGGGGCGAGAGGTCGATTGGGATCGGGTGTTCGAAGGTCACCGTTCGGTCGCCGCGCTGGCGGGAACGTTGTTCTATCGTCAGCTCGCGGAGAAATATCCAGACGCGAAGGTGATCCTGACGGTGCGCGATCCGGAGGCCTGGTTTGATTCCACCACGGCCATGCTTGGCTCGAGCCTGTTGCCGGCGCTCGAGGAATTCCCATTCCGGCACCTGCTCATGAAAGTGTATCGCGCCGCTTACGGCGAACGTTTCGACGATCACGATGCGCTCATCGCGACCTTCCACAAGCACAACGCCGAGGTGAAGGAATATTTCTCGTCGGATCGGCTGCTGGTATTCGACGTACGACAGGGCTGGGGTCCATTGTGCGAATTCCTCGGCGTCACCGTCCCGGAGACGCCATTCCCGCGCACCTGGGCGCGCGACGTGTGGGACAAAGACCTGTCCACAATGCGCGCTCGCTTCGAGAAGCTGTATGTCAGCGGCTGGGTGTAACCGGGACTGCTCGTCGACCCACCGACGACAGCAAGCGAGAATCAAGAAACACGGGCTGCGTGAGAGCGCGCAAACCATTGGAATCCACGATCGCAGCACGGACATAGCCTTCATCGCCACGGAACGTATATGACGCCTTGAGGCCCGCAACCTCGGCAAGCACGCGACCGTTCTTGCCGATGAAACGAGTGGTGAAGCGACGATTGTCCTTGCCGCCCCGAGGATTGATGGGCTGTTTGATGCTGAGCGCGACGCCGAGGCGGTCGGCGGAATAGTCCTCCAGCGAGATGCCGTTGGACGCGTAGAACTCGCCGTTACGCATCGCTTCGAGCAGCGCGTCGGGCGTCAACTCCGGCGCGTGCACGACGATCCAGGCCTTGCCGGGGCGCGTGCTGTCGAAATCGTCCAGGTGCAGATAGTCGTGACTGTCATCGCTGGCCACGGCCCAGGCCAGCTGACCGCGACTCAACAACACGTCCCACAGCTCCTCGGTGGAGAGCGAGGTCTCGCCTTTTTCGTTCGTGCCGCCGGCGTTGTTGGCGATCGGAAATGAATTCCACACTTCCAACAGGAACGGGCCCGCGATTTTCGCCAGATCGTCGGGGCGCACCGACCAGTGCAGATTGGGATGATTCACCTGCGGCAGAGCGCCGGCCTGGCGGAGTGCGCCGATGTTTCTCGTATACGTGTCGGACATGGTGATGCCCTTCGCGATGTTGACTCCTTCATCGCTCCCGATCGGCATCACAGTGTGCGGCAACCCGATGCCGTTCACATGCGCCTGCCGCTTGCCATCGGGATGAGTCGGGTCCGCGAGGACCTGGGTCACTTCCTGACCTGGCAGCACCAGAAAGCGCCCCTCCGCGCCGAACAGCGTATTCAACGGAGCGACGTCCGCGACATACTCATGATCCGTGATGACCACGAACTGATAGCCATGCTCCCGATACCAGCGCACCACCGTATCGGGCGATGCGTTCCCGTCCTGGTTCAATGTGTGCGTGTGAGTGTTACCGCGATACCACTGCAGTTTCGGCGTCTGGGCATGCGCCGGCACCAGGCTCGAAAACAGCGCGAACGTCGCAACAGCATTCAACCAACGAATCTTCATACAAACAGTCCCTCGGGAAATCAGAAGCTCAGCGTCATGTCGATGCCGACGATGCGGCTGTAATCCGGCGGCAGGAAATGAGTCACCTGGTTGTCGACCACGATGCCGCTGGTGTGGAACTGGTCGGTCAGGTTCTTGCCATAGATCTTGGTCACGATGCGGGAGTCGTCGCTGCGCAGGCCGAACGAAGCGCCGAGCAAGCCATAGCCGTCCTCGATGCCGTTCGGGCTGCCGAGCGCATTCCATTGCACATCGCTGCGCCAGCTGTAATCGACGGTCGCGAAGCCGTGCCAGCGCCAGTTGAACAGCGGGAATTCCTGTCGGGCGGACACGTTGAAGTTCCACTCCGGCGTATTGGGCAGACGCGCGCCGGACAGGTCCTGCACGTTGCCGACGCAGGTGTTGGTCGTCACCGATTGTTCGGGATAGCACGGTGCGTTTGGAAAATTCTCGAACTGCGCATCGATGTAAGCGCCGTTGAAACGCAGCTCGGTCGCTTGTCCGAGCGCGGCCGCGAGCTCCAGCTCCACACCCTGCGTGCGCACCTCGTCGGCATTCAACAGAATGATGCGAGCGTTGGGATTGCCGGGCAGGACCAGGCCGCCCTGCGTTTGAAAGTCTTCGAACCGGGCATGGAACGCGCTCAGGTTGAGCGTCAGTCGGCGGCCCCAGAACTGCGATTTCCAGCCGGCTTCGTAGCTCGTCGAGGTCTCCGGGCGCACCGGCTGCGCGTCGCCGAGCACAGTCGAATTCACATTGAAGCCCGGCCCTTTGAAGCCGGTCGCGACCGACACATAAAACATTCGATCGGCATCGATGCGCCACTGGCCACCAACCTTCCACGACACCTTGCTGGCCGTCGCGGAGTCGCTGGTCGTGCCGAGCGGATGGCCGGCGCGACGAGCGCCGTCGGGCGTCGGCTTTCCTGTGATCGTCGCGTCCACAGTCTCATGAGTCCAACGCAGGCCGCTGGTCAGCCCGAAGTGATCGGTGACTTCCAGGTTGGCTTCCGCGAACGCGGCGTAGTTCAGCGTCTCGACCTCGTTGACGTAATTGCGCGCAGTCCGCGTCGTGGTACCGACGACGAGCAAGCCGGGCGCCGGATCCCACAAGCCCACCTCAATGTTGTCGGTCATCGCGAACAGGCCCGCGACATACTGCAAACGCTGATTGCTCGGCGAAGCCAGGCGCACTTCCGTCGAGTACTGATCGAGATCGGTGAAGCCGCGCACGTCGCCATCGTTCAGCGGCGTCAACCACGCGTACGTGCCTTGGTGAAAGTCCTGCTCAAAAAATCGGTAAGCGCCCAACGCCGTCAGCGTGTGCTCGCCGATGTCGCGATCCCATTGCAAAGCGGCGCCGCCGGATTGATGGCGGTTGACGCCGAGCGAGTGCGCGTTGATCTTGTCGTTCTCGGGACCGACGATGGACCCGAGCGAGTCGCGCACGTACTGCGGCGTCACTGGCGTAAAGGCGCGAATGATATTGGTGCCGGCATCGTTCTTCTGCTCGACATAGTCGGCCGAGAGTTTCAGCGCATCCACGTCCGTGGGCTTGAACAACAGCTTGCCCCGAAAGCCGACCTGATCGTCGACCTCCCACTCGCTGCCGTCGTAGACGTTCTCGACGAAGCCGTCGCGCGACTTGCGATACGCGGCCAGCCGTCCCGTCAGCTTGTCATCCAACACCGGGCCGGACACCGAGCCGGTGAATGTTTGTTCGTTGTGAGTTCCGTAACCCACCGCAAGCTCGGTTTCCGGCCGCTCGGTCGGGTCCTTGGTAGTGATGCTGATCACGCCGGCGGACGCGTTCTTACCGAACAACGTTCCCTGCGGGCCGCGGAGAATTTCCACGCGAGAGGTGTCGCTCAAATCGGGAAATGCACCGGCCTTGGCGCGTGAGATCGGCACGCCGTCGATGACGATGCCGACGGAGTCTTGCACTCCCGAGCTTTGCGTCTGAGTACTGATACCTCGCAGAGCGATCGACGGCCCCGAGCCGAAGCGGCTCGGATTGGAAACAAAGGTCAGGCCCGGCGCGACCGCATCCATTTCGGTGACGTTGACGATGTTGAGCTGCGCGATCGTCTCGCCCGTCGCGGCGGCGATGGATGCCGGCACATCCTGCAATCGCTCTTCACGCTTGCGTGCCGTCACCGTCACTTCTTCCACCGGCGCAGACTCTTCGCTCATAGCGGCGCGCGGCGCGACGCTCGCCACTGCCATGGTGGAAGTCGTTCTCCTCTGCGGCGCCTGGCGCAACACCACCGTCCTCGCGTTGACGCGCGCGACTTCCAAACCCGTATCGACCAGCAATCTCGCGAGCGCATCGTTGGTCGTCAACTCGCCATTGACCGCGGCCACTTTGATCTCGCGGCCCGAAGTCGAGCCGTCGTACATAATTTGCAAGCCCGACTGCGACGCCAGCGAATCCAGTGCATCGACCAGATCGCCTGCGGCAATGTCGAATTGGCGCATCTCGTCGCCGAGTTCAGGCGCGGCGAGCGCTGCTCCACTCAACAAAGTGCACAGCAATGCTGTACCGACCCGTAACCGCATGGCGACGCGCACGGCGCGAGAAATTGCTGACATCGATGTTGTGCCCCACATCGTTGCTGACGACAGGCGACTCGCACGAGTCGCGGCTACCGTGTGAAATGTCACGAGGGGCCGCACCCCTACCTATGTCACAAAGGGTTCACAAACAATCGCAATCGCGTTCATCGATGCCGTCGTCGAGCATGAACTGAGCGGCGATTCTTCGCAGTGTCACGATGCACTTGCCGAGTACGCAACGCTGACCTGCTGCTACCTGACACCGACCTGACGAAATCCGCTGGCGGGATGTCAGGCGCCAGTCGGCACACTGCCGACTTCCGTCGACAGCACTGCGCCGCTCATGTCCCGATCCTCGTCTCTTCTTCTGCTTGGCTTGCTCGCACTAAGCGCCGCTGTTCGCGGCGACGATCTGATGACGTCATGGCAAGCAGCGCGGGAATACGACGCCAACTTCGCGGCCGCCCAGGACACACTTACAGCAGGCATCGAACAAGCGAATCAGGCGATGGCGACCGTCTTGCCCCAACTCGACCTCGTCGGCTCCGGCGAGCATCGCGAAGAGAACTACCGCTCCGGCAATCCCGACGAGAAAGCCAGCGAGCGCACTTCGGGCCGCATCACCGGATGGTCGGTGTCGCTGTCGCAGCCCATCTATAACGCCAATGCCTTCGCCGACCGGGCACAGCTGCTCAAAGGAGCCGATAGAGCGCGAATCGCGTTCCGTGTCGCCGAGCAGGACCTGATCCTGCGCACGACGCAAGCCTGCTTCGATGTGCTACTCGCGCAGAACAATCTGACCCTGGTGCGCGCTCAGAAGGACGCGATCAGTCAGCAGCTCGCCCAGGCGAAGAAGACGTTCGCGCTCGGCCTTTCGACGATCACCGACACGGATGAAGCGCAGGCCCGCTACGACACGATCATCGCCGCCGAGATCGCGGCACGCAGCGACCTGCAGGTCAAAGCAGCGGCCTACACTCACTTGACCGGCCTCGATCCGGGGCAGCTGCGAACGCTCGGCGATACGACGCCGCCGATCGATCCGCCCCGCGACACGCTCGCCACCCTCTTGGAACAATCCGAGCGCAACAACCTGACGCTGCGGTCCGAGCAGCTGGGCCTGGACATCGCGAAAGCCGAGATCGATCGCTATCGCCTGTCGCACTCCCCCGTCGTCGCCCTCGTCGCCAGTTATGGTCACGACATCGAAGACGGCAACATCTCTTCTTCAGGCTGGCGCGACCGCACCGACACGGGCGTCGTCGGCGTTCAAGTCACCGTCCCTTTGTTTAGTGGCGGCGCTCGACAATCCCGGTTGCGTCAGGCGAAAGCGAGCGCCAACGCCAGTGCCAACGTCCTCGAAGCTCTGCGACGCGATGTGAGACTGCAGACCCAGCAGTTCTATCTCGACGTCGTCAGCGGCGCCGCCCGACTGCGCGCTCTGGATCAAGCACGCATATCAGGTGCGTCAGCGCTGCAATCGAGCAAGACCGGACGCGATGTCGGCGTGCGTACCACGCTCGACGTGCTCAACGCCGAGCAGGCGTACTACCAGACGCTCTACGACCGCACCTCGGCCCGCTATCAATATCTGTTCAGCCGCCTGCAACTCGCCGCATCGCTCGGCGAGCTCACCGAGCAGCAGCTGGCCGTGGTCAATACCTGGCTCGATTCTCCTCCGTCCACCGCTCCCGCCGAGATGCTGCCGTGATGTCGCTCAAGAAACATTGGTTTTGGGGCGCAGCCGCGCTCGTCGTCATTGGCGCGGTACTGGTCACTCAACAAGGCAATCAAGCTGACGCCAAGAGCGATGCGCCCAAACTGTTGCCGGCAGTCCGCGTCGGTACGGCGCAGACGCTCGATCTGCCGGTGCAAATACAAGGTCAGGGACATTTAGTTGCTCTGAATCGGGTCGACGTGCGCCCGCAGATCACGGGAATCATTCGAAGCGTGCACTTCCGCGAAGGTGAGGACATCCACGCCGGGCAACTACTGTTCGAGATCGATCAGTCGGAAGCGAAAGCCCAGCTCAGTCGCACGCAAGCGCAGGCAGCGCAGATCAAAGCGCAGCTCGACGATGCCGATCGTGACTATCATCGCTCCACCGAATTGGTGAAAGCCGGGTTCATTTCACCAAGCGCCGCCGACACCAGCGCGAGCAAAGTGGAATCTTTGCGCGCTCAATATGAAGCGGCGCTCGCCGAAGCTGAAACCGCCAAAGTGCAGCTCGGTCATACGCGCATTCTCTCGCCGATCGCCGCACGCGCTGGCGCTGTCGATGTTCATCCGGGTAGCCTCGCCGAAGTCGGCGGCTCGGTGCCGCTCGTCACACTGCTGCAGTTCGATCCGATCGGCGTGGAGTTCAGTCTGCCGGAATCGCAGCTCACCTCGATTCTCAAGGGACGCAGCGAACAAGCCCTGCACATCCAGTTGAATACTCCCGACGGTCGGCAGGTCGAGGGACAGCTCACGTTCATCGACAACACCGTCAATCGCAATACCGGCACCATCAACCTCAAAGCGAGCTTTCCGAATGCCTCGGGCACGTTGTGGCCAGGTGCGTTCGTTCGCGTGGACTTACAGGCCGGCCTCGACCGCAACGCTACCGTGCTGCCGCCGCAAGCGCTGATCGAAGGCCCCACGGGTCATTTCGTCTACGTGCTGAACGACGCCAACGAAGTGAACGCGCAGCCCGTCACGCTGTTACGAATTCAGGATGAACAAGCCGTCGTCGAAGGGCTGTCCGGCACGCCGCGCGTGGTGATCGAAGGCAACCGCAATCTGCGCGCCGGCATGAAAGTTCAGGTGCGCTCATGAATCTCTCTCGTTTGTGCCTGCGCCGCCCGGTCGCAACCTCATTGCTGTGGCTCTCGGTAGTCGTCGCAGGCCTTGCCAGCTGGACGCAACTGCCGATCGCAGCGCTGCCCAAATATGAGACGCCGAACATTCAAGTGAAGGCGGTGCTGTCCGGAGCGAGTCCCGAAACCATGGCGAGCTCGATCGCGACGCCTCTGGAAAAACAGTTCTCGGCGATCGCAGGTCTGGTGCGCACCTCCTCCACGAACATTCAGGGCGAGACCAAGATCCAGCTCGAATTCGACGCCTCGCGCAGCATCGATTCGGCGGCCACTGAAGTACAAGCGGCGTTGTCCAATGCAACTCGTCAGCTGCCGCCCGAGATGAAAACGCCCCCGAGCTATTCGCGTGTGAATCCGGGCGACGCCCCGATCCTCACCTTGGCTCTGAGCTCGCCCACCCTGACGCTGGGCCAACTGAACGCCTATATCGACAACCTGGTCGTTCCGGCAATGTCCGCGGTGAGCGGCGTGGCTCAGGTGAATATCAAGGGTCACAAACGATTCGCGGTGCGCGCCGAAATCGATCCGGAGCGCTTGACCGCACTGAATCTCACGCTGGATGAAGTCAGCGCAGCGTTGCAGTCGGCGAACTCGAACACGCCGCTGGGTCAGCTGGATAACTCACGGCAAATGCTGTCCCTGCAGATGCCCAACCAGCTCAAAACCGCCGATGACTTCGCTCAAGTAGTGGTTGCCACACGCGACGGTCAGATCATCCGCCTCAGCGATGTGGCCAAGGTCCGCGACAGCATCGAGAACACTCAAAGCACCAGCGACGTAAACGGCGAGGATGCGGTGCTGGTCGAAGTCAACCGCCTGCCGGAAGCCAACACCGTCGCCACTGTCCAGGCGATTCGCGAACTGCTGCCTCGACTGAAGCAGCAACTGCCCGCCTCCATCAAGATCGTCGAGTTGAACGACCGCTCGCTGTCCATTCGGGAAGCGATTCACGACGTCTACCTCACGATGCTGCTGACGGTCGTCCTGGTGGTGCTGGTGATTTTGTTGTTCCTGCGCCATGGCCGCGCGACCTTGATTCCCGCCCTCAGTCTGCCGATCTCGTTGCTCGGCACGTTCGGGTTGATGCATCTGCTGGATCTGAGCCTGAACAGCATTTCGTTGATGGGACTGACCATCGCCGTCGGCCTCGTGGTCGACGATGCCATCGTGGTGCTGGAGAACATCATGCGGCACATCGAAGAAGGCATGCCGGTGAGAGAGGCGACGCTGCGCGGTGCCGGCGAGGTCGGCTTCACGGTGCTCTCGATCTCGTTGTCGCTGGTCGCCGCGTTCATTCCCATTTTCTTTCTGCCGGGTACCGTGGGCGCGCTGTTTCACGAGTTCGCCATCGTGGTCTCGTTGTCGATCCTGGTCTCTGCCGCAGTGGCGCTAACCCTCATTCCAGTGCTCGTGCCGACCCTGCTGAAACATCGAAAGAACCAGCACGAGCCGCGATGGGCGCGACACACGGAGCGAATGATCCAGGCGACCACGAATGCTTACGGCAGACTGCTCGACGTAGCACTCGCTCGCCGGGGATTCGTACTCGCCCTCGGCGCCGCCACCATTGCACTGACGGTCTGGCTGTATGTGATCGCGCCGAAGGGATTCTTCCCGCAGGAAGACACGGGGCAGATTGAAACCAAAGTGGTCACGTCCCAGGACATGTCGTACGAAGGCCGGCTCGCCATCGTTCGTCAGCTACAACAAGTGCTGCAGAAGGAGCCCGCAATCGCGACGTTGGCATCGAAGGTCGATCACGATACCACGCGCCTCACCATCGGCCTGAAGGATCGCAGTCAGCGTCCCGCCATGCCGGAGGTCCTGCAGAGCTTGCGCGCACACTCGAACTTCATGCCCGGCGTGCGCGTCACCTTCAGCCCGGTGCAAAACCTGAAGATCGGCTCGGGCAGCTCGGCGAGCGCCAACCAATACATCCTGCAATCCGTCGGCAGCGATGAGCTGAACCGCTGGGGCGATGCCCTGCTGGAGGAGCTGCGCAAGTCGCCTGTGTTCGCGGAGGTGCAGAACGATCTGGAGCGCGAAGGCTTGCAGATCACTCTCGATATCGACTATCAGCGTGCCGCGCAGCTCGGGGTCGATATGAGCAACATTCGTAGCACGCTCTACTCCGCATTCGGCACGCGACAGGTGTCGTCGATCTATGCGCCCGCCGACACGTATCAGGTCATCCTCGAAGTCGCGCCCGAACGTCGGCGCGATGAAACCGACCTGTCGCGGCTGTACGTTCGCAACAGCACCGGCGGGCTGGTGCCGTTGAGCTCGTTTGCCCGCATGGTCCGCGAACGCGGCGTGCTGGCTGTCGAGCACGAATCACAGCTGCCCGCGATCACGTTCTCCTTCGAGCTCGCGCCCGGCAAGTCCCTGTCCGATGCCTCCGTTGCGATCGAGCAAGGTCGCGAGGCCATCGACATGCCCACCACGATCTTCGGCAAGTTCGGCGGACAAGCTGCGTTGTTCGTCCAGTCCCAGCATACAAATCTGTGGCTGATCCTGATCGCTGTGGGCGTCGTCTACGTGGTGCTCGGCATGCTGTATGAAAGCTGGATCCATCCAGCGACCATCCTGCTCGGCATCCCCTCCGCCGCACTCGGCGCCCTGCTCTGCTTGCGCCTGGTCGGCATGGAGCTCACGGTGACCGCGATGATCGGCGTGCTGTTGCTGATCGGCATCGTGAAGAAGAACGCCATCATGATGATCGACTTCGCCATCGAGCTGCGACGAAACCACTCGATGGGGGCCGCGCAGGCCATTCGTCAGGCCTGCTTGCTACGCTTTCGTCCCATCATGATGACGACGCTGTGCGCACTCATGGGAGCCGTGCCGATGGCGCTCGGCATCGGCGCCGGCGCCGAGATTCGTCAACCTCTCGGCGTCGTCGTGGTCGGCGGCCTGTTGATGTCGCAGCTGATCACGCTCTTCATCACGCCGGTCTTGTACGTCACCTTCGACCGACGTAACAAATCGACCGTGCGCGAGCTCGACTACTCCAACGAAGCGATCGCTTAAGGCAGCGATCGAACAACGCGGAATCCGAGCGTGTTGTTCTGACGCTTCGAATCGTCACCCGCGTAGCGGAGTGCCGAACGCACCGCTGAGGGCTTGTTATACCAGCCACCGCCCCGGTCGATGCGACGCGTGCAGTCTCCCGTCAGCCAGGCGTGACCGTCCGTCGGCGCGCCTTCATACGTTTCGTTATAACAGTCCTGCACCCACTCCCACACATTTCCGACGGTGTCGTAGATGCCGAACGCGTTCGGCTTGAAGCTGCCGACGGGCGCGGTCTTGGCGTAACCGTCCTTGCAATCGTGCAGCGTCCAATCCGGATGTTCGACCTTCAGGGTCTGATCGCCCACGTTGCCGAATTCGCAAGCTTGCGTCGGCTCGTTGCCCCAGAACCAGGGCGTGGTCGTACCGCCGCGCGCCGCATACTCCCATTCCGCTTCGCTCGGCACGCGATACTGTTTGCCGGTCTTCTTGGACAACCAGCTCGCATAGCCCATGGCCATATCGAAGTTCACATAGATCACGGGGCGTCGCCCTCGGCCCCAACCATCGTCCTGCACAGCCTCGCAGGCTTTGGCGGCTACACAAGCGTCCCATTCATCAAAGGTCACTTCATATTTGCCGATGGCGAAGGGCTTGGCGAACGTCACTTCGTGAGCCGGCGCTTCATTCGCATTGTGACCGAACTCGCTGCCGTCCGAGCCCATAACGAACTTACCGGAGGGCACGATTACCATTTCAGGGCACTCGGCGCAGTCCTTGTTGCCCGCCGACGACGCGCAGCCCGAGCCCAGCGTGGCCCAGCCTAAAACTAATAAACACGCGCCGATCTGGTCACGCTTGGCCATGAATCACCCTGTTGCGGTTGTTCTGACCACTATTCACGGCGAGCCGCACGTTGTCCAGATCGCGGCGGGTATATGATCATCAGGTCGAAGTCATCGCCGAACCATGACGACGACCTTGGCGTCGCGAACCACAACCTTGGCCTGGATGTCGGCCGCGACGAGCTGATCCCACACCTTGGGATTGACGATGGCCACCGCCTCGACCTGCTCGTTCCAGCGGGGCACGAACTCATCGACGTTCTCGATCCAGTGCTGACGTTGCGGATCGAACTGCAGTCCGAGCTCCCCGCGATACTGGACGGCGGTGCAAGTTCTTCGCAGCTGAAACGGCAGCGTCTGCCAATACATGCCGACGCAGTAGAACGGCGTGTCCGGACCGAGATGAGGTGCGACCTCCGCTGCCAGGCCCTGGCGCCCTCGCGTCAACTCGATCGAGTTGCTACCGCAGATCAGGACCGTGAGCGCGGCGACGAATCCCGCCGCGATCGTGCCGATGGCACCGTGAACATTCTGTCGTCGGAGGATCAAACAACCGACGACGCTAGCCATGCCGATCACTGCAGCCATCTGCCCCCATTCACCGATCTGCAAGTAAGCCGTGCGTTTGATGCCAGGAGGAATCAGCGCAACGATGATCAGGCTGCTACACGCCAGCAGCGTACAGAAGATCGATGCTGAGACCATGATGGACCGCGCGATGTCCGGCGTTTCGCGTGTCCGCAACCAGTTCCCCGCCAACAACGCGAGCGGCATCATTGCGGGCACGATGTATGGCGCGAGTTTCGATCCCGATAACGAAAAGAACACGACCACGGTGACTGCCCAGACCAGCAGCAAACGTTCCGCAGCCAGCACCTTTCCTCCGGCAGGCGTGCACGCCTTCGCGATGACCGCTCGAACCATCGTCACGAGCCAGGGAATGACGCCGACAAACAGTATGGCCAGGAAGTACCACCAGGGCTCGGCTCGCCGATGCGTGGTAGTGGTGAAGCGGGCCAGGTGCTCATGTAGAAAGAAAAAATTGAGGAATTCCGGATTGCGCGCCGAGACCAGGACGAGCCAAGGCAGCGTCAACGCGGCGACAATGAGCACGCCGGCAAGCGGATGCAATCGCCGCCAGAAAGACACATCTTTGTAGATCAACGAATAGATGCAGAGGGTCAGTCCAGGCAACACCAGCGCGACCAGCCCCTTCTGCAGGAAGCCGGCCGCAAGCGCCAACCAGCACAGCCACATCCATCGACGCTCGGCTGGCGATCGTTCGGCAGCTCGTTGCGCGACGATGAAACAGGCCAGCGCCGCGTTGAGGAAGAATGCCAGGCCGATGTCCAGCGTATTGATGTGCGCGACGACGAAGTACAGCGGACAACTCGCCAGAATCAACGCTGCCAGCATTCCGGCGCGCCGATCCCACAACGTGCGCCCGAGCAGATAGGTCACGACGATGCCGAGCAGCCCGAGCGTTTGCGACCACAGCCGACTCACCCAGGGATCGAACCCAAAGACCCGATAGGCCAATGCCGTCGCCCAATACTGCAGCGGCGGCTTCTCGAGGTACGGCATCGCATTGAGATGCGGTGTGATCCAATCGCCGCTCGCCACCATCTCGCGCGGGATCTCCGCGTAGCGTCCTTCATCGGGCTCCGTGAGCGTCCGATAGTTGGCAGTCGCAAACCACAGCACCACTCCGAACGCAATCAACGCCGGTGCAAGCCAACGCTGGATCAGCAAATCCAGGGGGCGAGGCGCAACGACGGCAACCGATTCGGGCGCTCGCTTCACAATGACTTCCTCAACGGCGGGCATCGGCGCGTTAGACGACACGACCTTCGAGATCAGTCGGCAGTCGCACTTACGTCAGCAAGCTGCAACAATCGCGATTCGCCACGCCGCGCGGCGCTCGAGGAGATTTCAGATGGGGTTACAAATGAGTTGGCTGCACTGGGCCTTGTCGTCCGCGGTGTTCGCGGCACTCACCGCAATCTTTGCGAAAGTCGGTCTGGAAGGGATCAACTCGGACATCGCAACGATGATCCGCGCCGTCATCATTGCGCTGCTGCTGGCGGCGTTCGTTCGATATAGCGGTCAGTGGGTCAATCCACTCACCTTTTCCGCGCGCAACTGGACCTTTCTGGTGCTGTCGGCATTGGCCACCGGCGCTTCGTGGGTCTGCTACTTCCGCGCCCTGCAGTTGGGCGAGGCATCCAAAGTCGCGCCCATCGACAAGCTCAGTGTGATCCTGGTCGCGATCTTTGCCGTCGTATTTCTGGGAGAGCGCCCGGCGCTCAAGGATTGGGCCGGCATCTCACTGGTCGGCGCGGGCGTGTTGTTACTTGCGATCAAGCGCTAGCTCTCAGTAGCGCCACAGCACCCCGAGCGAGGGGACGGTCGGCAGCCACGAATCCATCGCCTGCGAATAGCGCAGCGAGCCGTCCGCATCGCGACGAACCTCATACTGCACGCAGCAGGGATTATTCCTGGACAGGGCATTGGTGACTTCGACGAAGACATCCAGGGCACCGCGACTCAGCGCAAACGTCCGCGTCAAACGCGCATCCAGGGTGTTGTAGAAATCGAAGCGCTCGCTATTGCGAGCGGAGCTGTCCGCCAACGCCGTCGTCGGCCACCCTGTGTGGTAGCTGTTCGCGACCGTCGCACTCCATGGGCCTCGCGACCACGAGATGCCGATGTTGATGGCATGCGTTTGATCCCAGCTACGTAGCACGTCGGTACCTGCGACCCGGTCCTCGGCACGTGACCAGGCGTAACTGAACCAACCGCTCCAGGATCCATGCGGACGCAGCCGCACCAGCAACTCGACGCCACGAGCACGCGCGCTGCGCGCATCGATCAGGACCCGATCGAACTCGGCTTCGGGAAACAGCACGAGCGGATCGAACAGATTCTCGAAGCGCGGATGAATGTCTCGATAGTATTTTCGGTACAGCTCCAGCCGCAGATCGACGCCAGCGTCGAATGAATGATCCAGGCCGACAATGGCATGATCCGCACGCTGTACCGGATAGAAGCGCTCGATGCCATCCTCGACCTGCAGCTCGTTGACGCCCTGTGACTGAAAGAAACGTCCCCAGCTTGCTCGAACGCGCGTGCGTGCGCCGAGCGTGTACATGACACTCAGGCGCGGACTCCATTGCTCACCGTCATCCGAGCCATCGTAGGTCTGGTTATCGACGCGCATTCCCGCTTGCAGCATCCAACGTCGGCTGAGCATCGCACGCACATCCCAGTAGGCCGATGTTTCATAACCGTGGGGCGCCGGCGATAACACTCGCTGCAATTCCCTGGCGGGCGATCCCGGAAACGGATAGTCGGGCTCGAAGCGCATCTGGCTGCGATAGTCGTAACGTCCGGTGAGATAGCGCCCCTCGATCCCGAAACGATGATCGAGGGTTGCGCCTGTCACCTGATTCTCGAGTCGCAAGCCTAGAATACGAAAGTCACGTTCATCGATGACGCCACCGGCACGACGGCCCAACTCCTCGACGCTCGCTTCACGCTCATTGGACAGATCGGTGTACGAGGCGATCAGTCGACTGCTGGCCGCGTCCGACCAGTCATGGTCCAGCGTGCCCCACGCGTACACGTTGTTGTATTCCGCGCTGGCCGATTGAGTCTTCGCGGCATTGGTCGCCCTGACGCCATCGTCAGATAGCAATGTGTTGAAGGCCACGCGTGTAGCGCCGCTGAGCCGATACTCCAAGCGGGCAAATCCGTCGCCATAGTCTGGCTTGCCGAAATCGTTGTCGGCGTACTGCGCGAGATCGCCAACATTGCTACGCCGAGCCGATACCAGCAGCCGTCCTCGTTCGTCATCGAACTGAAGGGCCGCGAGTGCGCTGGTGTGAAATACGTTGAGACCCAACTCGTAGTAGCGCGGCTGGCTCGGTTGAATCGTGCTCGCGTCCACGATGGCACTCATGCGATCGCCATAGATCGCCGGAAAGCCGCCCGAGTAGAACTCCATGCCGGCGATCACGCGCGAGTCGAGCACACTGACCGGGCTCAGGAAATTCTTCAGATGAAACGGCTCGTACAAGCGCAGGCCATTCAGAATGATCGCAGTCTCACCGGGCGTGCCACCGCGTACTGAAGCGAGGCTGGAGAAACCGTTGCTGGCCGATCCTGGCAAGCGGTCGATGGACCGCAACGTCTCATCCGCCAGCCTGGGGATGTTCTTCAGCTCCTCCTGAGTCAGGAAGATGTGGGCGGCCACGTCGGGCGCGGTCAGCGTGTAACGGCTGGTCTGCACGACCACTTCTTCAGGCCTGGAGCGTGCCGGACTTTCCTGCTTCACTGCAGGCTTGGCCACTGATGGATCGGCGACCACCGCGTACACCCGTTGAACCACGGCGGACAGACTCAATCCGTGCGGGCTCAGGATTTCGCGGGCCAGCTCGACTCCGCTGCTTGCCGCAGGCTCCTGCTCGACGCGTAGATTTCGTGGCACGAGTTGCGAGCTATAGATGAAGGTCAGCCCCTCGCCTCGCAATTCGTCCAGGACCTGCGTCACCGGACGCCCGCGGTACTCCGCGAATGCCCCGTCGCCAATCAGCAGACCCGCCACGCCCCACAACGTCAACCACGGCGCGCCTGGCCATGAACTCATGCTTGATCGATTCCCTGGTGGTATTGGTGTGAGACGACACCCGGAGCTAATAGCATGCGGCATGTCGTAAAAAAATCGTTTTGCTCATTAGCGGCCGATTTCGATGGGGCCCGATTGATTCTCACGGCGGCGGCGTCTAACGCCAATGGTGGGGCTTTCACAGTGACTGCGCCGGGCGCCGTATGATTCGGCGCTTCGTGTCGTCCTACGGCACGATGTCTGACGCAGTTGCTCAATCCGGTCGCTTTGGCGCGTGCCCGTCGCAGGACAAGGCACTCGTGGCCGACGTGCTACGGGGCGATCAGCGTGCTTTCAACGAATTCTTCAATACCTACTTTGCACGCGTGTATCGCTTTGCGCTGCCTCGCCTGAATCGCGACCACGATGCCGCGCGCGAAGTCGTGCAGTCGACGCTCGTCAAAGCCCTGAGGGCCCTGCCCGGCTTTCGTTTCGACGCCACGCTGTTCACCTGGCTGTGCCAGATCTGCAGACGTCAGATCGTCGATTACGTGAAGGTCAACAGTCGCTTCCGTAACAACATCGTGCTGATCGAGGACAACCCCGAGATTCGCGATTCGCTTGAGGACATGGAGGGAGCGGCGGAATCCGATCCGCACCATGTGTATAGCGCCGAGGAAAGGCGTCATCTGGTCCGCAATATCCTCGATCACTTGCCGGCCCGCTATGGCGACGTGCTGGAGTGGAAATACATCGATGGTCACAGCGTCGAGGAAATCGGCGCACGTCTCGGCCTCGGCCATGGCGCGGCCCAGTCGCTGCTGGCACGCGCTCGCGTCGCCTTCCGCCAGGCTGTCGAGACTGTATTCGGCTCGACCGCAGACGACATTCTCGCGGGCATGCAATGAGATCCCTCCCATGAACATCATTCCCGATTCTTCACCGGATGATGATCGCGCTCTCGGCACTCTGTTGCGACAGGCGGGCAGACGCGATCTGCCGCCGAGCCACGTGCAACAAGCCGTCTGGACCGCCGTGTGTGCCGATTGGCAAGACATGATGCGAACACGTCAGCGTCAACGTCGCATCCTCGGCTGGAGCGTCGCCGCTGGCGTCGCAATCGTTGGCTGCGCCACGCTGCTCGTAATGAAACCTGTGCCGGTGACCGTCGCCACCCTCGAACATCTCGACGGACGGTTGATCGCCTCGAGCAGCGACAGCGCTTTGCCGGCCATCGCCCCGGGTGAATTCGTCGTGGCCGGCGAATCCCTGCGAACCGACGCACACAGTCGTGCCGCGCTACGCTGGCCCGGCGGATTGTCGCTGCGCCTCGATCACGAGACCACAATCAAGCTGCAGTCTCCCACCCGCGTCGCACTCGCTCACGGCACTGTGTATGTCGATGCGCCCGATCATGACGCCCCCCTGTCCATCGCAACTCCACTCGGCGTCGTGCACCACATCGGAACCCAGTACATGGTGGTGGCGCTACCCGATTCGCTCGATGTGAGTATTCGCGAAGGCAGAGTCTCCATCGACAGTAACGCATCGTCAGTCATCGCTTCGGCGGGCGAGCGCATACGTGTGAACGCAGCGGGAGCCGTCGAGCGCACGACCATTAGCGCCACCGATGACTCCTGGCAATGGACCGTGTCCGCCACGCCTGCATTTCAGATCGACAATCAGCCGCTGGCGGCCTTTCTCGCGTGGATATCCCGACAGACCGGGCGTCCGGTGGTCTTCGAATCTCCACAGGCCCAATCCGCAGCCGCGCAGGTCATTCTCAAGGGCTCGATCGACGGCCTGGATCTGGACACGGCGCTGTCGGTGGTGCTCTCGACGACGAGACTGCATCGCTATCCCACGACGGACGATTCGATCGGCATCGCCTTGAATAAACGCTAGCCGTCAGATCGATCGGCGAACGTCACCTGAACCTGCAAACCGCCGAGCGACGTCGATGTTTGCAATTCGATGGTGGCGCGATGGCGCGCAGCGATGTCCTTGACGATGGCCAGGCCCAGGCCGCTGCCCAACGCGCCATTGCCAGGACGTCGATAGAAACGATCGAAGATACGTTGGTGCTCTTCGGCGGGAACCCCGGGACCGGAATCGGCGACCACGATCCGACGCCGATCCTGATCGCCGACGACCGTCACCTGCACCCGACCGCCCGCGGGAGTGTATTTGATCGCATTGTCCACCAGGTTGGACAGCAACACCGCGAGCGCATCGGCAGACCCCGCCACCATCGTTGGCCTAAGTGCGGAGAGTTCCAGTGCAATACCGCGCAATTCGGCCACGGGAATTTGCGTCTGCATCACATGTCGCGCGAGCTCAGACAGATCGACAGACGCGCTCGCCGGTTGTTCCAGATCTGGATCTTGCCTTGCCAGCACCAGCAGCTGTCGCGCGACATGAACGGTGCGAGTCAAACCGGCGCGCAAGGCGACCAATGTTTCATGGCGCCGCTCGTCATCGCTGGCGCGAGATAGAAGTTGCGCCTGCAACTGCAGTGCTGTGATCGGCGTCAGCAGTTCGTGGGCCGCATCGGCAACGAAGGTCTTCTGTGAAGTGATGACCCGGTTGAGGCGCGCCATGAGATCGTTGAGCGAATTCACCAGCGGTGTCACCTCGACTGGCAACTGGCGCGGATCGATCGGCGTCAGATCCAGATGCGAGCGTCGCCCCACGTCCTGAGCCATTCGTTGCAGAGCGCGCATGCCCGCGCCGACTGTGAGATAAATCAGGAGGGCGGCCACCGGAAACAATAGAGCGAACAGCTGCAAGGCATCGAACGCCGTCTCGCGAGCCATGGCGTTTCGGACGCTCAGCGGCTGGGCAACCTGGACCAGGTTGCCCGAAGACTGTAGCGAGAATACTCGCCACCGCTCATCACCCAAGCGCAAATAAAAGAACCCTCGTTGCTGCTGCCGTGACAGCCCGGATTGCGGTCGCGATTGGAACAGCAACTTCCCCTCGTCGCTCCACACCTGGATGACGAAGTCCGCCTCGGGATTGTCGCCGGGCTCGTCGCTCGCGACCTCCGTGGCTTGCAGCGGCTGCGCGGCGAACGCATACGCGGTGTGCTCGAGCTGATGATCGAACAGCTCGGCCACTTCATCGCGAATGATGAAAAAGATCAGCACCGCGCCGGCGAGCATGATCAGCAGCATGGCGCCGAGCAGGCTCAACAGCAGCTGCGTGCGAATCGACCTCACAGGCTTTCCGGCACCGTGTAGCCGACACCCCGCACATTGCGGATGAAATCGGACCCGAGCTTGCGCCGGAGCAGATGGATGTACACCTCGATGGCGTTGCTGCCGACCTCTTCGCCCCAGCCATAGAGCTTGTCCTCGAGCTGGCCCCGCGAGAACACGCGACCGGGGTGTGACAACAAGACTTCCATCAGTGCAAACTCGCGGGCGGAGAGCGTGATCGGCTCGCCACGAAATTTCGCTTCGCGACGCGCGGGGTCCAGCACCAGACCGCCATGTTCGATCAGCGGCTCCGCCCTGCCCGTGCGCCGACGCACCACCGCGCGAATGCGCGCAGCGAGCTCATTCAAATCGAAAGGTTTGCTCAAGTAGTCGTCGGCGCCGCCATCGAGACCGCGAATGCGATCGGGCACCGAATCGCGCGCCGTCAAAACGATGACAGGCAGCGAATTGCCGGAGCCGCGCAAGTCAGCCAGCACTTTGAAGCCATCTTTGCCGGGCAGGCCGAGATCCAGAATCGCAACGTCATACTCCGCCGTCCGCCACGCGCTCTCGGCGGCTGCGCCGTCCTTGATCCAATCGACGCTGAAGCCTTCCTCGCGCAGCCCGCTCCGGACCGCCGCGCCGATCATCTCGTCATCTTCGATAAGTAACAAACGCATCGTTCGGCTCGGGCCCGCCAGGATCGGGCGTTGACCCGAGAATAGTACGCCGCCGGCGCGGAAATCACCCCTCGGCGGCCTTAAGTATCTTTTCAGTTTCGGCTGTCACGCTGGCCGCCGTCTGCTGGACCGCTGTGACCGCCGTCTCATGAATCATTTGGCCTCTTTACGGAATCTCGCGGCGCCTTGGGCCCTGGCGGCGCTGCTCGCCACCTTGGCTGGCTGCGCAACCTACCGGGAAAAGCCGCTCGAAATCGACCCCGCCACCCCGCTCTATGTCGACGCTCGCGCAATGCCGTTGCCGGCGCTTCGCGAGCATCGATTCGACCCGAGCGACGGCCTCGATCAGACCGAGGTCGCGATGCTCGCCGTGGCCAACAATCCGGACCTGCGCCTGCTACGAGATGACCTGGGCATCCAACGGGCGCAGGCATTCGCGGCCAGCCTGTTGCCCGATCCACAAGTTTCGTTCGGCCAGGATTTGCCGGTCAGTTCCGGGCCGGGTCTGGTCAACGCGTTTACCGCCGGGATCACACAGGACATCACCGCGCTGTTGCTGCGATCGAGCACGATGAAGGCGTCGCGGCTCGATACACGAAAGCTCGAACTCGACGAGCTCTGGGCCGAGTGGCAGCTGGTTGCGCAGGCGCGGGCGACGTTCAATCAAGTGCGATCCGATGAAGCGCTCCTGCAGGAACTGCAGAGCATGTTGCCCGACCGTGAGCGACTGCGTGAGTCGGTGCAGGCGGAATTGCAGGCCGGCAATCTCACCCGCGACGTTGCCTCCGGCCCGCTGCTGTCCATCGCCGATCTACAAAAGCAAATCGACGACACCGCGCAGAAGCTCAATCTCGAACGTCACACGCTGAAGCTGCTGCTGGGCTTGAACGAGCACGCGGAGCTGCGCCTGGTCGACGATCCCGTGCCCACGACAGCTGAGCAGATAGTGCCGGCCGACATCGACCAACGACTCGCCGCCCTGCCCGAACGGCGTCCCGATCTATTGGCATTGCGCATCGGCTATCAGGCGCAAGAGGCCAAGCTTCGTCAGGCCGTGCTCAAACAGTTTCCAACGATTTCCTTCGGGCTGAGTTACGCCCGCGACACCAGCAACATCACAACACGTGGCTACAACATCGGCTTCACGCTGCCCTTGTTCGATCGGGGTCGTGGCGCGATCGCCGTCGAGACCGCCACGCGTCAACGGCTGTTCGATGAGTACCAGACGCGCCTTGCAGCCGCACGCTCCGAGGTCGATCGAATTCGTCTGGACCTGCCGGATCTGATCCGTCGCACCCAGCAGGCCGAACGCGATTCGGAGCGGCTGCGTGTCGAACAGCAGGTTGCGACTCAATCCTTCGCCGACGGCATGCTCGATTGGAATGCCTATGTCACATTGAGCACAGCATCGATCGCAAGGAGCATGGAAGCCGTGCAGCTCGCACTGACACTGCAAGAACAGCAAGAGATGTTACGTACGCTTTTGGGCAGCGAACTGCCCGTGCCGCCGGAGGCTGGCCGATGATCACGATGCCGTTTCGCTCGTTATGGGTCGCGTCGAGCTTGCTCGCTTGCGGCGCCCTGGTTGCATGCTCACCGCAACCGGAATCGGCGCAAGCAGAAGCGGACGCCGACAGCAGCGCGCTGGTAACAACCGCTCAACTGCACAAGGGCTCCATCGCCACTACAGTCACTGGCTACGGCACTGTGACTCCCATCCCCGGCAAAACACGCAATCTCACATTGCCGCAGGGAGGCCTGGTGACTGAAGTCCAGGTCACCCCGGGCGAAGCGGTTCGACGTGGCGCGATCTTGATGACCCTGACCAACGAGCCGACGGGTCGATTGGCCTATCAGCAATCGCAGACGGGACTCACCTTCGCGCGTGCGGAACTGGCTCGCATCAAAGCTTTGCGCGCCAAAAATCTGGCCACGGAATCTCAAGTCGCGGCCGCCGAGAAAGCGCTGAGCGATGCCAGCACGTCCATAGAAGCACAACGAGAGCTGGGCGGCGGTGAAGCACGCAGCGATTTGAAGGCACCGTTCGACGGCATCGTGCTCGACGTTCCGGTCGCGCCCGGCGAGCGCACTGCTGCCGGGGCAGTGCTGGTGCGCACGATCGCCAACGACTCGGTACAGATTCTGGCGGGCTTCTCGCCCCAGGACGCGCATCAGATTGCCGCCGGCATGCCTGCATTCATCGAGCCCGTCGCCGGCAAGAATCCAATTCCCGCCCGCGTGACTCACGTGCAAGCAATGGTGAATCCCACATCGCGTTTGGTGGATGTAGCGCTCGAGCCGGTGAATCCCGCTGCGGCAGATCTGCCGACCTCCGAAGGGGCACGCGCTGTCGTTACGGTCGCAAACACCACTTCGTGGCTCGCGCCGCGTGAAGCCGTATTGCGCGACGAGGCCGGCGCCTACTTGTTTCAGATCGACAACGGGCATGCCAAACGAATCAATGTAACCACGCCCGGCGCGCAGGATCAGCAACAAGTCGCCGTCGAAGGGCAGCTCGACGCGTCGCTCAAGATCGCCGTGCTGGGTGCTTACGAGCTCGAAGATGGCATGGCGGTGCGCGAGGCGCCGGCGGATAAGGCAGTCGACTGATGAATTTGATGACCTGGTTGCGGGCCCATCAACGTGCCCTGCTCTTCCTGTGCGCATTGCTGACTCTGGGCGGTGTCGCCTCGGTGTTTCGTCTGCCGGTGGCTTTGTTCCCGGACGTGCAGTTCCCGCGCGTCGTCGTTTCTTTCGATGCTGGCGACCGACCTGCCGAGCAAATGATGCTGCAAGTCACGCGCCCCGCCGAAGAGGCCGTGCGTAGAGTCCCGGGCGTTCGCGATGTGAGGTCGGCGACGACTCGCGGAACAGCCGATGTCTCTGTGAGCTTCGATTGGGGAACCGACATGCGTCGTGCCGCCCTGGAACTGAGCTCCGCGGTCTCGCAGGTGCTGCCGACCATGCCCGTGGGAACGACCATCGACCTGCGTCGCATGGATCCGACGGTGTTCCCGATCCTCGCTTACAGCATCACCTCCAACTCCATCTTGCTACCGAAGCTCACGGACTTCGCCAGTTATCAGTTGCGACCCATGCTATCGGCGGTCGCCAGCGTCGCCAACGTCAGCGTGATCGGTGGCGCACAGGAAGAATTCCACGTCGACGTGGATCCGCTGAAACTGCATCACTTCGGCATCCCGTTGCAGGATGTCGTCAAAGCCGTGAGCGCGGCCAATGTGGTCAGCGCCGTCGGCCGACTGGAAGATCACTACAAACTATTTCTGGTCATCGGCAATACACAGCTGCAGAGCGAGCAAAGCATCGCCGACGTGGCGGTGAAATCGGTCGGCAACGCGATAGTGCGCGTACGAGATGTGGGCTCGGTGTCGCGAGCGACCGAACCGAACTGGACCAGCGTCACTGCCGACGGCCACGAGGCGGTGCTGCTCAACATCTACCAACAGCCCGACGGCAATACGGTACAGATCGCCGATTCGGTCAAACAGTTGCTCGACGACTATCGCTCTCAGCTGCCGGCCGGTGTATCGCTCGCCAACTGGTACGACCAATCCGACCTGATTCAAAGCTCCGCGAGCAGCGTGCGCGACGCCATTCTGATCGGCGTGATTCTCGCCGGCGCAGTGTTGTTTCTGTTCCTGCGCAACGCACGCATCATGCTGGTCACGTTGATCATCGTACCGTGCGTGATCGCTATCTCCGTGCTGCTCATGAATGTCTGGGGCATGACCTTCAACATCATGACCCTGGGCGGCATCGCCGCCGCCGTCGGTCTGATCATCGATGACATCATCGTCATGCTGGAGCATCTGTTCCGTCGCATCGAGGAATCCGGCGCCGCCGATCTGCGCGCCCGCATCGACGCAGCGACGCATGAATTCGCACGCCCCCTGATGTCATCGAGCGCGGCGACTCTGGTGATCTTCGCGCCGCTCGCGTTCTTGAGCGGCATCACCGGCGCCTTCTTCAAGGCGCTGTCATTGACGATGGTCATCGGCCTCACCGTCTCGTTCGCGGCCACGTGGTTCATCGTACCGCTGATTTCGGAACAGCTCCTGAAAGGAAGCGCCGTACAACAACGTCACAACGCGGGCTTGGGCGACCGCTACGACAAGCTCCTTTCCGCCGCGCTGACACGGCCGAAGTTGGTGCTGCTGGGGGTACTACCATTGCTGATCGTGGGTGGGCTCGCCTACACGGGCGTCGGCTCGGGCTTCATGCCCTCGGTCGACGAAGGCGGCTTCGTGCTCGACTTCCGCTCGCCGCCGGGCACTTCGCTCACTGAAAGTCAGCGCCTGCTCGCGCAGGTGGAACAGATCCTGCGCGACAACCCGAACGTCGACACCTATTCCCGCCGCGCCGGCATTCAATTGGGCGGCGGCATCACCGAGGCCTTCGAAGGCGACTTTTTCGTGCGACTCAAAGCCACCGACCGCGAGCCCATCGAAGACGTGATGGACGACATCCGTTCGCAACTGGAAGCGACGGTACCAGGACTGGAAGTCGAGCTGCTGCAGCTGATGGAGGACTTGATCGGCGATCTGACTTCGGTGCCGCAACCCATCGAGATCAAGCTGTATTCCGACGATGCCACGGCGCTTGCGAGTACCGCGAAATCGGTCGCGGCAGCCATAGCGAAGATCGACGGCGTGGTCGATATCAACAACGGCATCAATCCCGCCGGCGATGCCATCGAAGTGAACGTCGACCGCGCCGCCGCCGCATTCCTTGGCCTGGACGCGGACACGGTCACGAAAGCGGTCAGCGATGCCCTCGCGGGCTCGGTCGCCACACAGATCCCGACCGGACCCAAAATGATCGGCGTACGTGTCTGGCTACCGGCGAACGCTCGTGACATGGAACAGAAGCTCGCGAAGCTGCCCATCTCGGCGCCCGACGGACGGATCGTCACGCTGGATCGCGTCGCCTCGCTACAAACCGTGAGCGGTCAACCGCAGATCGCTCGCGAGAATCTGAAACGAATGAATGCAGTGACGGCGCGCATCAGCGGTCGCGACCTGGGCTCGACCATCGCCGACCTGCAACAGACATTGAAGCAGCCGGGACTTCTGCCGCCCGGGATGTATTACCGCCTCGGCGGCTTATATCAACAACAGCAGATCGCGTTTCACGGCCTGGTAATCGTACTGCTGGCCGCCATCGCGCTGGTCTATTTACTACTGCTGTTCGTCTTCGAAAGCTTCCTCACCGCCGCGGTCATTCTGGCGATGCCGTTGCTGTCGCTGCCGGCGGTGTTCCTGGGTCTGTGGGTGACCGGCATCGAGCTGAACATCTCGGCGATGATGGGCCTGACCATGATCGTCGGACTGGTGACTGAAATCGCGATCTTCTACTTCTGCGAGTTCGAAGCGCTGCCGGCCGACCTGCCTTTGCATCAGAAGCTACTGCTCACCGGTCACAATCGCGCCCGCCCCATCGTCATGTCCGCGCTCGCGGCGATTCTGACGCTACTGCCGCTGGCGCTGGCATTCGGCGCGGGCACGGCCATGCAACAGCCTCTGGCAATTGCAATCATCGCGGGATTGATCGCCGCCGTACCGCTGGTACTGCTGGTGATGCCGGTGCTATTCGCGGTCGTTAAATCCGGGACGACCGCTGCGGCTCGCGCATGAACAGATACACCACTAGCGAGCACAACACGCAGGCGGTCACGTACCAGTAGAACCACGTCTCGTGACCGATGTGCTTGCACCACAAGGCAATGCTTTCGGCGCTGCCGCCGAACACCGAGACCGTGATGGAGTAAGGAAGACCCACCCCGAGCGCGCGGATCTCCACCGGAAACAGCTCGGCCTTCACGACCGCGCTGATGGAGCTGTAGAGCGATGAGATCGCCAGCGCGATCATGATCAAACAGAACGCCGTCCAGGCATCGTCGGCGCGCGACAGTGCAGTGAGCAGCGGCACAGTCGAAACGAGTGCCAACACGCCGAAGGCGATCAGAATGGGACGCCGGCCGACCCGATCCGACAACGCGCCCATCAGCGGTTGCAACAGCATGAACACGAACAGACTGGCGGCAGATACCAATGTCGACTCACCCTTGCTCAGGCCGACGGTATTCACCAGGAACTTCTGCATGTACGTGGTGAAGGTGTAGAAGAACAGCGTGCCGCCGACGGTGAGCCCGACGACGATCGCGACTTCCTTCGGATGTTTCAGCAGCATCGACAGCTGCCCCGCGCCCGCCGCGACACTTTTGTCTTTGTTCTGATAGGCCTCCGTCTCCTCCAGATTGCGACGCAGATACAAAGCCGCCACGGCGGCAACGGCGCCGAGCGCAAACGGAATGCGCCAGCCCCAGGTCTCGAGCTCATGCGCATCGAGCACGAAGAATTGCAACAGCATGAGCACGGCCAGTGCGAGCAGCTGCCCCATGATCAATGTCACATAGAGAATGCCGGAATAGAAACCACGACTGCCCGCCGTGGCGATCTCGCTCATATACGTGGCGCTGGTGCCGTATTCGCCGCCCACGCTGAAACCCTGTAGCAGACGCGCAAACAGCAACAATGCCGGCGCCGCCATACCGATAAAGTCATAGGTCGGCGTGACCGCGATGATCAACGACCCCAGACACATCAGCAGGACCGACATCGTCAGCGCGGCCTTGCGACCGTGCCGGTCCGCATAGCGCCCCAGCACCCAACCGCCGATCGGACGCATCAGGAACCCCACGGCGAAGATCGCCGCGGTGTTCATCAGCTGCAGCGTGCTGTTACTCGCTGGGAAAAAGCTCGGCGCGAAATAGATGGCGAAGGCCGCGTACGTGTACCAGTCGTACCACTCGATGAGATTGCCGACCGAGCCGCCCACGATGGAACGCAGACGGCTGCTCTCCCCGACCCCTCGACCCGACGGCATCAAGCCAGGCCGAACAGCTGCGCGGTCTGGTCGAGACTGCGCTTCATCTTGTCGACGAGCTCATCGACCTGCGTCCGCGTGATGACCAGCGGCGGCGCGACGACCAGCGACTGCAGCCCCGCCGGCCGCATGATCAAATTGTTCTGGATCGCGAACTCTCGCGCCTTGATCGGCGCTTCGTGTGTCGGCGGCAGCACCGTGCGATTGGCCTTGTCGCTGACTAATTGCACCGCGCCGATCAGACCGACGCCTCGCAATTCACCGACGATTGGATGCGCATCGGCCATCTGTTGCAGGGTCGCGCGGAAATACGGCGCGATGTCCGACTTCACGCGCTCGACCAGCCCTTCTTTCTTTATCAATGCGATGTTTGCAAGCGCGACCGCGCACGCGGCCGGATGACCCGAATATGTGAAGCCGTGATGAATCATCTTGCCGCCTTCGCTCAGCACCTCGAAGATGCGGTCGTGAATAGCGACAGCGCCGATGGGCAGATAGCCGGACGACAAGCCCTTCGCCATCGGCATGAAGTCGGGCTCGATGCCGTATGTGTGCGAACCGAACCATTCGCCGGTACGCCCGAAGCCGCAGATCACTTCGTCCGCGACCAGGAGCACGTCGTACTTCTTGCAGATCCGTTGAATTTCCGGCCAATAGGTCGACGGCGGATCGATGCCGCCGCCGGCACCCTGGCACGGCTCACCGATGAACGCCGCGACATTGTCGGCGCCCAGCTCGAGAATCTTTTTCTCCAGCTCACGCGCCGCCTGCAAACCGAATTCTTCCCTGGAAAGGTCACCGCCCTGCGTGTACCAGTGCGGATGAACGATGTGCGCGAAGTGCGGCAACAGCTCGTGATCCTGATCGTGCATGGGCGCCATGCCGCTGAGGCTCGAGGTGGCGACCGTGCTGCCGTGATAGCCAAACTTACGACCGATGAACGTGCGCTTGGTCGGTTGGCCTCGCAGCTTCCAGTAGTAGCGCGCGAGACGAATCACCGTGTCGTTGGCTTCCGAGCCGGAGTTGGTGAAAAAGAATCGATTCAAGCCCGGCGGCGTGAGCTCCGACAGCACATGACTCAACTCGATCTGACTGGGCGTCGACGTCTGAAAGAAGCTGTTGTAGTACGGCAGCGTCTTCAACTGCTCGTTGGCGGCGTCGATCAACTCCTGGCGGCCGTACCCCACAGCCACGCACCACAGACCGGCCATGCCGTCGAGGATCTTGTTGCCTTCGCTGTCCCAGATGTAAACGCCTTCGGCGCGCGTAATGACTCGAGTGCCCTTCTTGTTGAGGTCCCTCGGATCGGTGAACGGGTGCATGTGATGCGACCGGTCCAGTCCTTGCCATTGCTGAGTGGTGCGCACGATCTGTGACATGATGAAATCCTCTGGCCGTGAGCGGAGGATATGTCGAGGTCGTACGCTTCCAGGGTGCAAAGCTAGCCGGGTCGTGGTGTTGATCCAGCACCGCACTGATCGAGGCCGCACCGGCCCGCTTCGAGGACAGGCCGCATACTGCGCCCAGGTCCCGAATCAGAAATCGACTCATGAGCAGGCTCGCCCGCAAAACCGCCATCATCACTGGAGCCACCTCGGGCATCGGTGCCGCAACCGCCGTGCTCTTTGCCGAACACGGCGCCAATCTCGTGCTCACCGGACGACGCGCCAGGCTCGGTGAAGATGTCGCCAGACAGTGTCGCGATGTCGGCGCAGAATGCGTGTTCGTCGAAACGGACCACACTCAGCTGGCCGACTGCGAAGAAGTCATTCAAACCGCCCTCGACGCATTCGGCGGCATCGACATTCTGTTCAACAACGCAGGCATCGTTCCCCGGGGCACCGCCGAGACCACCGAACTCTCGGTGTGGCAATCGACTTTCGACACCAACGTCACGGCCGTGTGGCAGATGTGCCGGCTGGTGGTGCCACACATGCGGGCTCGCGGCGGCGGCGCAATCGTCAACCATGGCTCGGACTGGTCGGTGGTCGGCGGCACCAACGCGCTGGCCTACGTCTCAAGCAAAGGCGCAGTGGCCATGATGACCAAGGCCATGGCGCTCGACCATGCCCCCGACAACATCCGCGTCAATGCGGTCTGCCCCGGCGACACGTTCGTCGAGCGCTTCCAGAAGAAACTAACTACCGCGCAGGCCGTGGCTCAAGCCAGCGCCCACATTCCTTTGAAACGCTTTGCCACGCCGGCCGAGATCGCGTACGCAGTGCTGTACCTCGCCTCACCCGAATCTTCGTATGTCACCGGCCATCTGTTACTGGTCGACGGTGGTCACACTGCGCAGTGAAGTCAGAGCAGTATTTGCTCGGGCGGCTCCGCTTCAAACGACTCCGGGACGAAACAATCTGCAATTCGTTGCACATCGCTGTCGCCAACGTCCCGAGCTGCCACCGCTGCGCGCCACTGAGCCCGCACTGTCTCCTGAACCTCATCGATGACCTGGTTTGCATCGGCACGACTCAGCTGAAACACCTCGGCACTCGAGAGCAAATTCTCGCGTACCGCGATCGCGCCGTATTCACCCACGACAAGCGCGAGGTAGCGCCTCCGAGTATTGCTCGGCTTCGGTACCAGGTCGAACGCGGGCGAGAGATGAAAGTGGATGCCCTCTGCAACCAAGGCGTGATTGCGCTCGTGATCATCCGTAGAAGTCGTAAGCGCATGGAATGCGATTCGCCTGAACAACTGACGACGATCCACCTCACCCGTCACCGTCCATCGACTCAGCTCTCTGGCAAAGCGCGGATAGGAGCCAGTGAACGAGTTCCGGGCCACCGCTTCGTTTGACAGGAACACCGTGCCGGCGCTCACCATGCGATGACGCTCGATCCCCGCCTCCGTGACATTACGGTCAAAGCGCTTCACCAGCAGGATGTCCTGATCGTGGATACGAGCTACATCATGCTCAGGCACAGAGATCCCACAAGCCGCGGCCAGATCCAGCATCGCCGCTTCGACACGAACTTCATTGAAGCGATCGCTCTGCCGATTGAGCTTCGCCAGCCAAACCGCACCGTTTCTCAGAACTGTGAACTTCGGTCGCGCGCCACCCGCGGACGTGCCGGCGCCAAAGACAATGGCGGCATCTTCTTCAGTCGAAGTCAAAGGAACATTTCGATCGAGCTTCTGAATGGCATCCACATACGGAATGTTTTCCAGATCTTCCCATCGGAGCAGCGAGCGCTCTTCGATTGGAGCCTCGGGTGTTTTCCCAAAGGCCAAAGCACCGCTGCGATCCGCGGAAGGCAACCAAAGGTAATCGAAGAGCTGCCGGTATTCGGCTCCGTATAGCTTGCTTGCTACGTGGCGCCCCCAGTCGTCGGGGATCGCATCGCGAATGATGCCGAAGAGCCCTGAGTTCAAAGTCGTAGTAAACAGTTGCTCCCGCAACGGCAGTACGACTGGATCAAGAGGCAGTGCCGAGGGATTCCGAAGATAGGACTCGCCGTAAACGAATTGCCCCACGGCAGGCGATCGGCTGCTGTCGAGCCCAAACCGACCCGCAACCGTCGGTTTGAGTTGCCCGGGAAGGTAGACGAAGACGTATGCGACCTCAGCCATGGTGGCAAATCGGTCAGAACTTGTTATTCAACGGCCGACGCAATCGCACGCGCTTGTCGGAGACTGAAAAGGAAAGCGCTTGCCCGTCGCGATCGAGACCTGGGTCTGCAACGAGGTCCAGCTCCTGAAGCAACCCAAGCGCCCAGAGAGCTGAGGCGTACACACCGATCTCTGTTGTGGACGAGCCCCGCTCCATCGCAATGACCGTGGCTCGGGTTCGGCCAATCTTGGCCGCTAGGTCTTCCTGCCGTAGCTTCCGCCGTAGACGCGCAAGGCGAATACGCGAGCCCAGCCGCGTTACCGCCTCAATGGGCGCCTCATCGACAGACTGCGGCGGCGGTCTCTTAGCCATGTACGCTATATTGCACGTTAGATGGCATAGAGTCAATTAAAACGCACACCGCTAAGGCCGTTCGCGGGGTCCGGTCACCTATACATATGTGTCCAGAACCGCGACCTCGCCTGACGTGACCATTGCGCCTATGTATCCATCCGGCCGGATCAGCACCCAGTCGCCGGGTGACAGGGCATACGCGTTGCTGAAGTGACCGTGGTCGTCGGTCAAATCGCCACGACTGCCGATGGTGTGAATCCGCAAGCCTGCTCGGGGTCGCACGCAATCTCTATCGACCTCGAAGCCGAGCAGCGTCCAGTGCGGGCCGATGAGCAAGTCGAACAGACGCTTGGGTTGGCCGCCCGCTCCACGCAGCGGCGCATCGGGCGCGCGATCGCCGGCACGCACTCCGCTCGTTCGCGGCGGCTTCTCCACCGCGAGCGAACCGCCGGGATATCCAACATCCAGCTGATGAACTTCGCGACCGCGACGGATATTGCCCCGCTTGGCCGCGTCGAGCAGATCGGTGGACAGTCCCAACACGCTCGCGGCAATCGGTCGTCGCTCCTCTTCGTAGGTATCGAGTAGCGCATCCGAACGCCCTGCAATGACGGCCGCCAGCTTCCACCCCAAGTTGTATGAATCCTGGACGCTGGTGTTGAGTCCCTGACCGCCTGTGGGTGGATGAATGTGAGCAGCATCGCCGACCAGAAACACGCGATCGACGCGATATCGATCCGCGAGCCGCGCATTCATGGTGTACGCCGAAGCCCATGAGACCGACTCCACGCGAATATCCGTTCGCCCTGTGCGCTCAGCAACGAGTGCACTGAGCGCGTCCGCCGACAAGTCGATATCGCCTTCGAGCGGAATGGGCGCCTGGATCTGAAACAGCTCGGTGCCTGCCAATGGGCACAGCCCGATCTGCGCCTGCATCGACTCAGCATTGAATCGATGCCAGGCGTCGCGATCCAGTCCCGACAGCACCACATCCGCGACCAACGCGCGCACGCCCAGCGTTTTCCCAGGAAAGCCGATGTCGAGCGCGTGACGAACGAAGCTGCGTCCACCATCCGCTCCGATCAGATAGCGCGCTCGAACGTGTTCCTCGCCGTGCTTGCCCCGCAGTCGTGCCGACACTCCATCGTTGTTCTGCTCAAACCCCAGCAGTTCACATCCGAACTCCACGACGTGCCCAAGTTCAGCCAGCCGCTCACGCATGACACGTTCGGTGAGAAACTGCGGGATCATGAGCGGAATGTGATAAGGCTCCGACGGCGTTGCACCCCGCCGCTCCATTAGATCCGATTCGGTGCAACTACCGTCCGTGTGATATTCCCGGTGAGGCGGATACTCGCCTCCCCGAGCGACGATGCGATCGAGAATCCCAACGTCCTCGAAGATTTCCTGAGTGCGCGGTTGAATGCCCTTACCGCGCGAGCCATGAAACGGTTCTGCCATTTTATCGATCACTCGCAAGCGTACTCCGCGCCGTGCGAGATCGATTGCAAGCGTGAGTCCGGCCGCGCCCGCGCCGCAGATCAAAACATCCGTTGAATAGCCTTGCATCGCAATCCCTCCATATGTGTAATGTGCACATATCTGGAGGAACCCTATGCCGCCGGCCAAACGAGTGCAAGCTGCACATATTTCGTCTCAGCAGCTCAAGGACTTGCATCGATCGATCATCGATATCATCGGCGAATTCAACCGTCCGCAACGGGACGAGTACATGGTGCGGGCGGCGGGTGTGTCGCTCGAAGGCGTGTTGTTTCCGCTGCTGGTCGGGATCGAAAGAGTCGGCCCCATTGCACTGGTCGAGCTCGCCGATCGCGCCGGCCGCGACTACACGACCGTGAGCCGGCAGGTCACGAAGCTCGAAGAACTGGGATTGGTGAAGCGCGAAGAAAACTCGGTGGACCGTCGGGTGCGCAGAGTCGCCATCACGCCGCAAGGTAAAGCGATGACGAACCGGATCGACACCGCACGCGAGCGTTTGGCACGTGCCATTTTCGACTCATGGGATCCTGGCGATGTGGAAGCGCTGGTACGGCTCAGTCGCAAGCTTGCGGACGCGCTGAAGAGCTGAGATAGAATCGGCCCACTCTCTTCGAGGCCTATCGCCATGGCAACTCAATCCACGATGCTCGAGCTCGGCACGACCGCTCCGGACTTTCGCCTGCCCAGTTTCGATGGCAAGGTCACCGCGCTCTCCGACTTCCATGACGCGCGCGGGCTGGTGGTCGCGTTCATTTGTAGTCACTGCCCGTTCGTCAAACATATCAGCCATGAGTTCGCGCGCTTTGCGCGGGAGTATCAGTCACGAGGCATCGCGGTCGTCGCGATCAACTCCAACGACATACAGGCCTATCCCGCCGACGGCCCGGAAGGCATGGCAGCGGAAGCGCGCAGCGCCGGATATACGTTCCCGTATCTGCTCGATGAACCGCAGACCGTCGCCAAAGCCTATCGCGCGGCCTGCACGCCCGACTTGTTTCTTTTCGACGCGCAACGCAAGTTGGTCTATCGAGGCCAGTTCGATGACAGCCGCCCCAGCAAAGGCACCGCGACGGGTGCCGATCTGCGCGCCGCATGCGACGCGCTCCTCGCAGGGACCGGGGTGACGAAGGATCAGAAGCCGAGCATCGGCTGCAGTATCAAATGGAAAAAGTAGCGCGGCTCCTCGGATCCTTCATTTCTTGACCTCGTGGAACGTGGCCATGATGTGCTGACTGCCGCTCAGGGGCGTGGCCGCAGTCGCATTGATCCTCTTCGCGGTGACTTCCTTGCAATCGCCGGGCTGCACGGTCGCTTCCTGCCCGTCGTAACGTAGTTTCATCGCAGCGGCCTCGTTGCTCGCTTTGACACATACCTTGTAGTCCTTGGCGGTCTGGCTGTCGTGAATGGTCTTGACCTCCTGGCCGGTCAGATCGATCTCGCCCGGCGTGACCGCGGCTTTCATCTTGTCCATGGTCGCCTCGGTCTTTTCTCCGGCAAACGCGGACGAGCATCCCAGCAAGGCCAGCATCGTCGCGAGTAACAACTTCATATTCATCGTCGTAAACCTCGTGATCGTGTTCGTATCGACCGCATCACGTTGGACGCGCCAGATGTCACTTGCAATCGGAACATCGTGCAGCACCTAAGAACTATTCTGTAAGCGGATCCGCCATCCCCAAAGCGCTGCGACGCATCGCCGGACAGAGTCACAGTGGGCCCTTCATGACCGCAATCACCGCCCGACTGCCAGCCACGTGGCCTTCCTGGATCGCGCCGGCACTGACCGTGCTCCTTCTGTGCGTCGTGCTCCTGGTCGTGCATCGAGAGCTAGAGCATTTCCATCTGCACGAGATGCTGGCCTATCTGCGCGAGATCCCGGCCTCGCATCTCATTGCCGCCGCGATCTGCACGGTCGTTAGTTATGCGCTGCTCGGCATGTTCGACTTCACCGGTCTGCACTACTTGGGAAAGCGGCTGCCGTACCGGCGCGTTGCGCTCAGTTCATTCATCGCCTACGCCATCGCAAACAATGCCGGGGCCAGCGCACTGACCGGCACGGCGATGCGCTTGCGCCTGTACACGCCTCAAGGTCTCACTGGCACTGAGGTGGTGACGCTGCAAGGATTTTGCAGCCTGACGACCGCACTCGGGCTCGGCACTCTGACCGCGCTGTCGCTGCTGTTTGCGCATGACCGAAGCGTCGCAATGTTTCATTTGCTTGGGCCGTGGACCTGGATCTGCGGCCTGCTGTTGGCCGGTGCGATCGCCGCGTACGTCGGCTGGAGTAGCGTGGCCAGTCACGGGATCGGATTTCGCGGCTGGTCGCTGCGACCGCCCGGCCCGGTGCTCGCGCCGTTGCAAGTCGTGCTCGCTACGCTCGAGCTGTCAATGGATTGCACGGTGCTGTGGTTATTGCTGCCATCGGACGCGCATATCGGATTACCTGGCTTTATCGGCGTGTTCGCGCTCGCCGTCACGGCGGGAATCATCAGTCATGTGCCGGGCGGCCTCGGTGTGTTCGAGTCGGTCGTGATGCTGGCGGTGCCCGACGTGCCACGCAACGAATTGCTCGGTGCGCTGCTCGCCTATCGAGCCATCTACTATGTGGCACCGCTCATTGTCGCCGGAGCGCTGTTCGCGGTGGTGGAGTTATATGACTATCGACATCGTGTCGAACGGGTCAGCTCGCTCGTTACGGCTTACGTAGCCCAAGTGTCGCCGCAGATCGCCGGCACGCTCGTGCTGCTCGCCGGTATCGTCCTGCTGATCTCCGGAGCGACGCCAGCCACGGCCTCGCGCCTGGCACTCTTGCGAAATCTGCTGCCTTTGCCGGTGCTGGAGATGTCACATCTCATCGGCAGCATCAGTGGCCTAGGCCTGCTGGTGCTCGCACGAGCGCTGTATCGTCGCGTCCGCGAAGCGTATCGAGTGGCGGTCACGCTGCTGGTCGCTGGCATCGTGGTGTCGTTGCTGAAAGGACTCGACTACGAAGAGGCTGCCATTCTCGCAATCGCGCTCGTCGTCCTCTGGCTCGGGCGCGATGCCTTCCATCGCCCCGCGTCGATCATGGAAGAACGCTTCACGCCGATGTGGATCATCGGCATCGTCGCCGTGCTCGGCGCGGTCGCCTGGGTCAGTTATTTCGCGCACCGACACGTCCAATATTCCAACGAGCTGTGGTGGACGTTCGCGTTCTCGGCCGACGCTCCACGCGCACTGCGGGCATTGTTGCTGACGGCACTGGCTGCGGCGACGTTCTTTACAATGAACCTGTTGCGCCCCGCTCGTCCACCGCCTGTATCGCCGAGCGCCAAAGAATTGGAACGTGCACGGGCCATCATCGATCGCTCCGATGAAACGCTGGCCAATGCCGCGCTCTTTGCAGACAAGCGCCTGCTGTTCGCGCCGAACGACGATGCGTTCATCATGCATCAAGTCGCCCGGCGCAGTTGGGTGGCGCTTGGCGATCCGGTCGGCGATCCGCAACGCTACGAGGAACTGGTCTGGCGATTTGCCGAGCTCGCGAACAGATATGGCGGCTGGACCGTGTTCTATCAGACCGGTCCCGATCATCTCCCGCTCTACATTGACTGCGGCCTGTCGCCGGTGAAGATCGGCGAAGAAGCGCGCGTGTCGTTGTCGGAATTCAGTCTCGACGGTAGAGAACATCGCGACATTCGCCAATCGCACGCGCACGCCGCACGCGACGACGCGACTTTCGAAGTTCTACCCGTCGAAGCGGTGCCAGCGCTGCTGCCCGAGCTGCGCGCGATTTCCGACGCGTGGCTGCAAGAGAAGAATGCCGCCGAGAAGGGCTTCTCCATCGGCACATTCAACGAACAATACATTCTGCAGTTTCCTGTCGCTGTGGTCCGCCGCGACGGCATTCCAACGGCTTTCGCCAATCTATGGACCACTCGCAGTCGAGCCGAGCTGTCCGTCGACCTGATGCGATTCGGTCCGGGCGCGCCTCGCGGCGTCATGGATTTTCTGTTCGCCGAGCTGATGCTATGGGGACGAGCCCAAGGCTATCGATGGTTCAATCTCGGTATGGCGCCGCTCGCCGGGCTAGACCAGCCTTCGTTCACGCCCGCCTGGAATCGTATCGGCAGCTTCGTATTCCGACATGGTGAGCATTTCTATAACTTCGAGGGTCTGAGAAGCTACAAGGCGAAATTCGCACCTGTCTGGATCGCCCGATACCTCGCAGCACCGCCGGGAATCCTGGTGCTGCCGAGCGTACTGGCGGATATCTCCACTCTGATCGCTGGCGGCCTGAAGGAACTGGTGAAGAAATGAGTGCGCAGTGGCAACGATTGCTATGGCTTGCTCTGTTCGCATGGACGAGCCTCGTCGACGCGGCACCTTCGGAACTCGCCGATCTATCGTTGATCGAAGTTCCTGCCGGCAAGTCCAAGCCATCGGACTCGACGCCGCTCGCCCTTCTGATTACCGGCGATGGCGGCTGGGCACGCATCGACCGCGCGCTCAGCTCCGAGTTGGCCGCCAACGGCATTCCGGTCGTTGGCTTCGACTCTCTTCATTACTTCTGGAAATCGCGCACACCGGAAGAAACCGCACGCGATGTCGCGCGGACCATGAAACATTACATGGAGCAATGGTCGCGCGGACGCGTCGTGCTCATCGGCTACTCCCTTGGCGCTGACGTCATGCCCTTCATCGTCAACAGATTGCCAGCGGATTTACATGAGCACGTCTGTTCCGTCGCGCTGATCGGCCTGAGCGACACCGCGGTCTTCGAGGTCCATGTGAAGCAATGGTTGCCGGGCGCCAAACCCGAGGGCAAGCCCGTCGCTCCCGAGCTCGCGAAGCTGACACCTTCCCAGTTGCTCTGCCTTTACGGCGCGGACGAGCACGATTCGCTGTGCCCAAGCTTGTCCCGAACCGAGGCGCGGGTCGAGCAGATCGGTAACGGCCATCATCTCGGCGGCCAATACAGCGAGATCGCCGAGCGGATCATCGCGGCGTCACGCTGCTGAGGCGGCCAGCTGATCTCGCACCATCAAGACCGGCACCGGCGCGTGACGTAGCACGAGCTCGGCATCGCTGCCCAGGATCAGACGTTTCAACCCTCGGCGGCCGTGAGTTCCAAGGACGATGAGTTCGACGCCCGATTCACTGGCCTGCGCGACAATCTCTTTCCATGCATGCGCGCCGATCTTCTCAATCATCTTCGACTCGAACGGCACACCGGCATCGCGAGCCACCATGGCGGCGTGCTCGAGGATCTTCGAGCCCGAGCTGCGAATTTCATCCGCCAATGCCTGGTAGTACGCGGTGGACGCGATCTCGGTCTCCAGGATCAGCGTGTTCAACACATGCAGGAGCAATAACCGCGCGCCAGTCGCTTTCGCCAGCCGGATTGCTTCATGCAAGCCGCGCAGCGAGGTCGCGCTTCCGTCGACGGCAACGAGAATGTTCTTGTACACGACAGTTCACCTATCAGAGGACCAGCAACTCCGCGAAGTTCGGGCTCTTCACGACCAACATGTCACAGGGCAATTGTTCCAGCACCAGCTCCGCGGTGCTGCCGATCAACATTCGCTTCCAGCCTCGGCGCGAGATCGCGCCCATGGCCATGATGTCGATCTCATATTCGCTTGCGACACGACACAGCGCTTCGGTCACGCCGCCGACTTCCAGATGAACGTTGCCCGCCGGCAGCGAGTAGTCCGACGTGAGCGCGGTCAGATCATTGAGCTTGGCTCTGCGCTCCTCTTCCAATGTCTCCGGCGGTACGTCTATCACCAAGGCTGGCACCGCGACCGCCGATGCAATCATCGACGCCGGAATGTAGGTGTGAATGGCATGCAGCTCGCCGGCAAGTGCCTCCTTGAGTCGGGTCGCCTCGTCCAGGATGCAGCGATCGAGCAGTCTCGGCTTGTCATCCAGGTGACCTGGATCGAGCGCCGCGCCGATGCGGTGACTTGCCGACCAAGGTGTCGGCTTTACGAGCAACAACGGCACCGGGCAGCCTCGAATCAACTCCCAGTCTGTATTCGTCAGGAACGACCGCTGCGCAATCGTGTGATGATGCGTGTCCTTGATCACCAGGCCCGCGCAGGTATGTTTGACTCGATCTAGCAATGCGGTGTGCAGTGGATCTGCGGACAGGATTTCCGTTGTTACCTCGAGGCCCTGGTCTCGTAGCGGAGCCGCGATAGACTCGAGCCATGGGCCGAGCTGTTGCAGCGGTTTCTGCGGCGACTCCTTCATGTGCTGCGCGAAGCGTGTATTTCGTGCTGCCTGCGTGTCGCAGATGAACAGATCGAGCCGCGCCGACAGTTTCTTGGCGAGCAGCGCCCCCTTGGCAACCGCGGAGCGCTGTTTGGCGGTCGGATCGACGATCGCCAGAATGTTTTGGATCGGAGTCATGATCCCGCCTTGCTGGATGGTGCAATTCATCCGCTCATGACAGTTTCATCCCACACACGCCAGCCCGGGTACCGGTGAATCCCCCTAACCCGCCCGCACAACTCCAGGGTGATGGCTTCGCCCGCTTACGAGGAGACTACGCTCATGCCGGCTGAACATTCCCTATGAGCGACACTGGCACGCCGTTGCGCATCGAGGAGCTGCTGCAGCTCGCGGCCTTCGAGCATGACGTCACCCATCCTCGGCTCGTGGAAACCCATATTTCCTGGGTCATTCTCACTGGGCCGTTCGCGTACAAGATCAAGAAACCGGTGAAGCTCGACTTCATCGATACCTCCACGCTCGAACGCCGGCGGCATTACTGCTACGAGGAGTTGCGCCTGAATCGCCGGCTGGCGCCGGAGCTGTACCTCGACGTCGTTCCGATCACGCGTCAGGGCGGTCGGGCTCATATGGGTGGCGACGGCCCCGCGATTGAGTATGCGGTTTGTTTGAAACAGTTTGACCCTGACGAGGAATTGCCGGCGCTCCTTGACCGGGGCGATGTCTCGTTGCCAGAGATACTGCGCCTCGGCGAAATGCTCGCCGACTTCCACCTGAGGACTGAGGCGATCTCCGACTTGTATGCGCCGGAAGCCACGCAGCGCATGTACGACACGGTGCTTGGCAATCTGGAGCAACTGCTGGAGTACACCGAGCGCCAGCAGGATATTCCTGAACTTCGACGATTGTGGGACTGGACGCGTGCCGAGATCGAAGCGCACCAGGCGGCCTTCGAAGAACGAGCACAGGAACATCGGATCCGCGATTGCCACGGCGATCTGCACGCGGCAAATGTCGTTCGATTCGATGGCCGGCTGGTGCCGTTCGACTGCATCGACTTCGACGCGCAGCTGCGCTGTATCGATGTCATGAACGACATCGCCTTTCTGATCATGGATCTATACAGCCGAGACCGTGAAGATCTCGCTGCCGCGCTGTTGAGCCGGTATCTCGAGATCACTGGTGACTATGCGGGTGTTCGCTTGTTGCCGTTCTATGCGGTGTACCGAGCGTTGGTTCGAGCGAAGGTCGATGCGATTGCTGCCGACACGAAACGAATGCAACGACGGGTGCGGACGGCTGTTGAATTGACCCAACGTCCTCAACCGACGCTCCTGTTGATGCACGGCCTGTCCGGCTCCGGCAAATCCTGGCTGAGCGAACAATTGGTGGCGCCACTGCACGCGCTGCGCATCCGATCGGATCTCGAACGACAGCGACTGCTCGGCGCATCCGCGTCGGCGGCCGGCTTCAAACAGGGCAACTATGCGCCGGAAATGAGTCACCGGGTTTATGCCAGGCTCATGGAGTGCGCCGAGCGCTGCCTGCAAGCTGGCTTCAACGTCATCGTCGACGCCGCCTTTCTCGATGCCGCTGACCGCGAGCTGTTCACCTCGCTGGCGGATCGCATGAACGTGACGTGTGTTTTCATTTCATGCCATGCCGATCCGGCGACTCTGCTGAATCGGGTGGCGACCCGGGCAAAGCGCGGCAATGATCCTTCTGAAGCCGATCAGTCGGTCGTCAACGCGCAGCTGCGTGACTTCAAGCCGCTCAAGTCAGAGCATCACCGCATTGTTGAAGTCGATACTCGCGATACCGATCCCGTCGGGAAGGTGGTCAGTTCTTTGCAGCCGGCTTCTGTAACAGCCAAACGTAATCGGCCAACCGTCCAATAATCACGCGCGTGGCACGCTCCGCATCGGGGTTGCCGAGTTCCAGCCGACTCAGGTCCTCGCCCCACACGGGCATCGTGCGACTCCCGTGCGCGCCTACGATGAAACGGCCATCGATGATCTTTTCGATCCGATCGCGCGGGTACGATCCTTGGGCCCGCCGTGCGATGAGCGTCAGATCGGGCACTTCCACTTTGAACGAACCGGCCACGGGCCCATCGCCCCGACCCGTCAGGCCGTGACAGCTGGCGCAGAAGCGGCCGTAGAGTTCTTGCCCTGACATAGCGACATAGTCGGCAGCACCCGCTGTCGCATTCCAACTCAGCAGAGCCACCGTGCAGACGAGTGACGCGGTACGCATCGTTCTAACTCTTCTGGATCGTGCGTAAATACTCGACCAAGCGATCGATCAGTGCGTCCACGCGGGCGCGCTCCGCCGGATCGTTCATCGTCTCACTTCGATAGAACTGCCAGCCCCAGACCGGCATGTCCCGCGGCCCATGCGCCGGATGCTCGAAGCGTCCGTCGATGGTCCGATGCACATCTTCCGCTGGGAACTCGCCACCGTGCCGATGCGCGATTCGCGTAAGGTCAGCCACATGGATCTTTACCAGCGGCGCCACCGGCCCATCGCCCTCGCCGCCCACGCCATGGCAACTGGCGCAGGACGATTGATACATCTCCAGCCCCGACATGCTCGTCACCTCTCGCTGCGTCGGCTGCGCCGCGCAGGCTGCGAGAACCAGGGGCAAGACCAAGGCAGGAATCAAGCAGAACTTCATGCTCGGCTCCGAGAACCGTTGATACGCTTCAGCGAATCAAGTGTTCTCCGCCGCGCCAAGCTCAACTATGCGGGGATGGCCGTAAAGGCTACGTGGCAGCGGCTAGCCGCCGGAGTGATCGGTCACGCGAGCTCAACCATGGGCACGCGTGATCAGCTCATCGAGGGCATCGATGATCTGCTGACTTTCCTCTGCCAGGGAATGCACAACTTTTCCCAGCTTGTCCGTGGCAACGGAAACAAGTTCCAGCGGATGCAAAACGACGGCCGTACCTTCGATGTTGAACGTCGGATTGAAACGCGGCAGAGCAATCTTATCGAGCTGCGATTTCTTCACCAGCGGCACGACGACGCGACGCTTGTATCCATCGAAGAGGGCCGATTGCACCACGACCACGTAGGGAATCGTGTCGCGATTCGTGCCTCGATTGCGATGGACGTCGAACTGCGCCATTACAGAGTCGAATGCTCGTCGGCAAACGAGCCGTGCTTTTCGCCAAAGGCATTCCAGTCATTGACCGCGTCCTTGCACGCCTTGGCATGAGCGTCCCTTCGAACCTTCTCCTTGGCCACAAAGTCAGCAAGCAACGACTCGACCACCTCGGAAAGGTTGTTCGTCACTTCGCGGACCTTGGCGATCAAATCCTCGTTCAGCGACAGGTTCACCGGTCGCTTCGGTGCCTTGAGGTTATACGCGGGCCGCATTCGGAGTGTCTCTAACATCATCATGCGCATAGTATGCGCATGACACCCGGAAAGCAATCCCCGGCCCAGCGATCATCGAGCCGAGCGCCCCGACGGCCGCAAGCTGGCCGCCACTGACCGCAGGCCGGCGAGGGCGAAGGTGACCATGTGATCGACCAGCGCGTCGGTATCGGTGAGTAACGTGGGGAATATTTTCTTTTGCCAGTCGGGATTCGCGACCAGTAGAAACATGCAAGGGCCGACGATGCTCACGGTGGAGCGGCTTACGGCCGGATGGGTAGGCGGGACGCCCAGGATTTCGCCGATCAACCCGGTCACCATTTTCGCTTTCGGCATGACTTGGTTCTTCATCATGCCGTCCATGAGTGACGAAGGCGCCATGAGCTCACGACTGAGCACGCGTAACTCCCATGCACCTGAATCGCGCCGAGCGACTTCGCCAACGATCTTTCGTAACAGTAATCGCAGCTTGTCCGCCCCGCTCGCGTCGCTCTGAGTGATCTCGGCGACGATGTCTATGCTGATCAGGCGCGCGTGCGCTTCCTCTAACACGGATGCATACAAACCGTCCTTGCCGCCAAAGTGATAATTGACGGCTGCGATATTCGCATTCGCCAGCTCGCAAATCTCCTTACTGGTCGCCCGCTCGTAGCCGTGTTCAGCAAACACGCGGCCCGCGACCTCGAGCAATTGTTGCTTCGTCTGCGCCCCATTTTCGCGCATTGCCGCCCGCGATGGCGGGCGCTTCGCTACCTGCCGTGGCTTCGCGGAGGAGGTGTCGGTCTTGCGGGGACGAGGCATTCGGCGACTCGAACAAATAAAGTTGAAATTCAAATTTGATTTTGAATAGACTGGCGACCGATTGCAACCCTGCCCTCGGACGGATCCCGTGCCGAAAAGAATCATCCCAATCGTCGTAGTCGCACTATTGGTGCTCGCTCTGCTGGGCTACTGGCTGTTCCATCGCGGCGACGACAGCTCGCAGATCGTCTTACAAGGCAACGTCGATCTGCGACAGGTCGAGCTGCCTTTCAACGACAGCGAGCGCATCGCCGAAGTGCTAGTCGAAGAAGGCACGGCCGTGAAGGCTGGCCAAGTGCTGGCACGACTCGATAAGGGTCGCCTCCTCCCTCGCGTAGCGCAGGCGGAAGCGCGCGTCGCCGCTCAGCGCGAGGCTCTGCGTAAACTTCAGAATGGCGCGCGGCCCGAAGAAAAAGCTCAAGCGCGTGCAGCGCTAGCGGCGGCGCAAGCCGAGGCAGTGAATGCAACGAGCCAGTTGCAACGGCTGCGAAGTATCAACGATGAATCGAAAGGTCGCGCCATCAGTCCGCAAGATCTCGAAGCGGCCGTCGCAGCGGCGCGAATGAGCGAAGCACAAGCCGAGAGCCAGCGTAAGGCACTCGATCTGACCCTCGCCGGCCCGCGCGTGGAAGAAATCGATCAAGCGAAAGCGCAACTCGATGCTGCCGAAGCCGATCTGGCGCTGCTCAAACGACAGCTGGCAGATGCAGATCTCGTTGCGCCCACGGACGGCGTGATTCGCAATCGCCTCATGGAGCCAGGCGAGCTTGCGACTCCGCAGCGACCAGTGTTCGCACTGGCAATTACCACGCCGAAGTGGATCCGAGCGTATCTTTCCGAAATGGAATTGAGCCGCGTGGCACTGGGTGCGCCGGCGCGCGTCACGATGGACAGCGCGCCGAACGATCCGCTGACCGGCAAGGTCGGCTTCATTTCCTCGACGGCGGAGTTCACGCCGAAGACCGTTCAAACCGAGGAACTGCGCACCAGCCTGGTCTATGAAGTCCGTGTGTTCGTCGACGATCCGCAAGACCGGTTACGCCTCGGCATGCCGGCGACCGTGACGATCACGCCCGAGACTGCAAAATGAACGCCGGCGCTGGCGACCTCATCGTTCAAGGTGAGGCGATCACCAAACGATTCTTGCGCCAAAAGAACGATCCGATCACCGCGCTCGACAACGTTTCCTTCGGTGCGCGGCACGGCACGTTGACGGCGCTGGTCGGCCCGGATGGCGCAGGCAAGACGACTCTGCTGCGACTGACAGCGGGTCTCATGAAGCCTGACGAGGGCACACTCACGGTCATCGGTCTCGATGCGGCCAAGCAACCGCAGGCGATTCAAGATCGCATCAGTTACATGCCCCAGCGCTTCGGCCTGTACGAGGATCTGAGCGTCCAGGAAAATCTGGATCTGTATGCGGACCTGCATGGCGTGAGCAAAGAACAGCGCGCCGAACGCTATCCGCGACTCATGGAAATGACCGCCCTCGCGCCGTTTCTCGATCGGCTCGCAGGCAAACTTTCCGGCGGCATGAAACAAAAGCTCGGCCTCGCCTGCACACTGGTGCGTTCGCCGGAATTGTTATTGCTCGATGAGCCCACTGTCGGCGTCGACCCGTTATCTCGACGCGAGCTGTGGGACATCGTCAGCGGGCTCGTCGAGAACGAAGGTTTGTCCGTACTCGTCAGCACATCCTACATGGATGAAGCCGAACGTTGCGCGCATGTGGTCGTGCTCCATGAGGGCAAGGTGCTGGCGAGCGGCCCACCGAACGAGCTGAGATCGCGCGCGAACGGTCATTCCTTCTTCGTACTCTCACAGCGGCAAGAACCCGCGCGAAAGCTGCAGGCAGAGCTCATCGACCGCCCCGATGTCATCGACGCGGTACCTCAAGGCGGCCAAGTGCGCGCAGTCCTGCGCGAGCGCGAGCCGTTGTCGCTCAAGGACGCAACGCTCGAAGCGACACCTCCAAATCTCGAAGACAGCCTGATGATGTTGCTGCGGCAGGAAATGCACGCGCGGCCCGCCGCGAACGCCGCGCTCGAGCTCGTCAAGAAGGAAGAACAGGCTCACGACGTCGTGATCGAAGTGCACGATCTGGTCCGCAAGTTCGGCGACTTCACCGCGGTGAACCGCACCAGCTTCGAAGTGAAGCGAGGAGAAGTGTTCGGCTTGCTCGGCCCGAACGGCGCCGGCAAGACCACGACGTTTCGAATGCTGTGCGGCCTGCTGCCCGCGACGTCCGGAACATTACGAGTCGCCGGCGCCGACCTGCGACGCGCACGCGCCGAGGCTCGACAGAACATTGGCTATGTGGCGCAGAAATTCTCGCTCTACGGCGACATCAGTGTGCTCGAGAATCTGCAATTCTTCGCCGGCGCCTATGGCTTGCGCAATTCCCGGGCCGAACAGCGCATCGAATGGGCCATGGAGAACTTCGAGCTCAAGCAACGCGCGACCTCCACGGCCGGCTCATTGCCCGGCGGGTTTCAACGACGCCTGGCGATGGCCGCCGCGCTGTTGCACGAGCCAGCCATCGTTTTTCTCGACGAGCCAACGAGCGGCGCCGACCCGCTGGCACGGCGCGAGTTCTGGCGACGCATCGGTTCGCTCGCCGATCACGGCACGACCATCGTGGTCACGACCCACTTCATGGAAGAGGCCGAGTACTGCGATCGAATCATGATCCAGGACGCTGGCACGATGCTGGCCATCGGCACGCCAGAAGAAGTTCGCCAGCAAGCGGGCGAAGCCGAGCGACCGGCGCGATCCATGGAAGAAGCCTTCATCGGTATCGTCGAACACGCGCGCGAACGAGCGCAACGTCAGGAGCACGCCGCATGAGCGACCGCCCAGCTCACACGCAGCGACTCTCCTGGCGCCGGCTACGTGCGCTCACGGCGAAAGAGACGCGTCAATTGCTTCGCGATAAGAGCAATCTGATGGTCGGCCTGTTCCTGCCCGTCGTGCTGATTTTGATCTTCGGCTACGGCCTGTCGTTCGATGTGAGAAATGCGCCGGTCGGCATCGTGTCGCAGGACACCTCGCCCACCGCCCGCGACGTCGTCGCAGGTTTTTATCTGTCGCCCTACTTCACCGTGACCGAGCTGCACTCCATGAGCGAGGCGCAACGTTTGATGCGCGCGGGCAAGATAGAGGCGATCGTCTACCTGCAAACCGATTTCTCGCGGCGCCTGGCGGCGGGCAACGCCACCATTCAAGTGCTCGTCAACGGCGTGGATGCCAATCGCGCACGCGTGCTCGAAGGTTTCGCGCAAGGGGCGATCGGACAGTGGAGCATCAAGCGCGCGACCGCGGGTGAAGGTGGCGCGATGCCCGCGCCGGCCGTGCGGCTGGAAACACGGTTGTGGTTCAACGAGGCGAACACCAGCACGCACTTTCTGGTCCCCGGGCTCATCGTCCTCATCATGACGTTGAACGGCGCACTGCTCACGTCGCTGGTGATGGCGCGAGAGTGGGAGCGCGGCACACTGGAATCGTTGTTCGTCACGCCGATCAATACTGGCGAGCTGATCGCCTCCAAGCTCATCCCCTACTTCGGCGTCGGCCTGTGCGGTCTCACGATGTGCCTGCTGGCGGGGAAGTTCCTGTTCTTCGTGCCCATTCGCGGCTCGCTGCTACTGATCGTGCTGATCTCGATGCTCTATCTGCTCGTGTCGCTGAGCCTGGGGCTGCTGATCTCCGCCGCGACCAAGAATCAGTTTCTCGCCTCGCAGATCGCCTTGATCACCAGCTTTCTACCCGCGCTGATGTTGTCGGGTTTCATTTTCGATCTGCGCAGCGTGCCTGCCATCGTGCGCGCGATTAGCACGGTGCTGCCGCCCACGTACTACGTCGAAGCACTGCAGACGTTGTTTCTCGCCGGCAATGTGCCTGGCCTGCTCATCAAAGACGTCGCCGTGCTGCTGGTCGCCGCGGTCGTCCTGTTCGTCCTGATTCGCATCAACACGCGGAAGCAACTCGTATGAACGCGACGCTCCACCGCATTGCCATCCTGATCCGCAAAGAGCTGATCGCCATCCTGAAAGACCCGCGCAGCCGCCTGGTGCTGGTGGTTCCGGTGATCATGCAATCGCTGCTGTTCGGTTATGCGGCCACGTTCGATTTGAACGAAGTGCCCTATGCACTGCTCGACACGGACCGAAGCAATGCGTCGACTCAATTCATGGCGCAGGTCGACGGCTCGGGCGTCTTCACGCGCGTGGCGAATCTCACCAATGCATCGCAAATCGGCGAGACCATCGGCAAGAAGCGCGCGATCCTGGTCATTCATGTGCCGGCCAATTTCGAACGGGACATCGTGTCGGGACGGGGCGGCGTCGTGCAGGTCATTGCCGATGGCCGCAATTCGAATACGGGCAACGTCGCCGCCTCCTATGTCACCGCCGCGGTCGATCGTTTCAATACTCAATGGAACGAATTGCGCGGGGGCCCGACGCCGGCACTCACGATTCAAACGCGCGCCTGGTACAACCCGAACATGGAGACGCGCTGGGCCATGATTCCCAGCCTGATCGGCGCACTGAGCATGCTTCAGGTGCTGATGCTCTCCGCACTGTCGGTCGCACGCGAGCGCGAACAAGGCACGTTCGATCAGTTGCTGGTCACGCCGCTGCGCCCGACGGAAATCATGATCGGCAAAGCGGTGCCGCCCATTCTCATCGGGCTGACGCAGTCCTCCATCATTTTCCTGGTGGCGCGTTTCTGGTTCCACATTCCTTTTCAGGGCTCGCTGTTCACGCTGTATTCCGGGCTGCTGTTGTTCACGACCGCCGCGGTCGGCATCGGGCTCGCGCTGTCGGCGTTCTCGAAGACGATGCAACAGGCCATGCTGTACACGTTCGTGCTGCTGATGCCGATGATGCTGCTGTCCGGCCTGACTTCGGCGATCAGCAACATGCCGCCGGCCATGCAGTACCTGACCTATGCTAATCCGCTGCGCTATGCGATCGACCTGGTGCGGCGTGTGTATCTCGAAGGAGCGAGCTTCGGTTATCTCTACCACGACATGTGGCCGCTGGTGGTCATCGCACTGCTGACCCTGCCCATGGCCGCGTGGTTGTTCCGACACCGGCTCGTGTAGGTGCGTCATGCGAAGCAAGATCCTCTGGATTGCCATCGGTTCGGCGCTGCTCGGCGGGTGTGCCGTCGGCCCTGATTTCAAAGCGCCGGAGCCCGCGTTGCCGGAGCACTGGCGCGACGCGGCCGTCACGAGCGACGCGATCGAGCAAACGTGGTGGAAACAATTCCACGACGCAACCCTCGACGATCTCGTCGAACGTGCACTCAAGAACAACGCCAACGTGCAGCTCGCGATGTTACGAGTCGCTCAGAGTCGCGTATTGCGTAACGCCGATTCGGGCGCGTTCTGGCCGAACGTGAATGCCAAAGCCGCCTATCTACGCGAACGACAGAGCGAACTCGGCACCGCCACGCGAATGATTGACTTGATCGCCCCTGCCGGCGAGCGCGATCAGATCGTCGATGTGCTCAGCGAACCGTTCAGCGTGTTTCAGGCCGGCTTCGATGTCGGCTGGGAGCTGGATTTGTGGGGCCGCCTTCGCCGTACCGTGGAGGCGTCGGACGCCAATGTGCGCGCGAGCGAACAGGATCTGCGCGACGCTCAACTCTCTCTCATTGGCGAAGTCGTGCGCGGCTATCTGGAATTGCGCGGCGCCCAGGATCAATTGCGGATTGCGACTGCGGATGCAGCTGCGAGCCAGGATCTGGTGGAGCTGACCGAGTATCGAGTCAAAGGCGGTCTGGTCGATCAACTCGATCTCGCCACTCAGCGCGCCCGCCTCGCCGATGCGAGATCGACGCTGCCGCAATTGAAACAACAGGAAACCCAGCTGCTGAGCGCACTGGCCGTGCTGCTCAATGAGCCGCCCGGCTCGCTCGACACGCAACTCGCCGCCGCGCCGCCGACGTTCACATTGCCACCCGCCGTTGCGGGCGGCGTGCCTTCGGAAGTCGCACGACGCCGTCCTGATATTCAACGAGCTGAAGCGCAGTTGCATGCGGCCACGGCGGAGATCGGCATTGCCGTCGCCGATCTCTATCCGCGCTTCACACTGACAGGCAGCTTCGTGCAGGAATCACTGCGCGCCTCGGACATCGGCGATTGGGGCGCGAGACAGTGGTCCGTCGGCCCGAGCATCAGCCTGCCCATCTTCGACGGCGGCCGCCGCCGCGCAGTCGTCGAAGTTCGCAAGCTCGATCAACAGCAGGCCGCCGTGTCGTATCAACAAACGGTGTTACGCGCGTGGCACGAAATCGAAACTGCGTTGAGCGGCTACAGCGCCGAGCAGGAACACAATCGCGAACTCTCGAGCGCGCTCGCCGCGAGTCGCGATGCCTATGACATCGCTCGCGTCCGCTACAACCACGGCATGATCAACTATCTCGGCGAACTCGAAGCACGACGCACGTTATTGCAAACGGAACGCGCCTACAGCCAGAGCAACATTCAGCTGGGGACGCAGCTGGTCGCGGTCTATAAGGCGCTCGGGGGCGGGTGGCCGCAGTGAGGAAGAATTAACGGAGGGGAAACCCCTCCCTGGCCACTTCCAGAGTATACGGGACCGGGGGACTTGCTGTAAGCCCCGGGCCTTGTCCCAGCATCGCCCACCCTGGTAACCCGGAGGTGGCGATGAGCAAACATTCTGTAACGATCGTCGGCGCAGGCCCGACGGGAATGATGCTGGCGGGCGAGCTGGCGTTGGCCGGCGTCGATGTTGCAATAGTTGAGCGGCGTGTAAGCCCTGAAATCGTGGGCTCACGCGCCGGCGGCCTGCATTCGCGGACGATCGAAGTGCTCGATCAACGGGGCATTGCCGACCGTTTCATCTCGCAGGGAACGTTGCATAAAGTTCTGCACTTCCATGTTCCCCTGGACATCAGCGACTTTCCCACCCGCCACAACTACGTGCTCGGCCTGTGGCAGAGCCATATCGAGCGGAACCTCACCGGCTGGATCGAAGAGCTGGGAGTGACTGTCTATCGCGGCCGTGAAGTCGCTGGCTTCTCACAGGACGACTCTGGCGTCGACGTCGTTCTTGTCAACGGCACCACGATGCGAACGGAGTATCTCGTGGGCTGCGACGGCGGCCGCAGCGTCGTTCGTAAAGGAGCGGGCATCGAGTTTCCCGGCTGGGATCCGACGACGAGTTGGTTGATCGCCGAAGCCCAGACGGCCGAGGAACCCGAATTAGGTTTCCGTCATGACGCCGCAGGCAGCCACGGCATCGGCAAGCTGGAGGACGGTCAGGCGCGACTCGTGTTAACCGAAAGGCAGGTGGGCCCCGCGAGCGAACCGACACTGCGCGATGTGAGCGAGGCGCTGATCGCCATCTACGGAACAGACTATGGAATCCACAGTCCCACCTGGATCTCACGATTCACCGACATGACTCGCCAGGCCGCGACCTATCGCGACCGCCGCGTCCTGCTGGCCGGCGACGCCGCGCACGTGCATCCACCGGTGGGCGGACAAGGTCTCAACATCGGGGTGCAGGATGCGGTCAATCTGGGATGGAAGCTCGCTCAGGTCATCAAACAAACATCACCTGAGGGCCTGCTCGATACCTACCATGCCGAGCGCCATCCGGTCGCGGCCCGTGTGCTCCGGAATACGATGGCGCAAACCTCACTTCGTCGCCAGGACGAGCGCACCAAAGCAGTCGGCTATTTCGTTTCCGAATTCCTCGCCATGGACGAGCCGCGTAAACGAATAGTCGCCGAGATATCTGGGCTGGACGTTTGCTACGACTTCGGCGCCGCCGATAACAAACATCCCCTTCTCGGCCGCCGCATGCCCGACCTCGACTTGATCACCGCGAACGGCACGGTTCGAGTGTTCTCCCTGCTCCACGAGGCGCGACCGGTGCTCGTCAACTTTGGTGAGCCGGGCTGCTTCGATATCGCACCCTGGACCGATCGGGTTCAGATGATCGACGCCAAATGCTCCGACCCATGGGAGCTTCCGGCACTCGGCGTCGTCGACGCACCTGGTGCCGTGTTGATCCGGCCCGATGGCCATGTAGCCTGGGTTGGGGATCAGATCGGGAGGGGGCTTACTCAGGCTCTAATCCGTTGGTTTGGACCGCCGACCGTGATATCCGGCCACTGCCGGACAGAAATATGTTCGCCATAGCGAACACTTTCTATCGAAGAGTTTGTGACAACCCGTTTTATATAGATAATCATCCCTGGGAGCTGCAATCACAAAGATGAGGAGCGCACCTTGTCGACGGAAATGGACCGATATTCGCTGTGGAAACGCACCCTGGCCGATCGACGCGACGGTTTCAATCAACCCCGCGAAATTCTGCGACAGGCCTTCCTGTCGTTCCGAGAGCGCACCGCACAACTCGTCGGCGAGATTGGCGCGCTCCTCCCGCAGCTGACCGTTCACGACATCACTCATCTCGATGCGCTGTGGCGGGTGGCCGATGAAATCGCCGGACCAGACTACGAGCTGAATCCCGCCGAAGCCTTTGTATTGGGTGGCGCCTTCCTCCTGCACGACGCAGCGCATGTCCTGATGGCGTATGACGAGGGCCTGGCGGGCATCAAGAAAACCATCGATTGGCGGGATCTCATTGCCCAACGTTTCAAAGGGGTCGAGCCCGCGGCGGGATCGCCCGAAGAACGACTGGCGTTGTTTCAGGTGCTACGGCATCTGCACTCGAAACAAGCTCGCAACCTGCCGAAACTCAGCTGGAAAGTGCCGAGCACCGGCGAACGATTGCACCTGCTCGAGCATCATGACTTGCGCGCTTACTACGGCGATCTGATAGGTGAGATCGCCGAGAGCCATCACTGGCCTGCCCACCGCGTGGCCGAGACATTCGAGCATCGACCTGTGAATGCCCCGCCCTTTCTCGCACCGGCGAACTGGCGCGTCGACGCACTCAAAGTCGCATTCCTCCTTCGGACCGCCGATGCCGCTCACATCGATAGCCAACGTGCGCCGTGGTTCCTGTTCGCTTTGCGCCAGCCCGAAGGGATTTCCCAGTCCCATTGGCTCTTCCAGGCCAAACTCGGCCAGCCGACGCGGACCGAGCGCGGTGAACTGCGCTTATCGTCAGGCAGCTCTTTCGCCACGAACGAACAGCAAGCTTGGTGGCTCGCCTATGAAACGGCATCCATGATCGATCGCGAGTTGCGAGCCGCAGAATCATACATGCGCGATGCAGCCCGCCCGACTTTCGCCGCCCGCGCGGTGGAGCACATCGCCACTCCGGAAGCATTCGCGACCAACGTTCGAACCTCCGGCTGGGAGCCGGTCAACGTCGCACCGAAGATCGGCAATGTCGCCAAGGTCATCGCCAATCTGGGAGGAGCGGCACTCTATGGCGACCACCCCGACGTAGCGCTGCGCGAGCTCATACAGAATGCCGCGGATGCAGTGCGAGCGTTGCGCGCCTTGGGCGGCATCGATCAACACGAAGGAAAGATCGAAGTCGCTCTATCGCGTGACGCGGATAGCACCTGGTTGCATGTAACGGACACCGGCATAGGCATGAGCCGCTTTGTGCTGACCGAAGTGTTGCTGGATTTTGGTAACTCGCTTTGGAGTAGCGACAGCTTGCTCTCCGAAATTCCCGGATTGGCGTCGCAGGAGTTCAATGCCGTCGGCCGCTTCGGAATCGGCTTCTATTCCGTTTTCATGCTCGGCAAGCGAGTCAAGGTCACTACCCGTCGATACCGCAGGGCCGCAGACGATGCCAGCGATCAGTGGTTGTTGGAATTCGATAATGGACTGGGAGATCGTCCGACGCTGCGGCGGCCAGCATCGTCCGAAGAATTGCTTCGATCAGGCACGAAAGTTTCCGTCATGATCGATGATCGCACCCTGGAGAATGTCCTCTTTGCGTCCGGGCACGATCCTTTTTCCGACCATCCTGATTTGTTCTATCTCGACGAATCTGACGAGGACATCACTGAGTTCGCCCGTTTCACGCGAGTCGTTGCCAGCCTTTGCCCAACACTGGATATCACTGTTGGAGCGCGAATCGATAGCACGGAAGTCACTGTAGTGAAACCCAATGATTGGCAGACGCTCGAATCCGACGAACTCCTATTGCGGCTATATCCCAGTACTGCCGCCGGAGTGCCATTGAACTGCCCACTCATCGATCTACGGGAAGATTCGGGACTGCTGGTCGGTCGCGTGGGATACGTCAAAGGCTATTTCGCCCACGGCATCACGACACACCGCGGCATCAGCAGCGGATCACTGTCCGGCTTTGTCGGCGTCACTTTGGCCCATAACAACAGCGACCTGGCGCGTAACACATCCGTACCTGTTGCGTCTGCCAGTGCTTGGAAACGCTGCGCAAAGCAGTGGATCGACTCTACCGGGCACCCGGATCTGGAAGTTCTGGCACGCATCCACCCCCTGATTCGCGATCACGATTTGCCGCTTTATCGGCTCGATGGCGCGACGCTGACCAAAGGGCAACTCACGGAACGACTGGCGTCATACACGGAATTGCTGGTGTGCGGCGAACTGGATCATGATGAATCCAGCGACGATATCTCGGCCGACAAGTTCGCCGAGCACCTCGAGCTACGCGACGGCATCGTGTTCATTCCAATCGACACCGACGAGCTGACGGAATCATTGGGCCTTGCAGAAATCAACTATGTCAGACGAGTCGAGAGCGCTTTGAAAACCGCGTGGCGGGGCTTCGATCGCTGGAAGGACGAGGAAGCTGTCATCGGGGAAGTGAATGGAATAGAGATCGTGAGAGAGGTAATGCGATACACACGACGAGCCTCCTGACCTCGACAACTCAAGGACGAGCCGCATGAAGCCCTTACCCCGCTTGACCCGCGCGATCTCCACTTTGCTCGGCTGGCTACTGATAGTAGCGACGAGCCTCGCGGCAGCGGACACCAAGCCCATCGACCGCACCACCATCCTCCCCCTCCTCGAACGCGCCGCCGACTGGCAGCTCGCCCACCTCGAGCCCGTCAACACATTGAAGGTCATGCGCGAGGAAACACGAAATCCTCGCAGCTGGCAGCAAGGTGCGTTTTATATCGGACTGACGGCGCTGGCCGAGCGAAGCAAAGCGGAGCGATTCAAGGAAGCCATCCTGAGTCACGGGCGCAGTCAGAAGTGGCGACTCGGCGAGAGGACGTATCACGCTGACGATCAGGCGATCGGTCAAAGTTATCTTTGGGCATCGGCCCACGGCGCCGGGCCGGAGGCCATTGGGCCGACGCGAAGAAGGCTCGACGCGATCATGGCGGCGCCGCCGACGAATGATCTCGACGCGCGTGGGGAGGCGCAGTGTTGGGATCGGTGGTGCTGGTGTGATGCGTTGTTCATGGCGCCGCCGCTATGGGTCGAGCTGACAAGGATTACCAAAGATCCGCGGTACGCGGAGTTCGCCCACAAGGAGTGGAAGGCGACGCAGGACTATCTCTACGACCGCGAGGAACATCTGTTCTATCGTGACAGCCGGTTCTTCGAGAAGCGCGACTCGAAAGGTCGCAAGCTGTTCTGGAGTCGCGGCAACGGTTGGGTATTTGCGGGCGTCGCGCGAGTGCTCACAGTCTTGCCAAAGAACGATCCGACGCGTCCTGTTTACGAAGCGCTGTTCAAGGAAATGGCGGCGAAGATACAAACGTTGCAGAAGCCGGACGGCTATTGGCCCACATCGCTGCTCGCCCCGGAAAACGCGCCGCCCGAGTCGAGCGGCACGGGCTTTTTCGTTTACGGCCTGGCGTGGGGCATCAACGCCGGCCTGCTCGATCGCGCCACGTATGAGCCCTCGGTGCTACGCGGTTGGCAGGCGTTAGAAAAAGCAGTGGACGCGGACGGGCGGCTTGGATGGGTACAACAAGTGAGCGATCGGCCGGAGCAAGTCGCGCAGTCGGACACGCAGTTCTACGGCGTCGGCGCATTGTTGCTGGCAGGCTCGGCGGTTCTCGACTTATATCGATAGCAGCTCAAGCATCGAGCAGATGTCGCACGCGTATCGCCAACTGCGTGCGATTGAACGGTTTGGTCAGCAACTCGGCGTTGCGCTCGAGCTTGCCCTGTTGAAACATCGCGTCCTGCGCGTAGCCGGTGGTAAACAACACCGGTAGCTCGGGACGCAGCCGGCGCGCTTCCTGAGCGAGCTCGCGGCCATTCATGTCGGGCAGGCCCACATCGGTGAACAGCAAACGAATCTCCGGATGATCGGCAATCATCCGCAATGCTGTCGGGCCATCGGACGAGTGCAGCACCGAGAAGCCCAGCTCCTCCAAACATTCGATGCTGTAAGCTCGCACATCGTCCTCGTCTTCGACGACGAGCACGGTCTCGTTGCTGTGACCCCGCGGCACCTCATCGCCATCCCGTTCGGACCGGGGCACCGCCAACGCATCGACGCGAGGCAGATACACTTTCACCGTCGTGCCTTGCCCGGGCTCGCTTTGCAGCTTCACCGTGCCGCCGGATTGCTGCACGAAGCCGAACACCTGACTCAAGCCCAGTCCGGTGCCCTGCCCGATGGGCTTGGTGGTGAAGAAGGGATCGAAAGCACGCGCGGTCACTTCAGCGGACATGCCGACACCTGTATCGGCCACACTGATCACCGCATGTGGGCCGGGCGCCAGATCGCCGAGACGCAGCGCCTCATCCTCGTTGACATCCACCAGCTCGGTCGCAATGGTCAGCGTGCCTTTGCCGGACATCGCGTCGCGCGCATTCACCGCCAGATTCAACAGCGCGCTTTCCATCTGATTCGGATCGACGCTCACCTGACCGACGCCGGCGCTGAGTCGCGATTGCACGGCGATCGCTTCGGGCAAGGTGCGACGAATCAGCTCGAGCAGCGTCGTGACCAGCTCATTCACACCGGTGGGCTTCGGATTCAGCGGCTGCCGGCGAGCGAATGCGAGCAGCTGATGAGTCAAGGCCGCGGCACGCTCCGCCCCCCGCGTCGCATGCTCGATCGCGCGTCGCAATCTTTCGTCATCCGGCGACGCACGCCGTTGCACGACATCCAGATTTCCCAGGATCACCGTGAGCAGATTGTTGAAGTCATGCGCGACGCCGCCGGTGAGCTGGCCGATCGCTTCCATCTTCTGCGCCTGATTGAGCTGCTCCTGAATCAACCGTCGCTCGGTCATATCGCGCGTGATCTTCGCGTAGCCCACGACTTGGTGATCGGGCCCGTAGATCGGGTCGATCAGCACGCTGGCCCAGAAGCGCGAGCCATCTTTGCGCATGCGCCAGCCCTCGCCTTCGAACTTGCCCTTGGTCGCGACCAGGCTGAGCGAGCGCTCCGGCAGCCCGATGGCGCGATCCTCGACGGTATAGAACTGCGAGAAATGACGGCCGATGATCTCCTGTTCGGTGTAGCCCTTGATGCGCTCGGCGCCGGGATTCCACGAAGAGACAAAACCGTTGGTGTCGAGCATGTAAATCGCACAATCCGTGACGCCCGCGACCAGCTGAGCGAACTGTCGCTCGCTGCGAGTCATCTCTTCAGTGCGCGACTGCACCTCGCGTGAGAGCGACTCATTGAGTTCCTGCAGCTCACGGGAAACACGTGCCCGCTCGATCGATTCCCAGCACCGGCTCGCGACCAGCTGCAACAGCTCGACCTCTTCCTGTCGCCAACGTCGCGGCTGGTTGTGATGAATGGACATGATGGCGCACAGATGCCCCGCTTTGATCAGCGGCACACCGATCCCGGAGCGGATCTGCGCCTGACGATAGTTATCGAGAACGCTCTGCGTGCGCGGATCGGTCTCGGAGTCCTCCATCACAAACGTCTGTCCCGAGCGGATCAGGTGTACAAACCCGGCGCCGAATTCGCTCAAGCGATGCCGGCCAGTGAAGTGCGGCACGCCGTCGCTGTAGTCGCAGGTGATTTCGAAGGAGTCCTGATCGCGCGCCATGCTCGCATAGGCGCAGCGGCTGACCTTCAGATATTCACTGACGAGGCGGGACGCTGTCAGCGTGATCTCAGCCGCATCCACCAGGGGGTGGATGGCTTGATTCAACGCCAGCAGGAATTCGTAGGGTGCGGTCTGGGGCGGCACTTCTCGCATTGCCGTCCCATATGCCATTTACATGCCAACCATGCAAGTACACACGGCATAGAAACGGGCCGGAGCCGGCTCAGCGCCGGCTCCGGCCCCCATGAGGAGGTCGGTAAGTCCCTGTCAGCCTCAGAACTTCACGGTGGCGCTCAAGTGCAGGAAGCGGCCCAACATGTCGTAGTAGCCGTCGACCGTATTGTAGTAATTGGTCGAAATGTTGAGGCTGACCAGCGGCGGCTCCTTGTCGAGGATGTTGTTCACACCCGTGACGATGCTGATGTTGTCAGCGACCGAGAACGTGCCCGAGAGGTCGAAGAAATTCTGCGCGTTGATGCCCGAGTCGATCCCCGACGTGACCGCCGGATTGTCGACCGCGCCGTAATAACGCCAGTTGAGAGTCGCGGACCAGAAGCTGTCCGACGCATAGGTCGCGCCGAACGTGTGGCGCCACTTCGGCGTCGGGAAGTCGCAGCTGCTGCTGTACAAGCCTTCGCAGGAGAAGCGCGAGCCCGGCACTCCTTTCACATTCTCTTGGAATTTTTTCAAGAAGCGACTGCCGTTGAGCGAGAACCTCACATCGCCCGCGCCGACCGGCATGGCGTAATCCAGGGAGAGATCCACGCCGCGATAGTGCCAGGCGCCGAGATTGGCGTTGGTGGCCGCGATATAGCCGCCCGAGCCGCTCAACAGATCCAGCCACAAGTTACCGTCGGCCGCACGATGAATTAGGCTGCACAGCGAGGCCTCGCCCGTCAAAGCGCACTGATTGAGCGCCGTTGACGCGCCAACAGTACCGATGACGTCGTCGATCTTGATGTCCCAGTAGTCGATCGCGATGTTCATGCGATCCAGCGGCGAGATCACCATGCCGAGGGTGATGGTATCGGCCTGCTCCGGCTCCAGATCGGGATTGCCGCCGGTCAGCTGATTGAACTGACCGACCGGATTGGCCGTGACCTGTCCATAGCGACTCGCATCCACGCCCGTGCGTGCGCATTGCTCAGCCGAATAGACGGGATTGGCACCGGCACAAGGATCGGAGCCGTTCCACAGGCCATTCGACTGCGGACGGAACAACTCGACCACGTTGGGCGCACGCACCGCGCGGTTGAAACCGCCGCGCAGTTTCAGTTCCTGAATCGGCCGATAGTTCAGACCGGCCTTCCAGGTATTCTGGGTGCCCGACAAGTTGTAGTCGGAGTAGCGATAGCCGAGCTCCGCCGACAGGTTCTGCACCCAGGGCAGGTTCTCGATCAACGGCACTGCGGCCTCGACGAAGAACTCGGTCACGTCGTACGAGCCCGTGGTGTCCTGCTGCCGCGTGCGACCGAGAATGTCGCCCTGCTTCTGCGAGTCGTCGAAGAACGTACCGAATGTTTCTTTGCGATATTCCGTGCCGAGCACCAATGCGATGGGATTGGCCGCCGACGGAATCGTCAACGGCAGGTCGCCCGCCACATACGCGTTGGTGACATACGTGCTTGCATCGCCGTCGATGTAGTGATCGCTGGTGAGATAGTTGAGCGCTTCCTGCGTGATGCCACCCGGCGTGAAGACCATGTACGGCACGCACTGACCGCCGGACACGCAAACGATGTTGCCGGCGCCGTTGCGCGTGAGATTGACCGCGTTCAGCACCCGGCTGCGAACAAACACATTCGTGCCCTGCTCCGAGCTGCTGGTGTTGCCGTAGAGGAACGACACGTCGTAACGCCAGTTCGACGTGATATCGCCCTTCACCCCCGTGACGGCGCGGAATGAGTTGTACACCTTGTCCCAATAGCGCGCGTCGCCTTCGACGTTGCGCTTGTACAGGTTGACGGTGAACGAACCGGTGGGCGCCAGATTCAAGCCACTCGGGCCGCAGATCTGCGCCGCCTGCGCGGGACTCAGGATCGGGCTGTCGCAGCGAATGGTCGCCGGCATGCCGAACGTCGCGGTCTCGTCGTAGTAGTTACGATTCTCGGCGCGCATGAAGTTCGCTTCGAAATACGCCTTGGCGTGCTCGTTGATCTCATAGTTGACGAACGTACCGGCGCGCAGCCGCTTGGCCGGATGGCGCATCGACAGATTGTTACCCCAGTTCGCGAGGTTGTCCTCGTACGGTGCCAGGGTGCCGTCGTCCGCCAGGGTCACTTCCGCATCCAGGCCGGGGAAATAGTAGTTGGGTCGACCGGCTTCGAAAGAGCCGCTGCAAGTCGCGTCGGCGCCGAGCGCGCAAGAGGTGTAGTCACGTGCGCTCATGCGCAACAGCGAGCTCTTGTCGATGCCGATATACGCGCTGATGTGCCCGCGGCCTTCGTTGAATTTGCCGCCCGCCGCGATGTCCAGCTTGTACTGCTCGCCATCGAAGGAATTGCCTTTGGCGTACCACTCTTCGCCGCGGGCATCCATCGCACGCGACACCATCTTGTTGTCGTTGTCGTGCTGGAACGCGGACGCGCCGGTCGAAATCTTCAGACCTTCGAACTCGGTGTCCATCACGAAGTTGACGACGCCGGCGACGGCGTCCGCGCCGTACACCGACGAGGCACCGCCAGTGAGAATCTCGACATTCTTGATCAGGCCCGGCGGCACCAGGCTCGGATCGGGCGCGGAATTGCCGTAACCGCCCGCTTGCAAGCGACGGCCGTTCACCAGCACCAACGTACGCTGCGAGCCGAGGGCGCGCAGATCGACGAACGTTCGTCCCGAGGTGTCTTGCTCCGTCCGCAGCTGCGGCATATGCATCAGAATTTCTTCGGTACGAATGTAACCGCGCTGCGCGATCTCGACTTCGCCGAGCATCGCCACCGGGCTGACGGCTTCGATGTCTTTGCGAACCAGTCGCGAGCCGGTGACCACGACCTCCGTCAGATTGTCGGGAGTAATGGGAGCAGACGAGGCGGATTGAGCGTCGCTCGGCGCCACTGTCTCAGAGGATGTTTGCTGAAAGGCCGCATTCATCATGCCCGCCTGCGCGAGCCGAATCGGCTGCGCGGGAAACACGGTCGAATCGCTCACTCGACTGGTAGCTCGGGCCGGAGCGGTGATCAACAATGCATCGCCCTGCTCTTTGATAACGAGGCGCGTGCCTTCGATCAGCTTCTCGAACGCGGCGCGCGGCTGCATCACGCCGCTCACGCCAGAAGTGTGCAGACCCTGCAGCTCCCTGCTCGGATAGACGACATCGACATTGCATTGCTTGCCCAGCGACTCCAACGCGTCCTGCAGATTGCCTGCGGAAACATTGATCGCGCGCGGTGCACTGGACGTGACTTGATCGGCGATCGCCGCCGATACATTGAAATGTGTGAGCGCCGCGGTGATAGCGACGGCGATCAACGTGTTTCTACGATACGTTTTCAGCATGCCTCGACCCCATGACTCGGTTCTTATCGACCGGATACAAAATCAGTCGATCCGGACTCGGGTTTCCGGCAAGTCAATTTGCACGCAGCACGATTCGTTCGTCTTCCATGACGACCTGAATCGGAAAGCCTTCCGAGAGCAAACGAACGAAGGCTTCCGGCTGCGTCGCGCGGAAGATGCCACCGATCTGCAAGGCCGCGACCCGATCGTCCTCGATGACGATAGGTCGCGTGTTGTAACGATTGAATTCTGTCACCGCGGTCGATAGCGGCGTGTCTCGGAACGTGAGCACGCCATTGCGCCAGCTGAGCGAGCGTTCGATGTCCGCCAATGCTTCTTTTTGGACCAGCATGTCGTCGTGCCGCGCGCGAAGGACCGATCCAGCGCTCAACGGCCCTGGCGGCTTGATGTGCTTGCTTGGCGTTTCCATGCGCACCGTGCCTTCGGAAACGATCAGTCGCATTTCGTCGCCTTCACGACGCACCGAGAACGCCGTACCGACAGCGATGATTCGCTTGTCGCCGGCGACGACGACGAAAGGACGGTTGGGATCTTTGGCGACTTCGAAGAACGCCTCGCCATGTTTCAGCTCGACGCGTCGCTCGTGTTCGCTCAGCGCAATCGACACCTGACTATTGGTATTGAGCAGGATGCGAGAGCCGTCGACCATCGGCACGCTTTGCAGCCCGCCCACCACCGTGGCATGCGTACCGCGCGGAACGTTCGTTGCCTTGAATACGATGAGACTGACGCCGACGGCGAGCACGAGCGCGGCCGCAAGCGATCGCCAACGCAGTTGTCGGTCGCTGAGTTGCGGCCGCTTCGGCACCGGCTGAGGATTGGCGTTACCGACCAACGCCTGCAATCGCCCCGTTTCCTGCCACGCCGCGTTCAATCGGTAATAGGCGACGCGATGGCTCGGCGATGCCGCCAGCCACTCATTGAGAGCAGTCGCATCCGCCTCGCTCCACTCTCCGGAGTCACGGCGTGCAATCCAGGCGGCGGCGGCGCGTTCGCTTTGTTCTCTACTCTCCATGTCGGGACTCGACAGCAATCAGCGGCTCATCGGTGACTCGCTTCGTGGATGAGTGCCCGCCGCTGCCATACAAGGCGTTCGCAAGCAACGCGATGCCGCGGACCAGATGGCGCTCCACCGTGGCCTCGGCAATTCCCAACCGCTCGGCGATCTGTTTCTGGGACAGGCCCTCGACCCGCTTCATCCACACCACTTCCCGGCAACGCGGCGGCAGGCGGTCGAACAACTTCGACAGCCGCTGCACCTGTTCCCGGCCGGTGGCGCGACGCTCCGGCGAGACCTCGTCTATTAGGACGTTTAACGAATCCACATCCTCCAACAGATCGATGGCGACGATGCGCTCGCGACGCACGCGGTCGATGAGCAGGTGACGCGCCACGCCGAACAGAAACGCGCGAGGCGAATGCGGCAGCTGACGCTCAGCGCCTTCCAGGACGCGCACATAAATGTCGTGACGGATGTCTTGCACGTCGTTCTGATTGAACCAGTTGCGCGACAGAAAGCGCACGAGCGCAGCCTCGTGAATCAGAATCTCGCGACGAAACCAGTCCTCGATCGACGCTTGCACAGCTCACGTCCCGTTTAGTTTGTGCAGACGGCGAGCATTGTCCGCCAGGATCATGCGCGCATAGCGCACGGCATCATCCTTGGTCAGCACGCCATCGTCCACCAGCACCGCCAGCGCCTTGGCCACGTGCTTCTTCGCCCACTTCGCGCCCAGGTAGAAGAACTCGGGCACGTGATAGGCGTCGCTGCCGTACATGACTTTCGAGAGCGGCGCGGTCTCGAAGGTTTCCAACAGGCGCTGATACAAGCCGCGATTCACGAACGGCGCCATGACCGACATGTCGTACCAGACGTTCGGGAAGATGTGCGACATGTACGCGGCTTCGGTGTGATGCGGGAAGCCGGCGTGCAACAGCACGATCTGCACCGGCTTCTGCGGAAAGTCGACCGGATAACGAACGACGTTTTCCAGCTTGTACGGATAGTGGGTGCTGATCTTGTCTTGCCCTTCGCCATTGCCGGCGTGGATGTGCAAAGGAATATCGAGCTCATACGCGACCGCGCAGGTCTCCCACACGATGAAGTCCTGCAGCGTCTTCCAGAACGCCGGACGCCATTCGCGATTCCAGACGCGCGTCTTGTCGGCGGCCGGCAGCTTGCGCCACTGCTCCCACGCTTGTTCGGCCTGAGCGGCGGTGACTGGCTCAACATCAGCACCGGTTTGCTTCACGATGCCGGACTTGAACGCAACCGCGCCCTGTTCTTTCGCCCGACGCCTCAATTGCTCCCGATTCCCGGACACGAGGTCCGCGAATGGAATGTCTTTGTCGATGATGCCGTACGCGCCGGCGGTCGCGACGTCGTACACCTTCATGCGCAGACTGCGTTTGAAATCGGCCTGCTTGGGCTCCGGCATCGTCCACGCACCCAACGAGCCTTGCACCAGCGCGCCTTCCAGCTTCGCGGAGCCGAACAGGTCGTTCACGTACCGCCAGAAATCGCCCTTCGTGTATTCGTTGCGAGCCGCGATCACATCCTTCAGCGTCGGCTTGCAGCGGAAGAACGTCGCCATCTCTTTGGTGAGCGCTTCGACAAACGTGGTACTGCGCATTTGAAAAACCACTTCGTCGAAGCGTTTCTGGATGCCGTACTTGTGATCCAGACGTGCTCGCTCTTCCGGTCCAGCGGCACGCCACTGCTCGTAGACGGTTTGAGTCTGGCCGGGCTCGGCCGGGAAGTACGCGTCCAGCATCCACGCGCTCAGCGCGAGCGTTTCGAGAAAGATCTCTTCGGTGACCGGCGCCAGTGCCGGGAAACCATGAGAGTGCACATCGAGCACGGGCATCGACTCGATGGCCTCGGCAAGCTCGTGCGCCGTATTACCTGCCGCGCTTTCGGACGCGTCAGCGGACTTGCTGGCGACGACGCCCGCCGCACCCGCCAGTCCCAACAGCGACATGATGTGTCTGCGATTGAACAACGCGCGATCCCCGATTCTTTTTTGTGCCGCGTCGGGACAATACGTCGCCAGCATCGCGGCGCCAAGCGCTGTTACAAAGGAACAAGTCGCTTGCAGGAAGTGCGCGGGCGGTTCGTCTCAATCAGATTGAGCGTCACGCAAAGCGGGGGCGTGACGGCGGCGGTTTTCAGTATTTATACCGAAAAGCCAGCTGGAGCAGACGCTCGGTCGCGCTGGCAGGCAAGCCGACTTCCGCACGCTGGCGGAGCGAGCCGCTGAGTTGAATGGCTTCGGCGGCGAGCTGACAGTGATCGTTCAGATCGAACAGGTACGCGGCGGTCCACGCGTCCGCGTCCTGATGGCTGTCGAAGTACTGCGCGTTACGCACAGTTTCAGTCTCCATGCGGTCGTAACGTGCAGTAATTCGGTGCGGCCCGTACTGCTGACTCAACAATACGAACCACGAATAGAAGTCGACGATGATCAAGCCACGACCGTCGTCGCTCGGACCGATCGCAGTATCGCCTTGCATGTACTGAGAGATCGCAGTGATCGCGTGCGGCAACTCGAACCGGGCACCGAACGCGTCGAATCGGGTCAGCCAGGTCGGTTCGCGAGCGTCCTGCTTCGACGTGTCGCCCCGGTTGTCGTAGTGCAGAGCCCTTAGCACATGCCGGCCGGAAATCTTTGCTTCCAGGCCCGCGTAATAGCCAATCCGGTGATCGACTTCGTCGAAGAATTCGATGTTGGGAACAGTCGGGTCCATGATGATGGGTCGCGGCAGCTCGCCGAACAACGCGGTCTGCCGGTCGTGAATGCCCCAGCCGCGCTGGAACATCAGAATGCCGGCCGGATCGTTCCAGGCATACGCGGCGCCGACGACGCTCACATCGAAATTGCGTCCGGCGGTCGCGCCGAGCGCGGTCAACGACGTCTCCAGCCCGATGGTCCGCAGCTCTTCGCCGAGCCACGTGTTGATGGCCGATGAGCTGATGCTGTACAGGCTGTCCCAACCGACGGTGCGATTCTCCAGAGAGATCGGTGCGTAGAACGCGCCCACTCGGGTCTTCCAGCGCAGCGAGCTCGATGGATAGGGCCGCCACTCCAGATACGCTTCGGTGAGATCGATGGGATTTTGATCGCCGTCGCCGGTGGCTCTCGCGGTGACGTTATAGCGAACGGTGTCGATGAGCTCGCCAGCGGCGTCGATCAGCACCGCGCCGAGCCTGATCCCGTCGTCGTCACGACCGAAGCGCAACTGACCGGTGCCGCCTTCGGTAAACGAATCCAGCGGCGAATCGACCGCGACCGCGCGTACGTCGATCTGCGCGGTGATTTCATGCGACCCCGCCGAGTCCTGAGCAAACGCGGACTGACTCAGTGTCCACGTGGAGATTGCTAGCGCCAGGCAAGAGAGGCGCATCAGTAGTCTCGCACTCGCTTGTCTTTGATCGGCTCCGGCTCGGGCCGCAACGTGCGTTTCAATTTGAACGACACGCGAGCCGCTGCGTCACCGATTGCGACGTTCTGAGTCTGCAGCCATTCATGCGGCGGCAGTAGCGGTGTCCAGACCTGGAGTTCGTACTCGCCGGCGGGGATGTCTTGCGCCTCCCAGACGCCGTCGCGACCGGTCGTGCCGAACCAGGGCGCATCCGTCACATAGAGGTAGCCCACCATGTTGTCATGGATGTTACAACCGACCGTCACGATGCCCGCCTTGTCGAACAGCACGGGCTCACGCGGCTTGCCGTGATACAGGGCGAGCTCGAAGCGCTTGGGCGGCGAGAAGGAATACACCTGATGCGCCACCGAATCGTTGTTGGAGAACAGCACGCGGGTGCCGGTCTGGAGGGCGAGCACATAGGGCGAGAATTGTCGGTCGACTTGGTCCATCTCGACCATTGTGGGCGACCGCGCCGGTGCGCCGACCGGGACCTTCGGTGTTGCCACGACAACCACATTCCGGGCGGGCCGACCCTGGATATCGCTAACACTGACGGTCAGCTCATTAGCCGACGCTGCCGGAGCGGCGAGGGCCAGCCCCAGCAGCACGATCACGAATCGATGCGGCGGCAGATTCACGCCGCGGATTCTGCCTCCGGCGTTACGCCGGAAGCATGCCCTACCGCACAGAATGGCAGGAATATCCCAGGTTAAGGCTCCGCCCAAGCCTCGTTCCAGTCGATGCCCTTGCTGCGTGCGCGCGGATGGTTACCGATCTCATCATCGAACAACACGACCAGCGTGGGTGTGTTCGACGGCGCTGACCAAGCCGCAACACCGGTGTCAGCGTCTCACCACCGGTGACTCTGTCGACACCTTGCGCGGGAGGTGACGAATCGGCACCATGCAGCAGACGGACACGCAGCTGCCAGCCACGCTCCGCAAATACTTCCATGGAGGTTCGTTGCCCCCGACCGGGCGAGGTGATCCGTGCGTACCGTTTCAAGTATCAGCGCTGCCGCTTCGATGAACGACGAAGAACTCCGGGTGCGTGCGCCGACCACGCAATTACTGTCGCGTCGGGCTTTGCCTCCGTTCGAGACGTTGCGAGCCTTCGATGCCATTGCCCGTTTAGGAGGCGTGCGTAAGGCGGCTCAGTACTTATGTCGGGATCACGCGGTCGTCAGCCGCCATTTGCGTGCCATCGAAGACTGGACCGGCACCAAATTGATTCAACGAACCGCCGCCGGCAGCGTGCTGACCGAAGACGGCATCCGTTATCACCGCGACATCGCCAGCGCGCTCGACATCATCGCCCGAGCCACCGTCGACTTGATCAAGCGCGGCGACCACCGTTGCCTGCATATTCGTTGCATGCCCGGCTTCGCCCTGCACTGGCTGTCGGGCCACCTGGGCGATTTCGAGAAGGCCAACCCCGGGCTCGATGTGGAATTGCAGCCGGCCAATCGCAGCCCCGAATTTCTTTCCGCCGATACCGATATCGAGATCCGGTTCGTCGGCTCCTACCGCGCGCCTCTGCAAGTGCCGCCGCATTTGAAGAGCGTGGAGGTCGCGCGTGCCCCGATCATCCCCGTCGCGAGCCGGGCTTATCTTTCCAGCGCCCCGCCGGTGCGCCACCCGCGCGATTTATTGAAACATCAACTTTTGCACGAGCAGGATACGGATGGGTGGCTGCGATGGCTCGCAGCCCATGGCGTGACTGAAGAAGGCGAGTTGCCGGGCCCGCGCCTGTGGCAGGGACATTTGACACTCGAAGGCGCCCGCTTCGGCCGGGGCATCGCGCTGACCAATTCGCTGATCGCCGCCGACGACATCGCCGCCGGTCGGCTGGTGGACATCACCCATCAGCGCCCGGCGTTCGTCACGCAGCTGGGCATCTATCACTTCATCGCGCGGGCCGATCGTTGGCAGTCACGCGTGATCGAGAAGTTCCGTCACTGGCTCAGCGCGACCATCGCCAAGGAGCACCCGGAACTGGCGCCTCCGAGCAGCTAGAGGCGATCCTGTCGAATGTGACTGTCCGCCAGCGCGTTCACATCGCCAAGCTTGTTGCCGGCAACTTTCGTGTTGCTCACGAAGACTGCCGCTTGCTGATTCGCGTACAAGCCATATCGCGCATTGCCTTCCACCGTCGAGCCGGAGATGTGTGCGGCGGAGTTATCGTAGGCCGTGATCGCGCTCGAATCGTTGCCGCGAACCAGGGCATTGCGCAGGCGCAGATATGCGTTTTCGTGCAACCACACGCCGACGTGCCCGTCGAGCACTCGCAGGTTCGATACATCGAGCTGCGTGTCGCCGCGGCCCGTCAGGCCCATCTTCTGAAACTTGCTGACGGTGACATCGTCGATGCGGGCCTTGCTGTCGATGACAAAGATCCCGTGACCGTCGTAGATCTTGTCCTCCTCGATCTGATAATTGAAGCTAGTGATCTCGAGATGAGCGATGCTCACATCGGCGTTGCGCACGACGATGGCGGACATGGGTAACTTATCGTTGCCCGCGAGAATGACGCCTTGCTCGCCGATCAGCGAGATGTCCTTGTCATCGATGATGACGAACGAGCGCACGACCAGATCGCGGAACGGGACGTCCTGATAGGCGCGAGGCGTGTACCGCCCCGCACGGATTTGAATCGTGTCGCCGTTGCTGGCGCGAGCGACCGCGTTCGGGATGGCCTGATCGCCCTTGAAATCGCAGTCGCTCGCTGTCGTTGCCGCCGGGCAAACCTTCCAGACGCGCGCCTCGCGCTGTCGCGCGGCGCCGAAGCCGGCTGCGCTGGAGTCGCCTGCGCTGGCTACTGAGACCGACGCAGCCGAGACAGACACAGCTGAGACAAACGCAGCCACCAGCGCCAACATCAAACTGTATACGTGAGGCGCGTTAGCGCCCTCACGGTGACGCCGATGCGCGTCTGCGCGAGACGAGGATTCGCAGCAAGAGCAAGGGCTGTTCGTTGTGCTCATTGCTCGGCCCATGACTTCTCCCAATCGATGTTATTCGGCGCGCGGTTGGCTTCCCAGAAGAACTTGCCTCGGGGTTTGCTGTAGTTGCCAATCTCGTTCATGGTGTTCGCATCGTAGAGACGGCCGTTGACCATGGTGTAACGCACGCTGTTGCTGTTCTGGATATCCTCGAGCGGGTTCTTGTCGAGCACAATGATATCGGCCAGCTTGCCCGCCTCCAGTGAGCCCAGTTGTTTCTCCAGCCCGTGAGTCCGGGCGCCATTCAGAGTGGCCGAGCGCAACACGCTCATGTTGCTCATCCCACCCTGCGACAGCAGCCACATTTCCCAATGCAGAGCCAAGCCGATGACATGGCCGTGCGAGCCCGCGTTCACGATCACACCGGCATCGTCGAGTTTCTTCACCGAGCGCGATACGGAGCGGAAGCCCACATCCCACAGCTCATCGGCCACGTTGATCGACGTCATGCCTCGCACGTGCGGAGGGGCGTAGTGCGGCGTGCTCACCGGGCTGTAGCCGCTGGTGACCACCTGGATGAAAGTGCGCACCTTCGGGTCTTCCCACATACGCTGGTTCTGATAAATGAAATTCTCGCCCAGCAGCTCGCCGTTGAGCACGATCAAGGTCGGCGTATGCGGTGTCTGACCGTGCTTGTACAGCTGCACTACATCGTCGTAATAGTTCGCGACCGGCAGGTTGTGCTGCTGATCGGTGTTGCCATCGATGACGGCGGTGAGGTCGAGATAGAAATTACTCTCACCCTCCACGTCCACCATGACGCCCGCCTCGCGCCCCGCTTTGATCAACATCTGACGCTGGCTGCGCATCGGCTGGCGATAGCTCTTGACGATAGTGCCGCCGAGCGCCTTCTTGCGCGCCATGAAATCCTGCGCGTCCTGATAGCTGAAGATCGGCACATAACCGCTGTCGACCTTGGCGATGCGCCCGAACGCGATCAAGCCCGACTCGATGGAACGCGGCCCGACCATATCGCCGGTCAACGTCATCTCGGTCTGCGTGTAAGCAGGCAGCTCGAGACTGTAGGGGTCATAGTTGGTGGTCACGCCAAACGCGAGATCGGCGTAGCGAGCGGACTGCCGCTGCGGCATCAAGCCCGACGACGTGTAGTAACAGTTGTTGATGTGACCGTGCATGTCGAACAGGCCCGGCATGACCGTCTTGCCGGCCGCATCGATCACCTTCGCGCCTGACGGCACGGTCACCTGATCCGCCGCACCGACCGCGACGATACGATTGCCGCGAACAATGACCGTACCGCGCTCGATGACTTGATCGCCCGCCATCGTGATGACGCGACCGTTGGTGAAGGCCACTTCGCCGGTGGGCTCATCGACCGGCGCTTCGAGACCCGCAGCCACTCGCTGCAGTTTCGGCTTCGCGCCTGCGGCGGTGGTTGCGTCGATAGCTGCCGTCACAAATTGATCGCCAACCGCCCAATGCAAGCGCTTGGAGTCAGCAGACCAGAGCAGCGCATATCCGCCGATATCACTGAGCCGCGCGACGGGATTGGCACTGTCGCTCGCAGTCGTCAGCGTCACGGGCACGCCAGTCTCGCGATGACGAGTCACGTAGTACTGCTGACGATGACGGAACGCAATCCACTTCAAGTCCGGACTGACGCGCGGCTCAGAGGTATCCGCGTCCAGAGTCTTGGCGTGAACGCGCTGATCGAAGCCGTCCAGATTCACACTCTCCAGCGCAGCGATGACTGCGTGATTGATGTAGCTCTTCGTGGAGTAATAAATGCGCTGCCCATCGGGCGAGAACATCGGCGCATCGCCCGGCGGCCCGATGTAGTGGGCTTCACCGCCGGCGGCATTGATCCAATACAAGCCGACGCGAGCTTCACGACCGCCGAGACAACGATCGCCCTCATCGATCTTGAACACGATGCGGCTGCCGTCCGGCGAGAATGATGGCGTACGCAATACGCCCGCGGTGCTGTAGATAGTCTTCGGCGCGCCGCCTTGCGAGCCCACGACCATGAGCCGGCTGCCGCTCTCATCGTTCCAATCGACGTACGCGACCTTGCGGCCGTCGTGCGAGAATGCCGGCTCAAACTCGAACGTGCTGGCACGAGTGAGGCGGGTCGGTTTCGCATCATCCTGTTTGCGCCACAAACGACCGAGCGCGTTGAACACGACGACGCGATCGTCGGGCGAATACGCGAGCTGACGAATCGCTTTGACCGTGATCGATTTCGGCGCGAGGTCGTGCGAGAACCGCGGCGGCACCGTGATCTTGTGACGCGAACGGACGCTGAAAGGGATCTCCTGCGCCGCGCCCGTATCCATGTCGACCTTCCAGAGCTTGCCTTTGCCCCAGATGGCCACGTGCCGGTTATCCGGGAACCAGCCGTACTGCGGGTAGTAGCCGTCGATCCAGCTGTAGTCGGCCTGCTCGTCGCGATCCAGCCCTTCGAACACCGGCAGCTCTTTGCCCGTGGCGATGTCATAAACGAACAGCACCGTCTTCTCTCGCACCCGTCGAACGAAAGCAATGCGCTGGTCGTTCGGGGAAAGCTGTGGAGCGATGGCGCTACCGAAGCCTCGGATCAGTTGCTGAGCCTCACCGCTCGCGAGGTCCCGGCGCATGACGGCGAGATTGCTGTGATTCGCGTCCACATACGTCCGCGACTTGCTCGGTGAAGTCCGCTTCTCGGTGTAGTAAACATAGCGACCGTCGCGCGAGAACTGCGGCTCGTTGACCGGCTCGTCATTGACCGGCGCAGGGACGAGCACCCGCCCGCCGCCGCCACGCAAGTCATAGATGCGCAGCTCGGCCGCGTGATGTTTGTCTTCGGTCGCGAACTGCAAGGCTCCCGCGATCAGCGTGCCGTCGCCATTCCAGGCGGGCGTGCTCAGCAAGCGAACCGTTTCATTCGTCACCTGTCGGGGATTGGAACCGTCGGCATTCGAGATCCAGAAGTTGTCGCTGCCGCCGCCATCGCTGATGTACAGCAGTTGACGGCCATCCGGACTGAAACGCGGGTTGCGCTGCATGGCCGCCCCACCGAGCAGCAGCTTGGCTTCGCCGCCCGCCACCGGCATCGAATAAATATCTCCCAGCAGATCGAACGCGAGCGTCCGACCGTCGGGACTGACAGCAACGCTCATCCAGGTGCCTTCCTTGACCTGGAATTCGACGTCATAGGAGGGCTGACCGGTGTTCTCGACATTCCAATCGGACTGTGCGAACGCGGGCACCGCGAGCAGCGACAACAGCAGCTTGAAACAAGTATTCATGGTTTTCATGGTTCGCTCACTGCCCCGACCACGCCGAGTTCCAATCGATGCCTTTGTAGTCATCCATCTCCCAATAGAACCGCGTCCGGGGCTTGGGATGATTGCCGATCTCGTTCATGGTGGCCGAGTCGTACAGCCGGCCGTTGAGCAGCGTGTAACGTACCGAGTTGCTGTTGCGGATGTCCTCCAGCGGGTTGCGATCGAGCACGATCAGGTCGGCGAGCTTGCCGGCTTCGAGCGAGCCCAGTTGTTTGTCGAATCCAAGCGTGGTCGCGCCGTTCAACGTGGCCGCGCGCAGAATGCGATGATTGCTCATGCCGCCCTGGGCGAGCAGTTGCATCTCCCAGTGCATCGCGAGGCCCGCGATCTCGCCGTGCGAGCCGACGTTGATACGCACGCCGGCCTCATCGAGCTTCTTGATGGAGCGCGACACCGAGCGGAACCCGATGTCCCACAGCTCGTCGGCCACATGGATGCTCGTCATATTGCGGGAGTGCACGGGCGCACCGCCCTGCACTTCGAGCGCGCCGTAACTCGACGTCGCCTCCTGCGCGAAGGTCTTCACCTTCGGATCCTCCCAGGCACGCTCCTTTTCATACAGGAAGTTCTCGCCATACAACTCGCCAAACGCCACCACCAGGGTCGGCGTGTTCGAGCTGGTCGCGTGACTCATGAGCTGAATCACGTCGTCGTAGTAATGCGCGACCGGCAGGTTGTGCTCGATGTTGCTGTGACCGTCGAGCATCATGGAAATGCCGTTATAGAAGTGCCCCTCGCCTTCCACATCGACCATGATCCCGGTCTCGCGCCCAGCCTTGACCAGCATCTGCCGCTGCTGACGGCCCGGCTGCTTGTAGCTCTTGATGTAGATGTCGCCGAGCGCCTGCTTTCGCAGCAGCGCTTTGTGCGCGTCGTCATACTCGCGCAGCGGCACATAGTTGAAGTCGGTCTTCTTCGCCCGACCGTAGATCGGGCTGCCCGAGCCGATCCAACGCGGCCCGACGGTGATGCCGGCGAGATCGGTCTCGCGCGTCTCGTAGTTCGGTAGTTCACTCGAGTAAGGATCGAAGTTGGTCGTCACGCCGAAAGCCAGCGCGGCATAACGCGGCGCCTGCTTCTGTGGCATCACGCCAGTGCGATAACAACAGTCGATGTGACCGTGCATGTCGATCAGCCCCGGCATGATGGTCTTGCCGGAAGCATCGATCACTTTCGCATCGGCAGGAGTCGTGACCGAAGCGCTCGGACCGACAGCCACGATACGATTGCCTTCGACAACCACCGTGCCCTGCTCGATGATTTCATCGCCCTTCATTGTGATGATGCGGGCATTCGTGAACGCTAGCTTGCCGGTCGGCACATCGGCGGGCACTTTCAGATCGATCTTCGCGTACGGCTGCGATACTGCTGCCGATGCCGCGTCAGTGACGTTGGCCCGATACAGCGACGCACCCAACGTCCAATGCAATGTCGACGAATCGCTCGACCACGTCAGTGAATAGCCACCGAGGTCGGTCAGCTTTCGCACCGGAACTTCGCTGCTACGAGCGCTGATGGTGATCGGCGTGCCGATGTCACTGAACGGCATCACGAAGTACTGCTGCGTTTCGCGGAACGCGATCCAGCGCAGATCGGGACTGACGCGCAGCTCCAACGTATCGGCATTCAGCGTATGCCCATGCTCGCGCTTATCGTGTCCATCCAAGGTCACGCTGACCAACGAGTGAATCAACTCGCCCTTCACTCGCGAGGTTTCGACGTAGTAAATGCGCTTCCCGTCGGGCGAGAACACCGGCCAATCGTCGCCCGCGACAACGAAACGATCGGCGCCACCGCTCGCGGGCGCGACATAGATGCCCGGCTGCGTACCGTAACCGCCCATGGTCTTGTCCGCTTCATCGATCCGATACACGACCTGCTTGCCGTCCGGCGAGAACGAAGGGTTGCGAATGACGCCCCGGCTGGTGGCCACCGTGCGCCCGTTTCGACCCGCAGCGTTGGCGACCTTCAGTGTGCTGCCTCGCTCGTCATCCCACTCGACGTACGCGAACGAGCGGCCATCGCGCGAGAAGGCTGGATCGAACTCGAACGCCGCACTCTTGCTCAGACGCGCCGGCGCCGACGCATCGGATTGACTCCACAATCGATCCAGCGCCGTGAACACCAGGCGCTTGCCATCGACCGAAGGCGCAAGCTGTCGCACCGACCGAACCGCGATCGAGTCCGGCGCGGCGTTCTGCTCGAAATGCGGCGCGCGGACGATGTGATGTTTGGTATTCGCGCGAAATGGGATCTCGCTCGCGGTGCTGGTCTGCGTATCGACGTTGTACAGCTTGCCCTTGCCCCAGATCGCGATGTGCCGGTTGTCCGGGAACCAGTCGAAGCGTGGGTAATAGGCGTTCTGCTGCACGAAGTCGGCGTGCAGATCGCGATCGAGATCGTCGAACACCGGCACTTGCGTGCGAGCCGCGACGTCGTAAACGAACAGCACGGTCTTTTCTTTGACGCGCCGGATGAACGCGACCTTCTTGCCGTCGTGGGACACTTGCGGCGTGGTGGCACTGCCCCAGCCGCCCATCAATTCTTCCGTCGCCCCCGAGGCCAGCTCGCGTCGCTTGATGACGTAGTTCGGATGACTGGCGTTGATGTAGATGTTCGGCTGGATGATCCGCTGTGTGTAGTAGACGAACTGCCCGTCCGGCGTGAAGCTCGGCTCCTGCACATCCCGCCGGTTCTCCGGCATCTCCACCAGCAGCGCGCCCTTGCCGCCTTGCAGGTCGAACAAGCGGATTTCCGACGCCTTCATCAACTGAAAGGTCGAGTAAGCCTGCACGACGGCGACCGAGTCGTCGTTCGGCCCCCACGTCGGCGCACCCAGCAGGTTGGCGGCGTCGTGAGTGATCTGCCTTGGGTTCGAGCCGTCGACGTTGGAGATCCATGCGTTATCGAAACCGCTCTCATCGCTCTGATACAGCAGCTTGCTGCCATCGGCGCTGAAGCTCGGGAAGATCTGCATGGCCGGTCCTCCATGGACCAGCCGTGCATCGCCGCCCTTCGCCGGCAGCACATAAATGTCGCCGAGCAGATCGAAGGCGAGCGTCGACCCGTCCGGGCTCACGTCGACGCTCATCCAGGTGCCTTCGTTGACAGTGAACTCGGCGTCGACATACGGCTGCCCCGTATCCGTGACGCTCCAGGTTCGCTCGCCGGCCATCGCTGCCGTACCCAACAACGCTAACGATACGGCCAGGCACAGCCGCTCGAATCGCCGCTTCTCTGTCATTCACTCGCCCCCAAAAATCGAATCGACTCAGCCAGATTACCAACGATACCGGAACGAGCCTCGGATCGAGCGGGTCTCACCCACCGTGCACAGCACGGAGAAGCGGGTGAAACAGGACGAGGCATACTCCTTGTCGGCCAGGTTCTGGATATTCAACGCGACGCGCATGTTATTCCACTCGTAGTGAACCGCCGCGTCGTACAGCGTAAAGCTCGGGCTCTCCACCGTGTTCAAGTCATCCGAGAACGTCGACGACTGATAGCGCGTGCCGAAGCCCACGCCGAGCGCATCGAGTCCGAACGCATTGAAGTTGTAGTCCAGCCAGAGCGCGGCCTTGTGCTTGGGAATCTGCGGGAATTGCTTACCGACCAGCTCGGGCAGCTTGTTCTCTTTCTGCTCCGTGTCCAGATAGCTGTAGCTGGCGATGAAGCTCAGGCCGTTGTCCATCGCCGTGAACGCTTCGAGCTCCACGCCGCGTGACGACGCTTTGCCGGTCTGGAACAGATTGAAGTCGTCGTCGCGATCCACGAAGTTGGTGCGCTCCAGATCGAACAGCGCCAGGGTGAACAGGCCGTTGAAGCTCTTCGGCTGATACTTCACGCCCACTTCGTATTGCCGACCGGTTTCCGGATCGAACGGCTTACCCGCCGCATCCACGCCCGAGGACGGCAGGAACGACTCGGCATAACTCGCATACGGCGCAAAGCCGCTGTCGAACACGTACACCACACCGCCGCGCAGCGACAGCTCCTCGTCGGTTTGATCCTGAGTCGTGCTCTGGCTCAACCGCGAATAGGTCGAACTGCTGGCGTGATCGAAGCGTGCGCCCAGATTGAAGATCAGCTTCTCCTGGATCTTGATCTCATCCTGCAAATAGACGCCGAGCTGTTCCAGATCGATGTCGTCGTCGCCCCAGGGCGCCGGACGCGTGATGTTCGCGACGCCGTACACGGGAGCGAAGATATCGATCGGCGTGAGTGTTGCATTGTGATGCTGCCGATGCCACGCACTGACATCCTGATAGTCGACGCCCGCCAGCACCTTTTGTTTCACCGCGCCGGAGCCGAGTGCCACGTGCAATTGATTGTCGATGGTCAATCCATCCAGCGTGCCGTAGCTGAAGGCCGCGCGACGAAACACGATGCGATCGGCGTCGGCCGGATTCTGACTGATGCCCATGCTGTACACCGCGATCTCGGTGAGCTTCACATCGTTGTAGCGCGCGTTCTGGAAGAAACGCACCGAGTCGTTGAAGCGATGCTCGAACTGATAGCCGACCGAGAACTCGTCGCGATCGTAGTCGTCCAGCCCCGGCTCGCCGCTGAAGCGGCTGACCGGAATGGTGCCGTTCGGATTCGGCTCGAGCATGCCCAACGCCGGCAACGACTGCGACGGCTTGGTCTTGTCCTGCTGATACGAACCGAGGAACGTGAGCGAGGTGTCGTCGGAAATCCGCCAACGCAAGGCGGCGGCGAGGAACTGCCGGTCATCCGGAACGTAGTCGATCTGCGTGTCGCTGTCGCGAATCAAGCCGGTCAGTCGGCCGCTCCACGTGCCTGCCTCGTCGAACGAGCTGCCGACGTCGAACTGCGCCTGCTTGCGATCGTTGTTGCCGTACTCCAGGCCCACTTCGCCGAACGCCTGATCCTTCGGCATCTTGGAAACAAAGTTGATCAAGCCACCCGGGCTGCCCTGGCCGTAGAGCACCGAGGCCGGACCGCGCGGCACTTCGACACGCTCGGCGCCGTAGGGCTCGAGGTTGTAGCTCACCGCCCAGCCCGGATTGATCAACGCCAATCCATCGCGATAGATGCCGGCAGCAGCGGCCGTGAAGCCACGCATGTTGACGCTGGTAAAGCGGGGCTCGACACCGAAGGGCTCGGCATTCACGCCCGGCGTGTAACGCAACGCTTCGGTGAGCTTGCTCGCGCCCCACGAATCCAGCAGGTCGCGCGAGATCACCGACAACGAGGCCGGCGTTTCAATCGGCGGCGTATCGGACTTGGTGCCCGAGCTGTTCACCGGCGGCACGAAATCCTTGCCGAAGACCACCACCTCCTCAACCGTCTCGCTCTGCGCGAGCGATACCATCGGCTGCGCCAGTGCAGCCAGGGTCAACAACAAAGAGCCATGTGATTTTTTAATCATGATCGTCTCCCCACAAGCAGTGATACCAGCGAACTATCCGACGAGCGCCTCCACCACACTGTTGAAGAAATCGTTGTCGGCGATGACTTCAGATCCCTTGGGTTTGGCACGCGCGCTCAACACCACGACCACGAGCTGTCGCGTCGGATTGATATAGATGTACTGACCGAAGATGCCGCGGGCGCTGTACGCGCCATCGGCGAATGAGCCGTCGCGCGCAGCGACCGGCCACCACATGTAGCCGTAGTCGAGGCGTTTGCCAGCGATCTCGCGTGGTTGACTGGCTTCGCGCACCCAGCCTTCGGGCAACACGCGAGTCGAGCCGATCACGCCGTCGTTCAACATGAACTGACCGAAGCGCGCGTAGTCGCGCAACGAAGCGTTGATACCGCTCCCGGCGACTTCCAAACCTTGCGGCGACTCGAGCCACCACGTGGCATCGAGCTCCATGCCGAGCGGCTGCCAGATCTTTTCGGAAAGATAGTCGGCGCACCACCGACCGGTCGCCGCGCGTACCAGCGCGCCGACCACGTGTGTCTCGCCGGTGCTGTAATTCCAGATCGTGCCGGGCTCGGCGACGCGAGGCTGCCCGGACAGAAAATTCAGAATCGCGCCCGGCTGCTGTGCAATCTGCAGATCCAGCATGACGCGACGCTCGGATTGCGGATCGGTATGCGTGTCGTCCCAACGCACGCCCGACGTCATCTGTAACAAGTGACGAATCGAGACGCCGTCGTAACCGCCGTTCTTCAGCTGCGGCAGATAGCGAGTGAGCGGATCGTCGACGCTCTGAATCGAGCCATCCTGAATCGCCGCGCCGACCAGCGTGGTGCTGACGGACTTGGCCATGGACATGGAAATCCAACGCGTGCGCGCGTCGTTGCCGAACTCGTAGTGCTCGAGGCAGATCTCGCCCCGATGCAACACCAGCAGCCCGGCGATGCGATTGCGGGAGATGTAGTCGACCAGGTCGTACCGGGTCGCGTTGGCGTGAACGGCCAGGTCTTCGATCTGGCGCCTGGCCCGAGGCAATGGATGAACCTGACTGCCGCGCTTGATCGACCGGGTCGAGAACACCCAGCTGTCGTCGCGGAACATGCGCAGCTGCCGGTCGGGACGCAGCTTGCCCGCATACGCATTGCGAGCGTCCTCGTCCTCGAAGCCGTTCTCGAGTGCTTCGAGTGTCGCCGTCATTGTTGTGCCGTCACGCTGCAAACCCGTCTCCCACGCTCGTCGTCGCGAGGGTTTTTTATAGGCTATTCATGCGTGCGGTCGGGTTGCCTAGCGTGCGCCGGCGGTGAGACCGGGTCACCACTGCCCCCTGGCGGTGTGCTCGCAACACCACGCTGGCCGCGATATCACCCGGGGCGCCGCTCCCACCCTGCAATAATCCGCGGAAGTTCCAGGAGATCCATGAGTGGTAGCACGTCCCGAGACGAACCTGGTCGATGCGCCGGCGCCGGCGAACGCCGCTCCCGCCGCGACGTTCGAAGTCAGCACCGGCTACCGACATTACGTGGTGTGGCTGCTGTTCCTGGTCTACACCTGCAATTTCGTCGACCGGCAGATCCTGTCGATCGTCATCGAGCCCATCAAGCGGGAGTTCGGGCTGCATGACTGGCAGCTCGGCCTGTTGAGCGGGCTGGCATTCGCGGCCTTCTATTCCACCCTGGGCATTCCGATCGCGCGGCTCGCCGACCGGCGCAATCGGGTCAACATCATCGCGATCTCCATCGTGATCTGGAGCGCCTTCACCGCGGTGACCGGCACCGCGAAAAACTTCTGGCATCTGCTGATCGCACGCATCGGTGTTGGCGTCGGCGAAGCGGGCTGCAGCCCTCCAGCCTACTCGCTCATCAGCGATTACTTCGATCAGAGCAAGCGGGCGACGGCGCTGTCGATCTACTCGATGGGCGTGTATGCCGGCGGCGCGTTGGGCTTCGTCGTGGGCGGGCAGATCGCGCACGTCTACGGCTGGCGCGCGGCGTTCTTCGCCGTCGGTCTGCCGGGATTGATCGTCGCGTTGATCGTGAAGCTGACGCTTCGCGAGCCGCCTCGAGGATTCTCGGAGCAACGCGCCGCCACTCCGCACGAGCCGGTCGCGTTCAGGAAGCTCGTGACCGAATTGTGGTCGCGACGCTCGTTCCGTCACCTATCGCTCGCGGCCGGTCTGCATTCCTTTGCAGCGTACGGCGTGAACAATTTCTACTCGCCGTTCTTCATGCGCACGCATGGCATGACGATCGCGGAGTTGAGCGCCTGGCTGGCGTTCGTTGTCGCGCTCGGCGGCCTGACAGGCACCTATCTCGCCGGCCGGCTATGCGACCGCTGTTACAACCGCACCGACGATCCGCGCTGGTATTTGTGGATTCCGGCGGGCTCGCTGTTCTTCAACTGCGCGTTCGGCCAGATCGCCTACTCGCTGGACGATCGTTATCACGCGCTGTATGCGCTGATTCCTTTCGTGGCGATGAGCGCCGCTTATCTCGCGCCCAGCATCGCCGCGACTCATCGGCTGGTCGGGCTTCACGAACGGGCGCAAGCCAGCGCGGTGTTGCTGTTGATCCTGAACTTCATCGGCCTCGGCCTGGGGCCGATGTTCACCGGCGTGGTCAGCGACACGATCAACAGCTATCTGGTGAGTCATGGCATGGCTGCGCAACAGGCGCAGGCGGATGGCCTGCGTTGGGCCATCCGCGTCACCATCATGATCAACCTTTGGTCAGCGCTGCACTACATCCTGGCGGCACGCACGCTGCGCGAAGACATCAAGGCGTCGGCGCGGGCTTGACGTCATAAACGACCACGCGCTCCCACAGGTGCTCGCAGTCGGCGACGAATTTTTTGTGGATGGGATGCACCTGGTAGGCGTTCTGGCCGGCCACGTCGTCGAAGAACAGAATTTCCGACGCGCTGTAGCTGGAGTCCACCACGCCACGCTGCTCGGTCTCGGCCGGCACGCCGATGTGAATGGCTTTGACGGTCTCGATCCCGCCCAGCGTCCGTAAGCCGGTCAGCAGTCGAGCGAGATCGTCCTTGGACTTGGGATTCTTCAGCCAGAAGAACACGTGATGCACGACCGGCGGAATCGTGGCCTTGCCTGCGGTTCCGGCGTTACCCGAGGTCGCGGCGCTCGCGGCCTGCGCGGCGACACCTGCACCGGCCAAAGCGGCCGCGGCGGTGATGACTTCTCGTCGGCTGTGGGTCGTCATGCTGGATCCTTTTGCCTGAGTTAATCCGGGGCCGAGTATAAGCCGGCTCGCCAGTCATTTATGATTCGCGCATGGACCGCGCCACGCCCGCCCCTTCGTCGCCCGCCGAGCGCTCGTTGCCTGTGGATGTCGTCCGGCAGCGCAGCCTGGTCGCGGCGTTACGCACTTTTCTGCCGCAAGACGCCGTCCTGTTTCGTGAGGAAGATACGCGTCCCTACGAGTGCGACGGCCTGACGTTGTTCCGGCAGTTGCCCATGATCGTGGCTCTGCCGGAAACGGAAGACCAGATCCGGCGAATTCTGCAGCTCTGTCATGAGCACAAGGTGCCTGTCGTACCGCGAGGCGCCGGCACCGGCCTGTCAGGCAGCGCTCTGCCCCACCATGCGGGACTGCTCCTGTCGCTCGCAAAGCTCAATCGTATTGTGTCCATCGATGCTCGCGCGCGAACCGCGACGGTCCAACCGGGCGTGCGCAATCTCGCGATCAGCGAAGCCGCGTCACGTCATCGTCTTTACTACGCCCCCGACCCGTCGAGTCAGATTGCCTGCACTATCGGCGGCAACGTCGCCGAGAACTCCGGCGGCGTGCATTGTTTGAAATACGGCCTCACGGTTCACAATGTCCTGCGGGTGCGCGGCCTCACGATTGAAGGCGAGTCGGTGGAATTTGGGGGCCTCGCGCCGGACGCGCCCGGTCTCGACTTGTTGGCGCTGGTCGTGGGTTCGGAAGGCATGCTGGCGGTTGTCACAGAAGTCACGGTGCGACTGGTGCCGGTCGCGCAGACCGCTCGATGCATCATGGCCAGCTTCGCGGACGTGGGCGAAGCCGGCGATGCGGTCGCTGCGCTGATCGCCGACGGCATCATTCCCGCCGGATTGGAAATGCTCGATCAAGCGGCGAGCCGGCTGGTCGAGCCATTCGCAAACGCCGGTTACGATCTGGACGCGGCGGTGTTGTTATGCGAATCCGATGGCACGCCCGAAGAGGTCGCCGAAGAAATCGATCGCATGTCAGCCGTGCTGCTCGCCGCGCGAGCCACGCGCATTCAAGTATCGAACAGCGAAGCCGAGCGCCTGCGCTTCTGGGCAGGTCGAAAGAACGCGTTCCCCGCCGCCGGGCGAGCATCGCCTGCTTACTACTGCATGGACGGCACGATCCCGAGGCGTCGACTCGGCGAAGTGTTGAAAGCGATTCAAGCATTGGAGCCGCAGTACGGACTGCGCTGCCCGAATGTGTTTCACGCAGGCGACGGCAACTTACATCCATTGATTCTGTTCGACGATGCCGATCCCGATTCGGTGGCGCGGGCCGAAGCCTTCGGGGCCGAAATTCTGGAGCTGTGCGTGCAAATGGGCGGCACGGTGACCGGCGAGCACGGCGTCGGCGTCGAGAAGCTGGATCAGATGTGCTCGCAGTTCGGGCGTGCCACGCTCGATGCCTTTCTCGGAGTCAAGAATGCGTTCGATCCGGCCGGCCTGCTGAACCCGGGCAAGGTCATCCCGACGCTGCACCGCTGCGCCGAGTACGGCCGCATGCGGGTGCAGGGAGGCAATATTCGATTCCCTGAACTGCCGCGCTTCTGATGGATGAAGCACTGAGCCAACTGTGCGAGACCGTGCGCGCCGCGTCGGAGGCGCGTGCACCGCTGCTCATTCGAGCCGGCGGTACTAAAGATTTCTACGGCAACGCCTCTGAGGGCACGTTGCTGGATCCTCGCAGCGTCGCGGGCATTGTCGATTACGAGCCCACCGAGCTCGTTGTGACCGCACGCGCCGGCACTTCGCTCTCGGAGCTGGAACAGCTGCTGGCCGAGAACGGACAGATGCTCGCGTTCGAGCCCCCGCACTTCGGCGCCAACGCGACTGTCGGCGGTTGCATTGCTGCCGGCTTGTCCGGTCCGCGACGCGTTTCTTTCGGGCCGACGTATGGCGGCGTTCGCGATTTTGTCCTCGGCGCGAAGCTGGTCGATGGTCGCGGCGAGTTGCTGACATTCGGCGGCACCGTCATGAAGAACGTCGCCGGGTACGATGTATCGCGATTGCTCGCCGGTTCGATGGGCATTCTCGGTGTCATCGCTGAAGTGTCCATCAAAGTGTTGCCGCGACCGATCTCACATCACACCTTGTGCTTCGAAATGACCGAAGTCGCGGCCGTGCACAAGCTCAATGAGTGGGCGGGACGACCGCTGCCTCTGTCCGCCTCGGCATGGTATGACGGTGCGCTCTATCTAAGATTGGCGGGCGCGTCGGCCGCCGTGAGCGCGGCACGTCATCAGCTTGGCGGTGAGGACTTCGACAACGAGCAGGCGGATGCTTTCTGGACCAGCATTCGCGAGCAGACGCATCCGTTCTTCGAGGGCGAGGCGCCGCTGTGGCGCGTGTCGGTGCCTTCGACTGCTCCCGTCCTGTCGATCAATGAGCCGTCGCTGATCGAATGGAATGGCTCGCTACGCTGGTTGCGTACCCATCAAAGTGCCGAACAGGTGCGTGAATGTGCGCGGCAAGCCGGCGGCCATGCGACGTTGTTTCGCGGCGGCGATCGCTCGGCGGGCGCGTTTGCGCCGCTCACAGCGCCGATCGCTGCCATTCATCGACGACTGAAAGCGCAGTTCGATCCCGCGAACATTTTCAATCGCGGTCGGCTGTATCCGGATCTTTGAGCAAGGCGTCACCCCATGAGAACGCAGCTCGCCGATTTCATCAAAGACACGCCCGAAGGCAAGGAAGCTGAGGAGATCGTCCGCCGCTGCGTGCACTGTGGCTTTTGCACGGCGACCTGCCCTACTTATCAATTGCTCGGCGATGAGCTGGACGGACCGCGCGGCCGGATTTATCTGATGAAGCAGGTGCTCGAAGGCGTCGAGCCCACCCGCAGCACGCAGGTTCATTTGGATCGATGCCTCACTTGCCGGGCATGTGAGACGACGTGTCCTTCGGGGGTGCAGTATGGCCGGTTGCTCGATATCGGCCGCGGCATCGTCGAGCAGAAGATCGAACGTCCGTTTGCCGAACAGGTGGCGCGGTCGGCGCTGAAACATGGCTTGACCAGCAAGCTGTTCGGCCCCGCGATGCGCACTGGCCAGGCCGTGCGCTCGTTTCTGCCTGAGTCGATTCGTGCCAAGGTTCCGGAACGGCGCGATGTCGGCGCATGGCCGCAGCGATCGCATGCTCGCAAGATGTTATTGCCGCTGGGCTGCGTACAGCCGTCGATGTCCCCTGGGATCGATGCCGCGACGGCCCGCGTGCTGGATGCGCTCGAGATCGAGGTGATCACGCCGGCCGCGAACTGTTGTGGCGCTATCAAGCATCACTTGAACGATCACGATGCCGCGCTCGTCGAGATCAAAAACAATATCGACGTCTGGTGGCCGCACGTCGAGGCTGGCGTCGAAGCGATAGTGATGAACGCGTCGGGCTGTGGCGCGATGGTCAAAGAATATGCGCATTTGCTCCGCGACGATCGGGCGTATGCGGAGAAGGCGCGGCGTATCGTCGATCTCACGAAGGACTTGGCCGAGCTGCTATCGCCTCATGCGGCGACGCTGGCGAGCAAGGCCCGCCGGCAGCCCGAGCGCGTGATGTTTCATCCGCCGTGCACTTTGCAGCACGGTCAGAAGATTCGAGGCGTCGTCGAGCAACTGCTCAGCTCGCTCGGCGCGGAAGTGCTGCCGCTGGCCGAGAGTCACTTGTGTTGTGGCTCCGCGGGCACCTACTCGATCTTGCAACCCGAGCTGAGCAAACAGCTCCGCGAGCGCAAGCTCGAAGCCCTGCAAGCTCAGCAGCCGGATGTGATTCTCTCAGCCAACATCGGCTGCATCACCCATCTTGCGAATGGAGCGCAGGCGCCGATACGCCACTGGATCGAGTGGCTCGACGCCCGCCTCACCTGATCGTTCAACCCGCCACCCCAGCTCGCGGCGGCCCGCCCGCCTCGCTTGATTGCTAGCCCGCCGCTTTTAATTCGCGACGGCGCTTGTGCAGGATAAACTCGGTGTAGCCGTTCGGCTGCTCGCGGCCGAGGAAAATCAAATCGCTCGCGGCCTTGAACGCGATGCTGCCATTCAAGTTGCTGGCCATCGGCCGATAGGCCGGATCGCCGGCATTCTGCGCATCCACGACGGCGGCCATCCGCTGCAACGTTTCTTTCACCCGCTGCTCTGTGCACACGCCGTGGAGCAGCCAGTTCGCGACATGCTGACTCGAGATGCGCAACGTCGCGCGATCTTCCATCAAGCCCACATCGTGAATGTCTGGCACCTTCGAGCAGCCGACGCCTTGATCGATCCAGCGCACTACGTAGCCGAGAATGCCCTGAATGTTGTTGTCGAGCTCGCTCTGAATCTCTTCGGACGTGAAGCCCGACGCCGCGAGCGGCGAGCGCAACAGATCGTCGATGCCGGTCGCCTTGCCGGTCTGGAGTTGCCGCTGCAGTTCATTCTGAACCGCGCGCACATCGACTTGATGATAGTGAAGTGCGTGCAACGTGGCCGCCGTCGGCGACGGCACCCACGCGGTGTTCGCACCCGCGCGCGGATGACCGGCCTTCGCGGCCAACATGCCGGCCATCTTGTCCGGCATCGCCCACATGCCTTTGCCGATCTGCGCGCGGCCGCGCAGGCCGTCGTTCAAGCCGATTTCGACGTTGCGCTTCTCGTAGGCGACCAGCCACGGCTGCGTCTTGATGGCGTCCTTGCGCAGCACCGGCCCGCCTTGCATGGCGGTGTGAATCTCATCGCCGGTGCGATCGAGGAAGCCCGTGTTGATGAACACGATCCGATGTTTGACCTGCTCGATGCAGGCACTCAGATTCAAGCTGGTGCGACGCTCTTCGTCCATCACACCGATCTTCACCGTGTACTTCGGCAGCCCCAGCGCTTCTTCCACCCAACCAAACAAATCGTTCGCCAGCGCCGCTTCGTCGGGACCGTGCATCTTCGGCTTCACGACATACACCGAGCCGGTGCGACTGTTTCTGCCGCCACCCCGCAGGTCGTGCAGAGCGATGGCGACAGTGACGAGCGCGTCGAGCACCGTCTCGAAAATCTCCTTGCCCTCGTGAAGCACGGCGTCGGTGCGCATGTGATGACCGACGTTCCGTACCAGCATCAGACTGCGACCGGGCAACGTGAGCTCTTTGTGACCAGGCGCGGAGTAGACACGATCGGCGTTCAGTTGCCGGGTCGTCGTGCCCTTGCCCTTCGCGAACGTGGCTTGCAGATCGCCCTTCATCAAGCCCAACCAGTTGCTGTAGACCGCGACTTTCTCTTCCGCATCGACAGCAGCGACCGAGTCTTCGCAGTCCTGAATCGTCGTGATCGCGGACTCCAGCACCACATCTGAAACGCCAGCCGCATCGGTCGAACCGATTGGATGTTTGCGATCGATACAAATCTCCACATGCAGGCCGTGATGGCGCAGCAGAATGCCTTGCGGCTCGACGGCGCTACCGCGCCAACCTTCGAGCGTCGCGGGCACGGCCAACGTCGCGCGCGATCCGTCCTTGAGCGTTACGACCAGCTTGTCGCTTTCGATTGAGTACTTGGCCGCGTCTTCGTGCTTGCCATGCGTGAGCGCAGCGACGTCATCCAGGAACTTGCGCGCGTACGCGATGACTTTCGCACCACGCTCCGCGTTGTATGGTGAGCCGGCAGGCAACGGCGCTTCCAACGCATCGGTGCCATAGAGCGCGTCGTAGAGACTGCCCCAGCGCGCATTCGCTGCATTCAACGCATATCGCGCGTTGCTCAGCGGCACGACGAGCTGCGGACCGGCGAGGTGCGCGATCTCTTTGTCGACATGCTCGGTGTCGACCTGAAACGCGGCCGGCTCGGGCACGAGATAGCCGATGGATTCGAGGAACTGACGCTGCTTGGCTACATCGATCGGTTGAGCGCGCTGCTGCTGCCACCAGCCATCGATGCGCGCCTGCAGATCGTCACGCTTGGCGAGCAGTTGCTGGTTGCGAGGCGAGAATTCTCGGACAATACGCTCCAGACTGTTCCAGAACGCCGCTTCCTGCACACCGGTCCCCGCGAGGGCCCGCCTGACGAAATCATGCAGCACCGGCGCGATTTCCAGAGTCCCCACCGTCACTCTTGCACTCATCGTTGTATCACTCGCAGGTTTACTGCCGGCGACTATACCTCTCGACAAGATCCCGGTGGCGGGGGACCATGCCGGCTCCCCGCACCCGCGCCGCGACTACCAGGCAGTGCAACCCGGTATCTCATGAAGTTCTGCTCCAATTGTGCCCACCCGGTCAGTCTCAGCGTCCCGCCTGGCGACCATCTGCCCCGTTTCGTGTGCTCCAACTGCGGCACCATCCACTACCAGAACCCGCGCATCATCGCGGGCTGTGTGATCGAGCACGAAGGCAAACTCCTGTTGTGCAAACGGGCCATCGATCCCTGCTACGGCCTGTGGACCACGCCGGCCGGTTTCATGGAGAACGGCGAATCGGTGCAGCAGGCAGCGGCCCGGGAAGCGATGGAGGAAGCGCTGGCGCACGTGCGGATCGGCTCGATGCTGGCGGTCGTCAACGTGATGCGCGCCCATCAGGTGCACATCATGTTTCGCGCCACGCTAACGCAGCCTTCGTTTGGCATTGGGCCCGAGAGCCTGGAATCCCAGCTGTACGCCGAGGAAGAGATTCCCTGGCCTGAGATTGCCTTCCTGAGCGTGGAATTCGGCCTGCGCCGCTACCTGGAGGACCGGGCCAAGGGCCGGGAACTGCTGCATTTCCGCGATATCGACTGGGTGGACGGCAAACCGGTCACGACCGACGGCCCTTCCCAGTAACGCGGGCGGCCGAAGTTATATAGACATGGCCAGCCCGCCTCGCATCCCCGCGCCCCCTTTGGCACAATGCGCGGCCTCGAACGGCGTATTCACCTTGTCCACGACGCCGTTGTAGAGCGATTTTTCGGAGTTCTAGCCGATGACTTTCGTCGTCACTGAAAACTGCATCAAGTGCAAGTACACCGACTGCGTCGAGGTGTGCCCGGTCGACTGTTTCCATGAAGGCCCGAACTTCCTGGTGATCGACCCGGATGAATGCATCGACTGCACGCTGTGCGAGCCGGAGTGCCCGGCCGAGGCGATTTTCTCCGAGGAGGAGCTGCCCGACGGTCAGCAGCACTTCAAGCAATTGAATGCCGAGCTGACCAAGTCCTGGCCGGTGATCACCGAGAAGAAGGCCATGCCCGCCGATGCCAAGGAATGGGACGGCAAGCCGGATAAGTTGAAGCTCTTGGAGCGTTGAAAATACCCGGGGCGGTTCATCGCAGCCGCCGGGTACATAGAGGTACCCCGCCGCCTCAGGCGGCGGCGAGCAGCAAAAAGTCACGCCTTTTTGCTAGCTCGCACGAGGGTCGTGACAGGGATGCCCGATCCCGAGTTATTGATCAGTGCCGTCCAGTTTGCCGATCATCTGATCGGGCGCCAGATAGCCGCCGATGTACTCGCCGCTGTCGGTGAAGATGGCTGGCGTGCCGCGCACACCCAGCTGCTCACCCAGCTTGAACTGCTTGGCAATCGGCGTGGAGCACTGGGCGGCCTTGACCGTCTTGCCCGCCTTGGCATCGGTGATGGCTTTCTTGCGATCGGTCGAGCACCACACCGCTTCCATCTTGGCCCAGTCCTCGGTACCCGGGCCGGCTCGCGGATAGGCCAGGTAGCGCACCTGCACGCCGCGATCGTTCAACTGCGCGATCTCGCTGTGGAGCTTGCGGCAATAACCGCATTCAACGTCGGTGAACACGGTGATCGTGTATTTCACCTTTTGCGGCTTGAACACGATCATGTCCTTCTCATCGAGCTTGGCCAGCGCCGCCACGCGGGCCTTGGTGCGGCCGGCCTCGGTGAGATTGGTGCGGGAGTCGATCTCGTACATGTCGCCCGCGATCAGGAAACGGCCATCGCCGCTGATGTAGGCCACTTCGCCGCCCATCTGGACTTCGTAAATGTCCTTCATGGGCGAGGGCCGCACTTCGTCGACCTTCATGTCGGGGAATTTCTTGGCGATCGCCGCCCGAATGGTGGCGTCGGCGGATTTCTGGTCGGTCGCCTTGGCTGGCGCGGCCGTTTCGGCGGCGGCCACGGAAGTGGCCAGCAACGTCGCCAGCGACACGTTGGCGAACAGACACAACAACAGCTTTTTCATGGGAACTCTCGTGACCCTCGCCCGATTCGAGCCTGCGCGACCACGCAAGTTCAATGGCAATTCGGCTTGAGGAGGCGAACGGAGTCTACCAGGGACTCAACTACCGGCGAGAGTACGTAAGTTCAAGCGCGCCAGGACCGGAGGCCCTCAATCGCCGTACGGCTCAAACAGGACGTCCTTGCAAGCAGCCGCCGGCTCTTGTCTGTTCCGAGCCGTACGGCGATTGAGGGCTTCTTTACCCTCTCGGGTGATGAAGGGCATGCAGCTCCTTCATGCGCTCCCGGGCGACGTGGGTATAGATCTGGGTGGTCGACAGGTCGCTATGGCCCAGCAGCATCTGCACGACGCGCAGGTCCGCGCCATGATTCAGCAGATGTGTCGCAAATGCATGACGCAGTGTATGAGGCGACAACGCCTTCTGCACACCCGCCTTCTGCGCGTAGCGCTTGATGATGTGCCAGAAGGCCTGGCGCGTCATGCGATCGCCACGGCGCGTCGGGAACAGATAGTCGGTCTGGCGCTCCAGCAGGATCTCCAGGCGCGGACCGTTCATGAACTTCTGCAGCCAGGACACCGCCTCGTCGCCGAGCGGGATCAAGCGCTCGCGATCGCCCTTGCCGACGATGCGCAACACGCCCTGGTTCATGTTCACCTGACTGGACTTCAGATTCACGAGCTCGGACACGCGCAGGCCCGTGGCGTACAGCACCTCGAGCATGCAACGGTCGCGATGACCCAGCGGATCCTCGACCACCGGCGCCTTCAGCAGCGACTCGACCTCTTCCTCGGTCAGCGACTTCGGCAGCGAGCGGCCGATCTTAGGCATCGCGATCTGCGCGGTCGGATCTTCTTTGATCGCACCGTCGCGAATCAGGTAACGGTAGAATCTGCGAAAGCTGGAAAGCTGGCGGGCGGTCGAACGCGGCCGTGCGCCGGCTTCGACCCGATGCGCGATGAACGCGAGCAGGTCGGCCCGCTTGGCGGCGACACTCGAGGTGCCTCGTGACTGCAGCCAACGATCCAGCGCAGTCAGGTCGGCGCGGTAGGCTGACAGCGTGTTGGGCGACAGACCGCGCTCCATCCACACTGCGTCGAGAAAGCGGTCGATGGCCGCCAATGACGGCGTCTCGGGCATATCCTCGCCTGACCTCGAGTAAACTGATGCTTTAGTTACGGTGCTCATCGCCTTTAGGTTTGCGTCGTGATCGCTCACGACAGACCGTTAAATCGATGGCGGCAGTATGGGGAGCGGGTTGGGCGCTGGGCGTGATTACAATCACAGAACCCCGGCTACGGTTTACATAAAGAGACTTAGTTCACAGAATTCGACAACTATGCGGACGCTACATAAATTCTCTGGTGACTTCTGTGTCGAGTTATGACTGACGCGCGGCCGCGCGCCCCCTGGATAATCGTCAGGACCGCGCTCGAGATCATTTATGGATTGTATGTACTGACGGTGTTTCTGGCCTTCGGCCTGACCGCCTTCGTCGCAGTGTTACTGCCTTTCGGGATCAAAGCACGTCGGCATATCGCCCACTTCGCAGCCCGCGCCTTCTTCGCGGTCGCCGGCTTGCGACTGCGAGTGATCGACGAGCATTTGTTGCCGAGCGGCCCGTGCGTGGTCGTCGCCAATCACGCCAGCTACCTGGATGGCATCGTGCTCAAGGCCGCCCTGCCCGCGCGCTTCTCATTCGTCATCAAGAAAGAGTTCAGCCGCGTGCCGCTCGCCGGCCTGCTGTTGAGGCGCATCGGCTCGGAGTTCGTGGATCGCTTCAACCGGCATGCGGGCGGCATGGATGCGAGACGTCTCTTGAAAGCCGCCGACGCCGGCCAGGCGCTCGCCTTCTTTCCGGAAGGCACGTTCCTGGCGGAACCGGGGCTCGGCAAATTTCACAGCGGCGCATTCACCATCGCGGCGCGTGTCGATCTGCCGGTCGTGCCGCTCGCGATCAAAGGCACGCGCTATGTCCTGCCGTCCGGGCGATTCCTGCCCCGCCCCGGCCGCATCGATATCCACGTGCTGCCGTCGATCGGCCCGATGAGCGACATGAAGGCGTCCGACGCTGTCATCCATACACGCGATCAGGCGCACGCGCGCATCCTCGCCGAACTGGGCGAACCGGACCTGTCGTCGAACGACGGCATCGCGGCGCTGCAATCCAAACGAACCTTAGACACATAACCCCGCCTATAATCGTCGCCTGCGGTTTTCGAGGGACGGCGATGAACTTGTTCGAAGCGGTCGGCCGGCTCGGTCACGAGCAAGTAGTGTTCTTCCATCATCGCGAAAGCGGCCTGCGCTGCGTGATCGCGATTCATAACACCGCGTTGGGCCCAGGCCTCGGCGGCCTGCGCATGTGGCCGTACGCGAACGAAGCGGACGCGGTGCGCGACGTGCTCAAGCACTCCGCCGACATGACTCACAAAGCCGCCATCGCCGGCCTCAATCTCGGCGGCGCCAAAGGCGTGCTGATCGGCAATCCCGAAACCGACAAGAGCGAAGCGTTGTTTCGCGCGCTCGGTCGCTTCATTCAATCCTTGGGCGGACGCTACATCACGACGGAAGACGTCGGCACCAACGCCGATGACATGGAGCTCATCCGCCAGGAAACGCGACACGTGGTCGGTGTCCCTCAATTACTCGGTGGCAGCGGCGAGCCTTCGCGCTTCACCGCGTTGGGCACATTGCATGGCATTCGCGCCTGTATGGAATTCAAGCTCGGCCACTCGGACCTGCGACGTACGAGCTTCGCGGTGCAAGGCGCCGGACAAGTGGGATATCACTTAGCAAAGTCGCTGCGCGCCGCCGGCGCGAAAGTATTCATCACCGACATCAACGAAGAGCGCATCGAGCACGCGGTCGCCGAGTTCGGCGCCGAGGCGGTGCCGATGTCACAGATCTACGATGTGGATGCGGATGTGTTCTCACCTTGCGCGCTGAGTGCAGTGATCAACGAGGACACCTTGCCTCGACTGCGTTGTCGCATCGTCGCCGGTGGCGCCAACAATCAACTCGAATCCGAAGAGCTGGGCACGGAGCTGGACCGTCGCGGCATTCTTTACGCGCCCGACTACGCCATCAATGCCGGCGGTCTGATGAACAGCGCGATCGAGCTGGAGGGGTATAACGAGGATCGCGCCCTGAGAAGCGTGGCGCGCATTCACAATATCATTAGTCGAATACTCACCCTCGCCGCCCGCAACAACATCCCCACCTGGCAAGCGGCCCGACGCCTCGCGGAAGAGCGGATCGCGGCCCTCAGCCGCATAAAAATGCCTTACACCGGCCATTAATACTTAGAGATTGCCAACTGCGGCGGCTCGTGTTGCACTGCATACAAACTCGGCGTAGGCTGGGTACTTGCAAGTAAGTTTAGGAGCCGCCATAACTGGCCATGACCTTGCTTGCGTGGCGTCCGGGGGTTTTGTACAAGGCCGCCCTTCACTGAACTCGCGTTTCACTGAATCCACAAGTCGAGCATTGCCATGAGCGAACCGGTTTATATCGTTGCCGCCCGCCGTACTCCCATCGGCGCCTTCCAGGGTGCACTCAGCCCGTTGACCGCTCCTCAGCTCGGCGCCGCCGCCGTGCAGGCCGCGATCAAAGATTCGGGCCTGTCGGCCGAACAGATCGACGAGACCATTCTGGGTTGTGTGCTGATGGCCGGCATCGGTCAGGCTCCTGGCCGTCAGGCCGCGCTGGCCGGCGGCGTGCCGCAGAAAGTGCCGGCAACCACCATCAACAAGATGTGCGGCTCCGGTTTGAAGGCTGTGATGATGGCCGCCGATCAGATTCGCGCCGGCTCGGCCAACGTCGTGCTCGCCGGTGGCATCGAGTCGATGACCAACGCGCCTTATCTGATTCCGAAAGCTCGTGGCGGTCTGCGCATGGGCCATTCGGAAATTCTGGATCATATGTTCTTCGACGGTCTGCAGAGCCCGTTCGACGGCAAGATGATGGGCTCGTTCGCCGAAGCGACCGCTGCCAAGTATGGCTTCACCCGTCAGCAGCAGGATGAGTTTGCCGCCGAGTCCGTGCGTCGTGCACTCGCCGCTGTCGAAGGCACGCACTTCAACAACGAAGTCGCGCCAGTCACTGTGAAAGATCGCAAAGGCGAACGCGTCGTCGCGAAGGACGAAACGCCGTTCACTTGTGACATCAGCAAGATCCCGACCTTGAAGCCCGCGTTCGCAAAGGACGGCACCGTCACTGCCGCGAGCTCTTCTTCGATCTCCGACGGCGCGTCGGCTCTGCTCATCGCGAGTGCCGCCGCCGTTCGTCAGCACAACCTGAAGCCGCTGGCGAAAATCGTTGGTTACACCAGCCACGCGCAGGCACCGGAGTGGTTCACCACTGCGCCGGTCGGCGCGATTCAATCTCTGCTCGCGAAGACCGGCTGGTCCGCCGGCGATGTCGATTTGTATGAAATCAACGAAGCGTTCGCCGTCGTGACCATGGCTGCGATCAAAGATGTCGGCCTCGATCACGCCAAGGTCAACATCAACGGCGGCGCCTGCGCGCTCGGCCACCCGATCGGCGCCACCGGCGCTCGCATCCTCACCACGCTGGTCCACGCGCTGCGTAATCGCAATCTGAAGCGCGGTGTCGCGTCGCTGTGCATCGGCGGCGGCGAAGCGACGGCGCTGGCGGTCGAAATCATCTGATTTCGAATGTGTGTACGGGGCAACGAGTCCTTGGACTCGTTGCCCCTTTTTTGGGGCGAGCGAACAACGCGCATCACAGTTCGCCCCGTGCTCTTTGGATGCGCCATTGTTGCAACTGGGCACGCTTCTCGGGGTCCGTCATTATGCGCCGCATGGGCGCCACGCGCCGCTCGAACCAGGCAGCGATCGTCTCAAACGGCTCCTCGGCACTCATATAACCTTTGAGTGACCCATTCATATCGAACAGTAACAGCGGTTCGGGACTGAGCAAGATCATAAAGCGCGTCGCGAGATCGTTGTTTTGGAGCACATCGACTCTGGCCACTCGGCCATACGGGTGAAACTCTCGAGCGAGCCGCTGCAGTCGCAGACACGCATCCGGCACTCCAATCCGCGGTTTGTGAAAATAAACGATGGTTGGCTCCGGAAATGCCTTGAAAGCATCGTCGAAAGTTGCCGTCGTAAGGACCACGACTGAAGGCATCTGCGCAAACCTTTCCGCTTCGATTTCCTCCATCGTCGCCGCCGTATACTGCCCCGAATTCGCCCATTCAATCCAGGACGCGTGAGCTGCCGCCTCGTCGCTCGTCATTTCCTCCGGGCGGTATGTGGCCAGCTTTCGCTGCGCCGATCTGATCAACCCGCAATAGTATCCAACGGGCTCGGCACCAGTCGGCACGTCTATTCGGGTGTTCTCAGCGACCACACGGGCCGCCACTTTGGGCAGGAACAGAGCGTCCATGTAGTCGCCGAGCACCTGTCGGTAGCCCGCAATCGCCGCTTGTGCTTCCTGCTCCGCGAGTCGTCGCTCGACCTTGAGGTGCCGGAGATTCATAAAAGCTTCACGCACCTGTTGCGGCTCATGTCCGCTACGCTCGCAGGTGAGCAGGAAGGAGTCGTCGTCGAGTCGCATTGAATGAGTCTCCCGGGCGAGGAAAAGTCCTCAACGGGTGGACGCGCCAAACACCGCAATGCGCGCTGTCGATTCGTTGCGGTGGAATTTTATTTACTGAGTCAGCCGGGCTCGCGCGTCACATGGACAAGAGCGCCGTGATCGGCGCGTGGCCGACTGAGAGCTCAGGAGCGGGAATGATGCATCGAGTTGATGAAACGACTTCGTGCCGACGATCGCAACGTTTGAGCGCGCTCGTTGCCGGGTGCGTTTATACATTGGGTGGCGCGTTCTGGTCGCCGCCCGGTCTCGCCCAGCAGCGCGACGCGGAGAGTGCGGGCGATTCGCAGGTTTTTTCTCTGAGCATTCCCGCGCAGGCACTCGGCGCGGCGCTGTTGCAGTTGGCCGATGCAACCGGCACGCAGATTGTCTTCGAGACCACGAAAGTTCGAGGGCTCAAATCAGCGCCGCTCTCCGGGAAATTTCCTCGCGAGGAAGCGCTGCGCGTTCTGCTGTCAGGCACGGGATTCACTTATCGCTTCAGCTCACCCACGACAGTGACCCTCGTTCTCGCGCCGGCTGATCAAGCCACGCGCACGCTGGGCCCCGTGCGTGTCGAGGGCATGAACTCGCTAGCCACCGCCGGTATCAACGGCAGCACCGATCCCACGGCAACCGAAGGTACCGGCAGTTACACCAGCAGCGCTCTTACAATCGGCTCGAAAGCTCCGCTATCGATTAGAGAGACCCCGCAATCGGTGAGCGTGGTCACTCAGCAGCGGATGCAGGATCAGAACCTGACCGACTTCACGTCCACGCTCAACCAGAGCACGGGCGTGACGCTGGTTCAGGGAGCAAGCTCGCTGGAGACCAACTTCTATTCGCGCGGTTTCCAGATCACGCGGTTCCAGATCGACGGCGGAGCGCCGCTCAGCACCGCTTCCAGCTCGGGTTCCAGCCATGGCTTCTTTCCGCTGCTCGACATGGCCCAGTACGACCATATCGAATTGTTACGAGGCGCAGATGGCCTGTTCAACGGCTACGGCAATCCGGGCGGTGCTGTGAACCTCGTGCGCAAGCGGCCGCTGGATCATCGCCAGGTCGTGGTCGAGGGCGCGATCGGCTCCTGGAGCAATCGTCGCAGCGTGATCGATGCCGCCGCACCGCTGGGTTTCGATGGCAGGCTGCGCGGTCGAACGGTGTTGAGCTATCAAGACCGGGATTATTTCTATGACACTGCGAACGACAACCACACGCTGAGCTATGGAATACTGGAGGCCGACGTTACGCCTGCTACAGTGATCGGCGCCGGCGTCAGCATGACCCGAATGAATGCCTTACCGTGGGCGAGCGGCCTGCCTCGCTACGGCAATGGCGACGATCTCAAATTGCCGCGCGATACCTGCCTCTGCACCGACTGGAGCCGCTGGAACTTCGAGACCACCGAAGTGTTCGCACAGGCCGAGCAGGAAATCGGTGACGATTGGAATCTCAAATTCAACGTCACGCGCCTGGAGCAGCAAAGCCGGTTGAAAGTCGGCACCGTGAACGGGGCGGTATTGCCCGATTCGGGCACGGGTCCGACGCTCGCCGGCAGCATCAACGACTACAGCACCTTGCAGCATGTGGCCGATGTCACACTCCGGGGTGCCTTCCCGCTATTCGGCGAGCGCCAGCAGCTGGTCGCCGGCGTCAACTATCAGAACGTCGATGCAGGCGGCTATCAAGGCTACGGGGCTTTGTTTTCACTGCCCTATCCGCCCGCCGATGTCTTCAATTTCGACCCCTCGGCCTATCCGGAGCCCGCCAACTCGACGCCCGACTATGTCTCTCCCAAGCGCAGGCAGATTCAGTGGGGCGGTTACGCCAACCTGCAATTGACGTTCTGGAGCCGCTGGCACATGCCGCTGGGCGTGCGCTGGAGCCGCTACGAATACGAGAGTCTCGATCAGGGGCTGACGCCCGAGGGTGCTATTTCCTATTCGATTCCCACCCACTATACGAGCGAGGATTTATCCGCACTGCCTTATTTGAGCCTGAGCTACGACCTGCTGGAGAACTGGACCGCATATGCATCGTACACATCGATTTACAACTCGCAGGCGGACTATCTGGACAAGCAGCGACAGCCCCTCGATCCAATGACCGGCAGCAATTGGGAAGCAGGCTTGAAGGGCGAACTGTTCGACCGCCGACTCAGCTTCAGCGTCGCCGCGTATCGCATCGAGCAAAAGAACTTTCCGATCCGCGACCGCAGCGTGCCGTACTCGAGCAATGACACCGGGATTACCTGTTGCTTCTACACGGCCGGGAACAGCTACGTGAAACTGAGTCAGGGGGCGGATCTGGAAGTCACCGGCGCACTCTTGCCCAATTGGCAGCTGAGCGTCGGCTACACGTACAACGTCAACGAATATAAAGGCGAGAATTCCGGCGAGAATGAAGACAAGCCGTTGAGCAGCTACACACCCAAGCACCTGCTCAAGCTCTGGACCAGCTATCGCCCGCTCGCTGCCGGATGGAACCGCTTCGATTTCGGGCTGGGCGTGAATGCTCAGACCGACAGTTACAACACCGGCAGCACTTGCCTCGAATATCGCTTCCATCCGGAGATCGGTGAGTACTGCGCGAGCTCGATGCCTTACGACTATACGCAGGGAGCCTATGCAGTCTTCTCGGCTCGTGCCGGCTATCGCGTCGATGAGCGTTGGACCGCGGCCTTGAACGTCGGCAATCTTGGCGATCGCACTTACTATCAAACGCCCGGACACTCCCAGTTCGGCAACTGGTACGGCGAGCCGCGCAGCTATATGGTGACCCTGCGCGGAACGTTCTAATAATCATTGGCAATCCGGAGCGGCGGTTTCGAGCCCCGCCCGCTCCGCCCTCTCAAAGCGTGCATCAGCGCACCGTGAAAACGATCCGATCCAACACTTTGCCGCTCTCGTCACCGAGCTCGACCGAGTAAGCGCCGGTGCGCGGCGTCCACAGAGTCACCCCATCGGTCAGCGACAGCTTTTGATCGTTGAGCTTCACCGTCATCTTTCGGGTCGCGCCTTCGACGCTGATCGGCAGCTTCTGATATGCCGGTGGAATATCCGGGTCGACAGCGATCACCATGCCATTCGCGGGACTTGCAATGCGTGCCATCGGCTGTGCGAGCGCCACTATCATCGTTGGCTCAGTCTGCTGATCTTTGGTGAACCACTCCGACCGCGTCGCCTCATTGGTATTCACAAAGCGCGTCTTCGCCGACATCACTCCCGGCGGCGCCTTCGGTGCTGGCGAGGACTCATTGCGATGAAGATCGCCCATCAATGCGCGCCACACCGGCGCCGCGCCAGTCACGCCGCTCACGTCGTGCATCGAATCGCCTTCGAAGTTGCCGACCCAGACCGCGACCGTGTACTTCGAGGAGAACCCGATGCACCAGTTGTCACGCATGTCCTTGCTCGTGCCTGTCTTCACCGCGCTCCAGAACGGCGTGTTGAGATAATTGTCGGCGCCGAATGTCAGTGTGCGCGCAGCGGGATCGCTCATCATGTCTGCGACGATGAAACTCGCATCGGCAGGCACGAGCTGATGAGAAGCATCGGGCGCCTGATCCGCGACGACCCGCAGATGTGACGACTGCCCGCCGCGAGCCAACGTTCGATACGCTTGCGCCTGCTCCCACAAGCTGACTTCCGCCGAGCCCAACGCCAGCGAATAGCCATAATAGTCACCCGACTCGACGATGTGCTCGAAGCCGAGCTCGTAGAGCCGATCTCGAAACGGCTCGACACCCACCAAGACCAGCGTGCGAACCGCGGGAATGTTCAGCGAGTTGCCGAGCGCGGTACGGACGCTGACGAGCCCCTTGTAGTCCTTGTCGTAGTCCTGCGGAATGTATGCTCCCGTCGCCGTATCCAGATACACAGGCGAATCTTTCAGCAACGAGGCTGCGGTGAGATAGCGGCGCTCCAGCGCGAGCGCATAAAGGAACGGCTTCAACGTCGATCCCGCTTGACGCAAAGCCCGCACGCCGTCGACCTGCATGGCTCGCGATCGCGGACCTGCAGAGCCGACGTAGGCGAGAACATCCGCGGTCTCGTTATCGACAACTAACACTGCGCCGTCGCGAACGTTTTGATCTGCAAGTTTTGTCAGCTGCAACGTCAGCACATCACGCGCAGTTCGTTGCAATCCTGCATCGATCGTGGTTGTGACTCGCTGACCGGCGGACTTCAACAGCGCGTTCGCGAGTTGGGGTGCAAGCTGAGGTGCCGCTGAGTGCTGGGAATCGTTCGACAACACCACCGCGGCCGTGCGATCGATCTCGGCACAGTCCACCGCAATGCTCGCCGAGCGAGCACGAGAGCAAGCTCGAGCCGCAACTCGCTCAGGCGCGGCACTGGGTTGAGGAAGTAATGCGGCGATGACCAGGCTTTCCGACAAGCTCAGCCCCGAGGGCACCTTGCCTGCCAGCACGTACGAAGCAGCCGCAATGCCCTGCAACTCGCCGCGATAGTGCAGCAGGTTCACATACGTTTCGAGAATCTGGTCTTTGGTCCAACTTCGTTCGAGCGCCAGCGCGAGACGAACCTGATTGCGCTTCTGCAACCATGCGCGAATGCCTTCGTGAGCACGCGGCGTCGATCGCAATAGCGACGCAACTTGCATCGTGATGGTACTGGCGCCTCGAGGACGGCCGAGCACATATCGATCTCTCACCGCGCCGATCACGCTGCGCCAGTCGATGCCACCGTGCTCCCGGAAACGCGCGTCCTCGCCTCTGATAACAGCGGAGGTGAATGCGGGAGAAATGGCGCTCAACGGTTGCCACTCGAACCGCCGCACCTTCATGTCTATGCGCAACGTGTCGATGACGTCGCCATGACGATCGAGCAGGAACGCATCGGAGGGCGTGAAGCTTGCTCGAACAGCGGCGAACTCCGGCGCTTGCGCCGGCCATGCTAGCGCGACGCCCAGTGCTACGACTGTGGCCGCCGCAATCGCGACCGTGCGTCGTTTCATTGCTTCGGCTCCACGACGACATCGGCGTTCGGCGATTCACCGAACATCTCCGGCGCATACATCGCTTCGACTCGCGTCGCCGGCAATTGGAAATGTCCGGGATTGTTCAGCCGCACCGTGTATTCCACCGACCAGCGACCTTTCGGAACGAAGCGATAGTAGGCGCGGAACGAATCGAAGCGTCGTTCTTCGAAGGCCAGCCAGGCGTCGCCCTCGCGGCGTTCCTGTTTGGTCAGCAGCGTCGACTGCCCGCCCAATCCGCTGCCCAGAATCGTCGAACCGGCCGGCACAGGATCCTCGACCACGACCCAGGCCATATCCGACTGCGCCTCGATCTCCAACTTCACTCGCGCCACATCACCTCGCGTCCAGCGGCCGGGCGTTTGCTGATCGATCGCCGTGACCGTGCGAACGGTCTTGTAGCCGGACGACAGCGGTTTATCGAGCGGCAACGCGGCGGTCGCACGCACCATGACCCAAGGCGAGCCCGTGCCCTGATGATTGATATCGAGCGATGCACGACCTTCCAGCCACGGCAGTTTGCTCAACTCCTTCGCTTTGCTCACCGGCCAACCGATCTGTGTGAGCGTGTCCGCGTAGCGAATGTCCGTCGTGCCAGTGACCGGCGTGGACTCGAAGGCCGCGGAGAACTTCTCCATCGCGAGCACGCCCCACGCATTGGCGACAGTCGTGTTCCAACGGCCTGACTGCTGCCGCCCCAACGCGCCACGAACCAATCGCGGAATGTCTTCGCGCCATTGCGGATCGTTGAGCACCGACAACAGCATGCGATTGGCATTCGAGTCGCCGGAGATCATGAGCCACCACAGCGCGTCCTTACGCTCGGTGGAGAAGCCCATGGTCGTTCCCTGGAAGTTCAAGCGGGCTCGCAAAATCCCCAACGCTTGCTCGCGCTTCTCGCCTGCCTCAGAGATGTCTTTCACGCGCTCCAGAATATTCAACCAATCCAGCACCGCCGAGGTCGGCCAGAGATTCGGCTCGATGGCGATGCTGTCCAGCATCTGCGGGGTGGCTGCGCCATATCGAGACAACGCTTCGATCGCCGCGACTTTGCGAATGGCAAGGTCAGCAGTCGGCAGCGCGGAGCCGCGAACGATCTTGCCTTCGACGAAGCGAGTCAGCGCTTGAATCAACCGCTGCTGATCCTGTTCCTGCAGCGACCAGCCCGCCTCGTTCGCAATCGCGAGCACGTACGCGGTCAGCGTGTCTTCACCCTGCAGACGATCCGTCGGGAAATATTTGAGCAGCCCATCCGAATCCATGTACGCGGGAATGCGTTCACTCCACGAGTGCCAGGCCGACGCGTCGCGTAGCGCGACCGCGCGCGACAGCTGCTGCTCCAGACAGGTGAAGGGATACCAAAGCATGTACTCGCGAACACCATCGAGCCCGTCGCCCAACTTCGCTCGCAATGTGACTTCCAATCCACCCCGCCCTTTCACTGAGCCCGCGGGTCGCTCAGCAGGAATCGACATCGGCGCGGTCAATTGTGAAATCGTCGCTTGGTACGTGCGGACCGGATAGGTCGGGATGACTTCCTGCTTGAGCTTCACCTTGTCGCTGGCAGGGCCGTTGGCTTCCTTCGCTGTGACTTCCCAACTCAAGTGCTTTACGCCGACAGGAACTTCGACCGGCCAACTCAGATCGAGCGCCTGACCGGCGGGGACTTCCACTCGTTTCGCCGGCAGCGTCGGTGCGCCCTTCTCCGTCATGCGAGCCTGGGCATCGACGGTCAGCGGCCGATTGGTGGTGTTTCTGAGCGTGAATGTCGCCGCGAATTTGTCTCCCTCGCGCACCAGTGGCGGCAGACCGGAAAGCATCATCAAATCCTGCGTCGTCGCGATGGAGGCCGAGCCGGTGCCGAACAGATCCTTCGATCCGTGCGCGATGGCAACCACACGGAACGAAGACAACGAGTCGTTCAATGGCACTTGCAACGACGCGTTACCTTGCGCATCCAGCTTCACGCGCCCCTTCCACAGCAAGAGACTGTCGAACTGCTCGCGCGCACGATCGCGTTCTCGTCCACCGCCACCGCCGAGCGGGACGGCCTTACGACCATAGTGGCGCTTGCCGACGACCTGCATTTGCGCCGTCGACGTCCACACCTCGATGCCGCGCTCTCCCATCATGGCGTTCAGCAAGTCCCACGATCGGTTCGGCGCGAGCTCCAGCAGCGCTTCATCGACGGCGGCGAGTGCGACTTCCGTATCGGCGGGCAACAGCTGTCCGTTGTCGCGCTCCACGTGAACTTGCACAGTCGCCTTTTCGGCCACTTTGTAAACGGATCGATCTGTGGACACGCGAACATTCAAGCGATGCGGTTTCCAGCCGACATTGATCTTCGCCACACCGAGCCGATACGCCGGCTTGTTCAAATCCACCAGCGCGGTGATCTCTTCACCCTTCACGCTCTTGGGTCGATCGCTGCGAGCAACCCGGCCGCGCACCGCGAGCACCGAAACAAACACATTCGGCGCATACACATCGGCAATCGGCACTTCGACGATCGGGGCATCGCCCTTGAGCGGCACCGTGAAGCTCGACAGCACTCCCTCACGCTCGACGGTAACCAGCGCCGTTGCCTGCCTGAATGGCATTCGCACCTGGAAACGGGCCGTCTCGCCGGCGGCATATTCCTTTTTCTCCGGCAGCACATCCATGCGGTCGCCCTGCGTGCCGGAGAACCACCAATCGTCCTCACCCGCCACCCAGAACGAGGAAGTCGCTCCCGCCGTTCTTTGCTGAGCATCTTTCGTTTCCGCCCGCACCAGCACTTCGCCGCTCACGCCCGGCGCCACGTCGCACATCACGAGTCCCTGCTCGTTGGTTTCGCCTTCGCACTTGATCGACAGGCGTTTGGTCTCGCGCGTGGTTTCATACGCGTAGAAGCCGCCGATGAGCCGCTTGCGATAGGAATAGGCGGTCGATTGATAGAACGATACTTTCACAGGCTGACGAGCGCGCGGCTTGCCGTCGAGGCCGAGCACGACCGTTCGAAAGCGCAACTGCTCGCTGCTGGCCACCCAGCCGTCGCGACGAATGCCGACACTCAACTCGGACGGAACCAATCGCACGCGCCCGGTGGCCGTGAGCAGTTCGCCATTGGCATCGGAATATTCGAGCTCAGCGGTCAGTTGCGCCGGCCCCTCGAGCTTCGGCAGATCGGACACAGTGACTCGCGCCGAACCCTCGCCGTCCAATGTCACAGGCAGCACTTGCACCTTCGCGGGCTCCGCGGGCGCATTCTCTTCATCGTCGTAGAAGTAGGAATGATCGCCGGTTTTGATCCCTTCCTTCACCGGCGCGCCGCCAAACCCGTAGTCCTCGTAACCCGCGAATCGCATCGGCCGAGGCTCGACCGTCGTGCGCAGCTTGGTGGCAAGCCCCGACGCGCCGCCGCCCGACATGTACGCGACATGCAGATCGAGCACCGCCGATTTCTGTTGAACCAGCGGCTGCGCCGAGCCGGTCACGCTGGCTCGCATCGAGGGCAAGCGAAACTGTTCCACTTTGAAGGTGGCGCTCTGTCGAAAGCCCTGGCCCTCGGCGATAGATACTTCGTAATCACCCAACTTCGCCTCGGTGGGAATGACCCACCGACTTTCCGCCACGCCATCCGCACCGAACTGCGTCGTGAGCTCATATTTCTGGCCACTGCCGAGATGTGAGATGACGACTTTGCGCCCGCCGGCCACGCTCTTCGGCACGCTGACGCCTGACGAATCGTGAAGCCGCAGGAAGTGCTTCATCGACACCGCCTCGCCCGCGCGGAACAGCGCCCGATCGAGGACGGTATGAAACATCCCGGCGCTCCATTCGCCGCCCGTGTTCAAGCCGAAGTTGTACGGCGAAATGCCTTCGTTCCAGCTCGACAGCGCGAAGCTGAAGTCCTCCTCGCGCTGGGCAAGCACGAGCAACGGCGAGCGCGCATAGTTCATACAGCGGTCGTTACTGTGCGGCTCGCCGAAAGACGTGGCGATGGTCGCTATGCCTTCGGCGTTGGTGCGTGCTTCCGCGAGCTTCAAACGGCTGCAATAGTCGACGATGGTTATCGCTGAATCCGCGACCGGCTTGCCGTTGTCGAGCCGCGTCACCCAGACCGTCGAGCTCTCGCGTCCCCAGTTGAAATGCACCGCGAGGTTGGTCACCAGCGCCGAGGTGGCGACATGACGCAACTCATCGCGACCGAGCAGCGATTGCCCGAGCCGCTTACTGGCGATCTCGACGACGTAGAAGCCGGTTTGTTTCAAGGGAATGCCGATGACTTCGGCCGGCTTCTCACCTGAAGGTTTGGTCAGAGTGAAGGTCGTCGCGGGGTCGGCGCCCGTGAATACGGAGTCGACACCGGTCAGCTCCTTCCAGTAGCCGGGCGGCGTCTCTGGATTGTCATCGTTCGCACCCTCGGGATTCGGCACCCATTCTCCGGCGCCTTCCTCGACTTTGCGCACACGCTCCAGCCACGACGCAATCGCGGCCGGATCGGCACCGACGCGCAACGATTTCGCGGGCAGATCCACCTGGTCGCCGCCGAGCTTCGGCTCGACGTTACGCAACGTCACGGGCAGCACGCCGCCCTGAGTCGATTCGAGAATGCCGAAGGTGCTTGGGAACTTTGCGAGCGGCGGATATGCGTCGATGCCCAGCGGCAACGGAAAGCGAGAGGCGTTCTCGAGCGTGCGGCCCGCGTCGTCGCGGAGATTCGCAGGCAGTACCACCGTGACCGTCGACTCTTCCGGGAACGGGCCGGCGAAATTGAGTTGTTCCAATGTGGGTGTGTTTTCGGTCTGAGCGAGATCGGGGCTCAGAGCCTTACCATTCTGGGTTTGAATGCGCACACCGAGCGCGAGCTCTCTTGGCACAGGCGCTGCAAACATCACGCGGACCGGTTGCATCGGCATGCAGCCGGCACGCGCATTGGCACGCGTACATTCGACGCGAGCTGTGAACGCCGGGCGCACTTTGAACGCCAGCACCTGATCCGAGCTCGTCGGCACGCCCGACACAGTCGCTACGCCTTTGCCCCAGTTCAAGCGCACTTGAGTGGCGGGCGGCAGATTTCGCTTGCAACGAACCGCGGCGATCTTTTCTTCCGCTTGATTGAGCGCTTCGCCGCGCAGTCTCACGGTCGTTTCGGCGCCGTTCTTCCATAGCAGCCGGAAATATTGATAGCCGAGCGAACTGCGCTCTTTGAGCACCGCCGCCCGCTGCTCACCGCTCAGCACCTCGACCGGAATCTGTTCTTCGATGCCGTCCACGATGCAATGAGCATGCTGCTCGATCGAGGCGGTCGTCGCCGGCGCGGCCAGCTGTAAGAGAAAGATTTGCTGCTCATCGACGAGTGCCCAGCCCTCATCCGGATAGGAATTGACCACGGCCGGACCGCCGGTGGAGAACTGGAAGGTGCGCTTACCTTGCAGCGGCTGTCCCTGCAATGTATGCACATCGTCACGCAGCTTGAACGAACAGCGCAGCCCCGCCGGCAAATCGGCGTCGAAGTCATAGACCCAATTGCGCGTATCCGCCCATCGCCCTTTACCCGGGCTGGGGCAAGTCACTGTGAATGGATCGTCGATGCGAGGATCGCCGAGCGCGACCATCGGCACGGTAAAGCGTGCGGTGACCTGCCGAACTTCGCGCAACTCACCTTGCGGCGAAAAGAACTCGACCTTGGCGGCCTCACTCGTCGTCGCCGGCGGCTGCTGAGCAAACGCCGCGAACGCCAACAGTTGCAACGCCATTCCAATCCCTGAACGCAGCCTCATTCGCGACCTCTTCACGTACCCGAGCCCTCATGCATGATCCAGCGCAGCCTCGCCCCTCCGGTGACCGGATCCGGGCCAAGGCCGGGCGAATCATGGCATTTTGTGGCAGGCTCAAAAAGAACGAGGAAAGCAATGAACTCAGCCCCCGATTTCTATCCGACGGATATCGATTGCGCGTGGCTAGCATCGGACGCCGATGGAGTCGTCGCCATGTTCCTGACCGCAGGCCGCGCCCCGGTACCGGAGCGATGTTTCGATAATGCGGGAGCGCCGCTGGAAGAAATCGAGGAGCAGCTGATGCGAATGGAGCCCTGCTACAAGGCCCGGCTGCTAGTGCCCGTCAAACGTCCGGAAGGCTATATGGATGCCGCGCACCGGGGCTTCGTCGTGTACGACTGGACGGACGTTCACAAGACCCGCGCGACCAAAACGCATTCGTACGAGCGGGTCGCCGTTCCCGAAAATCCCCTGCGCGTCGACGCGCTGCCGTCACCACTCGCGCTGGCGGCGAAGGCAGTACGGCTCGACGGAATTTCGTTTGCGACGACGTCATGGATACCGACGGCAGCGCTGCATCCATACCGAGCTCGCCCCAAGGAATGAGCCGAGCCCGTTTCCATCCCGCTAGACCGGGATCCGGTGAAATCCCGCGACCTCAAGCGCGGCTCCACCCCAGTTAGACTGAAATCGGCGTATCCGGCGAAATCCCCGCGACTTCATATCCGCGCTTGAAGTCACGCACGTGCTTCGACATCCATTTCCTCGCCTCGTCCGCATTCTTGTCGCGCACGGCGTTGATGATGCGTTTCTGCGCGTCTGTGATACGCGCACGAGCTTGAGGGACGGTATCGATCATTCGAGCGAGTGATGGGGCCAGGGCCTGGGCGAGAGACTGTTTGGCGAGCACCAGCACTTGATTGCGGGAAGCGGCGCCGAGTTGTTCGAAGAACAGGGCGACGATATTCACTGAGTCCGGATCGCCTTCCGGAGAGTCGCGAAACGCTTCACTCGTCTGTGTGAGCGTGGCCAGGTCCTGCTGGGTCCGGCGCATGGCGGCCAGGGCCGCGACTTCGGGCTCGATCACCATCATCGCTTCCCAAACGTCAACGAACGACACCTCGTGTAACACCAGCGCGTGACGCATTCCGGAAGCGACCTTCGCGGCTTCGGGACGGCTCACGATCATCCGCTTGGCGCCAGGCGGCCGAGTCACCAGGCCGGCACTTTCCAGCTGTCGCAATGCTTCTCGTACCGTGGAGCGATGCACACGGAATTGCTGTGCGAGTTCCAGCTCGGCCGGCAGGACATCGCCGCCGCGCAGCGCCCGGGACATGATTTTATGTTCGATGGCGGACGAAACTTTGGTGTAGGCGGGAGCGCGCTCGACCGGATCGAACAGCGCGGCCGTGTCGGTGGAATCAGGCGCCGCGGCGATGGCGGTGCCGGCACGACGCGGCCTGGCGGGAGATATCGTCTTTTTTTTCATGACCATAGTGTCAGGGTGGTCCAAGGGCGCGAAGGCGGTTGTTGACTAAAAGACGGACTGTCGGACAATAGGGCAATTCGAGGTCTGGCGCCATCCGCCGGACCCGCACACATGACCGGGGGCCGCCGTGGAAGATTTCGATTTCGGGTTGGGTGAAGATCTGGACGCATTGCGTGCCACGGTAGCGAAATTCGCGAGCGACCGCATCGCTCCCATCGCCGCCGACGTCGATCGCGAGAACAAATTTCCGCGCGAGCTGTGGCCCGAGCTGGGCGAGCTGGGCCTGCTGGGCATCACCGTCGAAGACGAATACGGCGGCAGCGGCCTGGGCTACCTCGCCCACGTCATCGCGATGGAGGAGATCAGCCGCGCCTCGGCGTCGGTGGGCCTGTCGTACGGCGCGCATTCGAATCTGTGCGTCAATCAGCTGCGCCGCTGGGGCACGCCGGCACAGAAGGAAAAGTACCTGCCCCGCCTGATCACCGGCGAGCACCTGGGTGCGCTGGCGATGAGCGAGCCGGGCGCCGGCTCCGACGTGGTCGGCATGAGCACGCGCGCCGTGAAGAAGGGCGACAAGTACGTCCTGAACGGCAACAAGATGTGGATTACCAACGGCCCCACCGCCGACACCCTGGTCGTGTACGCGACGCTCGATCCGGAGCTCAGCGCCCGGGGCATCACGGCGTTCATCATCGAGCGCGGCATGAAAGGTTTCTCCAGCGCGCAGAAGCTCGACAAGCTCGGCATGCGCGGCTCCGACACCTGCGAGTTGGTGTTCCAGGACTGCGAAGTGCCCGCCGAAAACGTGCTGCATCAGGAAGGTAAAGGCGTGCAGGTGTTGATGAGCGGTCTGGATTACGAGCGTGTGGTGCTGGCGGGCGGTCCCCTCGGCATCATGCGGGCTTGCCTGGATGTTGTCATTCCCTACGTGCACGAGCGTCGTCAGTTCGGACGAGCCATCGGCACGTTCCAGCTCATGCAGGGCAAGATTGCCGATATGTACACCACCATGAACGCCTGCCGCGCTTATGTTTATTCCGTGGCGGCTGCCTGCGATCGCGGCAAAGTCACCCGCTTCGACGCGGCAGGCTGCATTCTGCAGGCTTCCGAGAAGGCGACGTGGATGGCGCTGGAAGCGATTCAATCGCTCGGCGGTAACGGCTATATCAACGACTACACCACCGGTCGCCTGCTGCGAGACGCGAAGCTGTACGAGATCGGCGCCGGCACCAGCGAAATCCGCCGCATGCTGATCGGCCGCGAGATTTTCGAAGCGACCGCCTGAGGCAAGCCAAGAAATAAAATAGTTGTCGCATGCAGTCATGCATTGCATGCGACCTCTGCCCTAACGTATTCAAGTCAATCATGACCACCGTCACCACCAGCATCGATTCCCGAGGCGTCGCGACGCTGACCCTCAATCGCCCGGAAAAGCACAACGCGCTGGACGGCGCGACCATGGGCGAAATGTATGAAGCGCTGACCAGGCTCGGCAGCGACGCCAACGTGCGTGTCGTCGTGCTCACAGGCGCAGGCGCCAGCTTCTGCGCCGGCGCAGACATCGGCCACATGCGCTCGATGTTGAACTTTACCGAAGAGCAGAACGTGGCCGACGCGCAGGTGCTCGCGAAACTGCTACGCAAACTCGATGAGTTCGAGCTCCCCCTGATCGCACGCGTGAATGGCAACACGTTCGGCGGCGGCGTCGGCCTGGTCGCCTGCGCGGACATCGCGATCGGCGCGGCGTCGGCGAAATTCGCGCTGACCGAAGTGCGACTCGGCATCGTACCCGCAGCGATTTCGCCTTATGTCGTCGATGCAATCGGCAGTCGCCAGGCGCGACGTTTGTTTCTCACAGCAGCACCCTTCACGGCGGACGAAGCCCAAACTCTGGGATTACTGCACTTCACGGCGCCGCCGGAGCAGCTCGATCAGCTCGTCAACGAGCAGGTCGATCATTTGCTGCGCGGTGGGCCGCAAGCGGTGCGTGCGGCAAAACAGCTGGTCAAGCGCGTCGCGCACTTCCATGACCGCGATGTGCTCGGCGATGAGACCGCTCGGCTGCTGGCGCGATTGCGCGTCAGCCCGGAAGGAAAGGAAGGGTTGTCGGCGTTTTTGGAACGGCGTAAGGCAACCTGGGTTCCCCAGGACTGATTGACCACCGTTGTCGCGTTTTGGTCGCTCCCGCCCCCTTCTTGCATCGCAAAATATTGGGTAACATCCGACGCCTTCATAGCGGCCGGGGGAGCCCAATGCAGCTGGACGGAAAGCTTGTCGCCATCACCGGCAGCGGCCGCGGCATTGGCCGTGCGATGGCGTTGGCATTCGCGCAGAAGCGCGCCAACGTCGCCCTCATCGATCTGAGCGCCGAGCATCTGGCGCAGACCAAAGCGCTCTGCGAAGCAGAAGGCGTGCGCGCTGTCACCTATCTTTGTAATGTCACGCGCGAGCAGGAAGTCGAGACCACGCTCGATCAAGTCGTCGGCGATTTCGGTCGTCTCGATGTGATGATCAACAATGCCGGCATCACCAAAGATGCGCTGCTGGTCAAAGTGCAGGACGGCAAGGTCGTCAGCAAGATGTCCATGGATCAATGGCGCGCCGTCGTCGATGTAAATCTCACAGGCGTGTTTCTAGGCGCGCGTGAAGCCGCCGCCCGCATGATTGCATTGGGCAACGGCGGCGTGATCATCAGTACTTCGAGCATCTCCCGCGCCGGCAATATGGGCCAGTCGAACTACTCCGCCACCAAGGCCGGCGTGGTGTCGATGAGCGTCGTGTGGGCCAAGGAGCTCGCGCGGTACGGAATTCGCACCGGCGCGATTGCCCCGGGCTTTACGCGCACCGAAATTCTCGACACGATGAAACCCGAGATGATCGAGCGCGCCGTCAGCGCAGTGCCGCTGCGTCGCATGGCGGAACCGGCCGAAATGGCGCACGCCGCGGTGTTCATCGCCGAGAACGATTACTTTTCAGGCCGCGTCATCGAAGTCGACGGCGGCCAGCGACTTTAAGAAATAGAGGGGTACCTTCCATGAAGTTGAATGAAGTGCGAGCCGTCATCACAGGCGGCGCCTCGGGCCTCGGTCATGCAGTCGCGCAGCGGCTGGTCGCTGCCGGCGCCAAAGTCACATTGCTCGACGTGAACGAAGCCGCCGGTCAGGAAGCTGCCAAAGCTCTGGGCAGCAGCGCGTTCTTTTCGAAAGTGGATGTGACCGATGAAGCCGCCGTCGACGCCGCGGTCGCCAAGGCCAAGAGCGACATGGGCGGCTTGAATCTCGCCGTCAATTGCGCCGGCGTCGCGACGCCTCGTCGTCTGGTCAACAAGGAAGGCGCCATGCCCGGCGACTACTTCCGCAAGATCGTCGGTATCAACCTGGTCGGCACGCTGCTGGTCGCGAAGGCCGCTGCCGCCGCCATGAGCGGTAACACGCCGAATGAAGAAGGCGAGCGTGGTGCGATCATCATGACCGCGTCGGTCGCCGCGTTCGACGGCCAGATCGGTCAGGTCGCGTACGCCGCTTCCAAGGCCGGCGTGGTCGGCATGACGCTGCCCATGGCGCGCGATCTGTCGACCGCTGGCATTCGTGTCATGACCATCGCTCCGGGCATCTTCAAGACGCCGATGATGGCGTCGCTGCCCCAGGAAGCGCAGGATTCGCTCGGCCGGCAGGTTCCGTTCCCGCCGCGCCTGGGTCGTCCGGAGGAATATGCCGGGCTGGTGACGCACATTTGCGAGAACACCATGCTGAACGGCGAGGTCATCCGTTTGGACGGTGCAATCCGCATGTCGCCGAAGTAATAGCTTCGACCGATAACGATAAGAATCGACAAGACGCGAGCGGACACAGCCAACGAGACTGCAAAGCCATGACCGAACGTGAAGTAATGGAATATGACGTCGTGATCGTCGGCGCCGGCCCTTCGGGGTTGGCGTGCGCGATCCGGCTCAAACAACTCAAGCCCGATCTGAATATCTGCGTGCTGGAAAAGGCTTCGGCCGTCGGTGCGCATTCGCTGTCGGGCGCAGTGCTGGAATCCGGCCCGCTCGAGCAGTTGCTGCCGAACTGGCGCACCGAGTACAGCGGCATGAAAGTGCCGGCGGTCGAAGACGACGTGCGACTGATGACGCGCACCGGTTCGTTCAAGCTGCCGAACTGGGCGGTGAACCTGTCGCCCATGAACAATCATGGCAACTTCATCATCTCGCTCGGTCAGCTGACGCCGTGGATGGCATCGCAGGCCGAGGCGCTCGGCATCGATATCTTCCCGGGCTTCTCCGCCGCTGAAGCGGTGTTCGACGAGAACGGCGCGGTCAAAGGCGTGCGCATCGGCGACATGGGTCTCGAGAAGAACGGCGAGCCCGGCCCGAACTACACGCCGGGTGTGGAGATTCACGCGGGCACGACGGTGCTGGCCGAAGGCTCGCGCGGTTCGATCTCCAAACAGCTTATCGCCAAATACAACTTGCGTGATGGCATCGATCCGCCGACGTTCGGCCTGGGCTTCAAGGAACTGTGGCAGTTGCCGCCGGGCCGCGTGAAGCCGGGCCGCATCGAGCACGCGTTCGGCTGGCCGCTCGATACGGCAACGTATGGCGGCAGCTTCCTTTATCACCTCGACAACGATCGCGTGTACGTCGGCTACGTCGTCGGCCTGAACTACAAAGATCCGCGGCTGAAGCCGTTCGAAGCGTTCCAGCAGTTCAAGAATCATCCGCGCATCAAGCCGCTGCTCGAAGGCGGCGAAATCCTCGCGGCCGGTGCCCGCACGATTGCCGCTGGCGGCTATCAGTCGCTGCCGCGCCTCGATATGCCCGGCGCCATGCTGATCGGCGACGCCGGCGGCACGCTCAATGTCTTCAAGATCAAGGGCATTCATCAGGCCATCCGGTCGGGCGCATTGGCTGCCGAGCATCTGGCCGAGCAAGGCAAGTCTGCCGGTTTCGATGCGCGCTGGCGGAACTCGCCCGGCCACCAGGAATTGCACTCGGTGCGCAATTTCAAGCCGGCGTTCAAGCGCGGCCTGTACTTTGCGATGGCCAATGCCGGTATCGAATCGTTGCTGAAAGGCAAAGTGCCCTGGACCCTGCGCAATACCGCGGACTGGTCGGCGCTGGAGAAGCTGGGCGACTATGCTTCCCCCGATCGCGGCTGGAGCGATCGCACCTTGCCGCCGCGCGACCGGCTGGCGTCGGTGTTTTTCGCCGGCAACGTGCATGATGAAGCGCAACCGGTGCACCTGAAGGTGCTGGACACATCGATCTGCGTGACTCGCTGTACCAAGGAATATGGAAACCCTTGCCAGAACTTCTGCCCGGCCGGCGTGTATGAAATGGTCGATGACGGCCAGGGCGGCCGGCGCTTGCAGATCAACGCGGCCAACTGCGTTCACTGCAAGGCGTGCGACATCAAGGATCCGTACGAGATCATCAACTGGACCACGCCCGAAGGCGGGTCCGGTCCGAACTATCAAAATATGTAGTTCCGTCTGCGCGGCGGGTGGCTGATATGGAACCCGCCGCGCAACCGATCTGGACTCCCTCCCCCGAGCGCGCCCGTAACGCGGCGCTCACCCGCTTCTCACATTACGTGCAAGAGCGCTACAAAGCGCCGATACACGACTACGCGTCGCTGCATCGCTGGTCGATCGAGTTCCCCGAGCACTTCTGGAACGCGGTGTGGGACTTCTGCGAGATCCGCTGCTCGCAGAACGCCCAGCAAACGATCGAAGACGGCAGGCGCATGCCCGGCGCCAAATGGTTTGTCGGCGCGCTGCTGAATTACGCCGAGAATCTGATCCCGCCCAGTGACGATTCGATTGCCATCATCTTTCGCAATGAAGCCGGTCAGCGCCGTGAACTGACCCGTCGCGAGCTACGCAGCGAAGTCGCGCGTGTCGCCGACGGCTTGAAACAAGCGGGCGTGAAGGTGGGCGACCGCGTCGCGGGTTATCTACCGAACATTCCCGAGACCGTCATCGCGATGCTGGCCACCACCAGCCTCGGCGCGATCTGGTCGTCGTGCTCGCCGGACTTCGGCGCGAGCGCAGTCGTCGATCGTTTCGGCCAGATCAAGCCCCGCGTATTGTTTGCTACCGACGGCTATCAGTACGCCGGCAAGCGCATCGATTGTCTGCCGACCGTCGCGACCGTGTGCAAACAGATCTCCAGCATCGAGCGCGTCGTGCTCGTGCCCTATCTGAATGCGGATACAAAGGCGGAGCAAATTCCTCATGGCGTGCTGTTCAGTGACTTCGGCCGGCCCGACCGGCCATTGACCTTCACGCAGCTGCCGTTCGAACAGCCGGCGTTCATCCTGTATTCCTCCGGCACAACGGGCGCCCCCAAGTGCATCGTGCACAGCGCCGGCGGTGCGCTGATCCAGCAGAAGAAAGAAAACATTCTGCATTCGGGCATGGGCGCCGACGACCGCTATTTCTATTTCACGACCTGCGGCTGGGTGATGTGGAATGCGCTCGCGAGCGGGCTGGCCACCGGCGCAGCCATCGTGCTGTTCGACGGCGCGCCGTTACAGCCGGATCCGAAGATTCTGTGGCGCATGGCTGCCGAAGAACGCGTGACCATCTTCGGCACCGGCCCGAGATTTCTCACGACCTGCGAGCAGCTGGGCCTGCGCCCGCGCGAAGAATTCGATCTGAGCGCGCTGCGCGCGGTGATATCGACCGGCGCGCCGCTGAGCCCCACCAGCTATCGATACGTTTATCGGGACGTGCATCCCGACGTGCACCTGTCTTCCATTTCGGGCGGCACTGACATCATGGCCTGCTTCGGCACCGGCTGCCCGACCCTGCCGGTGTATGAAGGCGAGATTCAGGCGCTGGGCCTCGGCATGAAAGTGGAAATATTCGACGGCGCCGGCAAAGCGCTGATCGGCCAGCAAGGCGAGCTCGTGTGCACCCAGCCGTTCCCGTCCGTGCCGGTGGGATTTTGGGGCGACCCGCAGGGGGATCGTCTGGTCGCCACTTATTTTTCGCACTACCCGAATGTCTGGTGGCACGGCGACCTGGCCACCGTCACGTCCCGAGGCGGCCTGATCGTGCATGGCCGCTCCGACGCCGTGCTGAATCCCAGCGGCGTACGTATCGGCACGGCCGAGCTCTATCGTCAGCTGGAGAAAATCGACGAGGTGCTCGAGTCGATCGCCATCGCTCAGGAGTTCAAAGGCGACGTCCGCATCGTGCTGTTCGTGCGCCTGCGCGACGGCCTGACGCTCGATGAGCCGTTACGCGACAAAATCTGCCGGACAATTCGCGACAACACCTCGCCGCGCCACGTCCCCTCCAAGGTCATTCAGGTGCCGGACCTGCCCCGAACCCTCAACGGCAAGCTGGTCGAACTGGCGGTCCGCGACGTGGTCCACGGCCGCATGCCCAAGAACCTGGCCGCCCTGGCCAATCCGGAAGCGCTGGATTTCTTCAAAGCCCGGCCGGAACTGAAGGACTGAGCGGGCTCGGTTACTATTGGCACCGACAGGACCTCCGAAAGCTCAGCAGTGCCCGACCACCCCACGCCCGCCACCACCGTCGCCGCCCTCTACGAACGCGAATGCGCCCGCCTCGGGTATCAGCGTGATCCCGTGCAGGAGCGTGTCATCGCTTTGCTGGACGATTTGCGGGAGCGGCTGACCGTGCCGCAACCCAGGGGCGGCTTGTTCCAAGGCCTGCTGTCGCGGAAGGAACATCAGTTGCAGAAAGGCCTATACATCTGGGGCGGCGTCGGCCGCGGCAAGACCTGGCTGATGGATCTGTTCTATCAAAGCCTGCCGTTCAAGGAGCGCCAGCGCAGCCACTTCCACCGCTTCATGCAGTCGGTGCACGATGAGCTGAAGAAACATCAGGACCGCGCCGATCCGCTGGAGCTGATCGCCGAGAAGATCGCCAAGAAGACCCGCATCATCTGTTTCGACGAGTTCTTCGTGTCCGACATTGCGGACGCGATGCTGCTCGGCACTTTGTTCGGCGCCCTGTTTCAGCGCGGCGTGACGCTGGTCGCAACGTCGAACGTGGCGCCCGACGATCTCTACAAGGAAGGTTTGCAGCGCGCCCGCTTCCTGCCCGCCATCAAGCTGCTGAAAGAACATACGCAGGTCGTGCACGTCGACAGCAAGACCGACTATCGCCTGCGCCTGCTGGAACGAGCGACGACCTGGTTCGATTCGCACGACGCGAAGACCCCGCCGGCGCTGGTGAACTTGTTCGAAGCGATGGCCGGCGAACCCGGCGCGGTCGATGCAACGCTCACGTTGAATCATCGCCGCTTGCACGCCAAACGGCACGCCGGCGATGTCATCTGGTTCACGTTCAAGGAACTGTGCGACGGCCCGCGCGGCCAGGCCGACTACATCGAGATTGCCCGCTGCTATCACACGGTATTCGTCACCGACATTCCCACGCTCGGCGTGGAATCGGAGAATCAGACGCGACGGTTCATCACGATGGTCGACGAGTTCTACGACCGCGCCGTGAAACTCATTATCTCAGCCGAGAAACCCGTGATCGATTTGTATCACGGCACAAAACTGAAGTTTGAATTCGAGCGTACGCAGAGTCGATTGATCGAAATGCAGTCGCAAGAGTATCTGGCGCGGCCGCATCAGCCCTGACAAGCGAGGCCGCCGGCGACCCGGCGGCTGCAACGTAACGCCAGATAACTAACCTGACAGCGCCATCGTCCGCTGCGGCATGAACTGCGCCTTGCGACGAGTCTCCGCACTTTCCATTGCCCGGGCTGCCGCGCCCGTATCGCCGCCGAGCTCCATCACTCGAGCCGTCAGCTGCCAGTTCGACGGGCTCGACGGCTTCAGCTGCGTCCGCTCGGCGATCAACGCACGCGCGAGCCGGATCTGATCCGAACGCAGCGCCGCCTCGACCAACGTCAGATGAATCAGATCGCGTTGCGCGTTGCTGCCACCGAAGCGGCTCGCGATGGTCCGAATCGCCAGCAAACGCCGCACCACGTCGGAATATTTACGATCCGCGAATGACACCAGCGCTTTGGCTAGCGGCAAGCCCACCTCGCGAGTCATCATGGCGTTGGTATCCGTACCCGTGCACTTCTGCTCCATCGCCGCGAGGGTCCGTTGCGCCAGATCCATTCGCTGCGCGCCTACAAACGACATGACGGCATGCGCGTCGTTGAACGCGTAGTAGGCGTGATCGACGAACGGCTCCCAACACTTCGCCAGCTCGCCCCAACGATGACCTACATCGACACCGCGCAACTGCAAGCGCCAGAGCATCGCCGACCCGTCGATCATTTCCAGCGGCACCTGCGACGGCGCCGGCCGAATGCGACGGTCGTAAAGATCCAGCACCTGAGCGATGTTGCCCGCATCGAGATGAAACAACCCGAGGTGCCACCAGTTGTGGAACGCCAGACCGTTGTTGTCCGCCCAATCCCGCTCACGCGAGGTGAGGAAATCGATACCTTCGCGAATACGGCCCTGCATTTCCATCACGTGAGTGACAGCGTGCACGCCCCACGCATCGACCGGATTGATCTCCAGGGCTCGGCGACCGATATCCTCGGCGCGTGAATACAACCCGGTCTCTTCCAGACCGAACGCATACATTCCGAGTACATAGTTGTAACCTGGCGCGCTCGTGTCCCATTCGGGCAACACTTGAGCGACGCGATCGCGCAGCATCGTGCTGCCCATATAGAAATCGCCGACGTGCGACACCTGGAGTGCCAGCAGGTCCCGGGGATATTCCAACAAGATATCGCCGTAACGACGGATCGAACCGGCGAAGTCGCCATGCAACCAGGCGCGTGCCGCGGCGGCGTGGGCCCGCTCACGATCGTTAGCTTGCCGGCCCAACGATTCGACGGCCTCGATACTTTCTGTCAGCAGTGGCACCACCATGCGGTCGGTTGCCATGATCATCAGCCCGGCACGCAGACAATGCCCCATGGCGAAGCCCGGATCGGCCTGCAGCGCGGCCTGAATAGTGACCAAAGGGTCGAGCCGGTAGCTCACCGACAGTGCCAGCGCCTGCTCGAACTGCTCCAGTGATGCGGTGCTACGGGTGGACACCGGGCAACCGCGTGAATCTCGAAGCGACATGACCTTCCTCCTTCGGTGACGACCGGGGGACCTGCCCCCTTATGGGACATCTTTGTACGCAGCCCTCGTGAGTCGAAGGTCTCGACAGCCGTGAAAAATGCGTGAAAATGTCGGGCCTGGCTCGCCGAATCCGATGTGTCATGAGTGGCCGATCTTTCGACGCGGTCGAGCCCAAGCCGGAGTACAGCGTCACAACCAGAATTCAGCGCCAGATCCGTCGTGAGCGAACTAACGTTACAAGTCCTGGGCTCCTTTCATGTCCGCGATGCGAGCGGCGGCGAAGTCCGCATTGCCTCCCGCAAAGGTCGCGCCCTGCTCGCCTATCTGGCCCTGCGCCCGGGTGAATCTCACAGCCGCGACCGGCTGGCCAACCTGCTTTGGGAAGATGCCGACGAAGAGCTGGCGCGCACCAGCTTGCGCCAGGCCCTGGCCGCGCTCCGAAAGTCATTGCCGACCGGGGCACAGGCGGCCTTGCTCGCCGACACCGAGACTGTCGGCGTCGATGCCGGATTGTTACAAAGTGACATCGGTGCCTTCCGCGACTCTCTGCTCGCCGGCACCCGCACTTCGTTACAGGAAGCAATCAATCACTATCGCGGCGATTTGTTAGATGGTTTCGACGCGCGCTCCACTGCCTTCGATGAATGGTTGAGCAGCGAGCGCGGCGCCCTGCGCAAACAAATGAGCGAGGCCCTGCAGCGTCTCACCGATCTGTGCGTAGCGTCGGAAGACAACGATGGCGCGTTGACGGCGTCCATCAAGCTCGTGTCCTTGGAGCCGCTGAACGAAGCCGCGCATCGGCGCATCATGGAGCTGCAGGCAAGACGCAACTCGTATGCTGAGGCGCTCAGACAGTACCGCGTGTGTCGCGATGTATTGCGTCGTGAATTGGATGTTTCTCCCGAAGCGGCCACCGAGCAGTTATATCGGGAGCTGATGCGCAAACGTCGTGCGGCGGTCTCCGAGCCTGTGGATGGCGAGCCGTTCATCGACGAGCCCGTCGAAAGCACGCCGGCACCGGCGCCGCGCCAGGAACTCCGCCCCAGCCTGCGCGACGCGACGATCTTCGTCGCCCGCCTCGAAGGTTTGTTGGAAACTGAAGCGCGCCTCGACCCGGAAGAAGCGCACTTGCTGTCGAATGAATTTCAATGTCGCGTGCAGAGCGCGGTTCAGGAATTCGGCGGCCTTGCCGATCGACGCGTCGGCTCGAACGTCATGGCGGCCTTCGGCATTCCTCATTCGTATGGCAACGAAGCGGAACGCGCCGCGCGTGCCGCGCTGATGTTACGTGACATGGTGAACGCGAAGCCGTGGCCCGTGCCCAACTCGATGGCGCTGCGGATCGGCATCGCTCAGGGACAGATTCTCTGCGGCAGCGAAGTGTTTCCTTTGAGCGGTCGGCCGACGCACGAAGCCCACATCCTTGCGACTCAAGCGCAGGACGGCGAAGTGCTGATTTCGGAGGACATTCGTCAATCGCTTGGCGAGCGCATCAGCACTCAACGCGTTGGAGCTGCACTGCAAGCTCATTCCGAGCCCGTGAATGCCTGGGCATTGAATGCCATCGGCGCCGAAGCTGGCACAACTGCACAACCATTCGTGGGCCGCCGCCCGGAACTGGCGATGATTCTCGCGTCATTGGATCGATGCATGTCGAGCCGGCACGGTCGGGCCATTGTGGTGCGCGGTGAAGCGGGCATCGGCAAGACGCGACTGGTCGATGCGGTCCGAAGCTCCGCTATCGAGCGGGGCGTCGGCGTTCATTCAGCGCAGATCTTCGATTTCGGTCAGTCGCCGGGCCGGCGTCCAATCACGATGCTGGCGCTCAGTCTGCTTGGTATTCGCGCCGATGCGCCTGCGTCCGAGCGCAAGGCGGCTGTGCAACGAATAGCGGCATCGAGAGGCGGCAGTATCGATCAGATCATTTTCCTGAGCGACCTGATCGATGCGCCGTTGGATCCAGAGCTGGCGGCGTTGGAAAAAGCGATGGAAGTCGCCACGCGTCAGCGCGGTCGCACGCTCGCGCTCGCGCAGATCATCGAAACGGCCGCACAGCGCTCGCCGCAACTGCTGGTCGTCGAAGACGTGCATTGGGCCGATACCGATGAGCTGGCGCGGCTCGGAGAGATCGCAGCCGTCGTTGCGAACTGTCAGATCCTGTTCATCATGACGACGCGCCCCGAAGGCGATCCGATCAGCGCGAGCTGGCGCGCTCGTGCACGCGGTTGCCCGGTGACGACGGTCGACCTCGCCCCGCTGGCGGAGGACGAAGCACAGGAACTGGCAGCTCACTACCCAGAGCTGTCGAGCGAGACGATTCAGGAATGCATCGTGCGCGCCGACGGCTATCCCTTGTTTCTGGATCAGCTGCTGCGCTCAGCCAGCGCCGGACAACATGCATTGCCGGGCTCGGTGCGCTCGTTAGTGCTGTCTCGTGCGGATAGCTTGTCGCAACTGGATCACTTAGCGCTCGAAGCCGCGGCCGTACTGGGCCAGCGCACCGAGCTGGCGATCATACGCCGCATGATCGAAGACGAGAGTTACGAGCCGGAGAAGCTGGTCGCCACCACGCTGGTTCGCAGTGACGGGGTCGAGCTGGAGTTCGCTCACGCGCTGTTTCGTGACGCGATTTATGAATCGACGCTCAAGTCGCAGCGCCGAGCATTGCATCGTGTCGCTGCGGATTGGTTCGCATCCCGCGATCTGTCGTTACACGCGGAGCATCTGGCCGCCGCCGATGACGAGGGCGCCGCCGAGGCTTATATCAAAGCCGCTGCAGCCGAACGCACAGCGCTTCGTTACGAACGAGCGCTCAACCTGGCAAACAAGGCCAGCGCCGTCGCACGCGAACCGATGATGTTGCACAGGACGAGCGTGCTGCTCGGCGAGTTGCTGTTGCACCTGGGCCGAACTCACGATGCGCTGGCGGCATTCCGCGAGGCGCTGGACTTCGCGATCGACCAAAGCGGTCATGGCGCCGCGTGGCTCGGCATTTCGTCCGCTCTGCGCATCATGGACCGTTACGAAGAAGCGCTCGAAGCACTGGAGCGCGCTCAGAACATCCTCGGCGACACCATCGATGCGCAGACTCGCGCTCGCATGAGCACGTTGCAGGGAAATCTCTATTTCCCGCTCGGTCGCTTCGACGCCTGTTTGCAAGCTCACCAGCAGGCGTATCAATTCGCTCAGGAAGCAAACTCCCCGGACGAGCTGGCGCGAGCGCTCGGCGGTCTCGGCGATGCCCACTACCAACGCGGCAACTTGCTGACAGCGCGCAAACATTTCGTACAGTGTGTGAAGGAAGCGCGTGAGCACGGCTTGATCGGCGTGCTGCTCGCGAATTTGCCCATGGTCGGCATCACTCAGGTCTATTGCGGCGAAGTTACCGCCGGCCGCGCCGCCCTGCAGGAATGCCGCGAGATCGCGCGCCGCGTCGGCGACCTGCGCAGCGAAATGATTTCGGTGTTGTGCCTGACCTCCGGTTTGATCCTGCAAGGAAAGAACGAGGAGCGCGGCAGCCTGGCCAAGCAGGCGTTGCAACTGGCCAAACAACTCGGGGCGCGTCGTTTTCATGCCGAGTGCCTGGGCATTCTCGCGAGCTGCATGAGCGAACCGGAGAGCCGCAGCGAAGCGTTGCAACTGGTCGAGGAAGGACTGCAACTCAGCCGCGAAATGGGCATGTCCTACTGTGGCGCGTCCCTGCTCGGAATATTGGCTCGACTGACGTCCGATCCGGCGCAGCGCGCGGCGGCCCTGGCGGAAGGTGAAACGTTGCTGGCGTCAGGCTGTGTCAGTCACAGCTACTTCGAGTTCTACCATCACGCGATGGAAGTGAGCATCGAGCAAAGCGCCTGGCAGGCCGCGCGCCGTTACGCCAACGATCTTGCCGCGTACACGGCGGCCGAGCCCTTGGCGCCGACGGATCTGCAGAGCGCGCGGGCACGCTTGCTGGCGGATGTGGGTGAAAACATCATCACGTCACAAACGCTGCCCGATCTCGAATCGCTGAAGCAGCGCTGCCATCACATGGATGCAGTGGCGCTCATCCCGGCGATCGACGCAGCGATCGCACTGGTTGGACGAGCGCCTACCGCATAACGCGGCTGTCAGGCCGCGTCCGCATCCGAATCCGGGTCGTAGCCCAGGTTCGGCGACAACCAGCGTTGCGCTTCCTCCAGCGAGATCTTTTTGCGCGCGGCGTAGTTCTGCACCTGATCGACGTCGATCTTGCCAACCGCGAAGTAACGCGAGCCCGGATGCGAGAAGTACCAGCCGCTGACCGCCGCCGTCGGATACATCGCGAACGACTCCGTGATCTTCATGCCCGCGTTCGTCTCCGGATCGAGCAAGCTCCACAACGTCGCCTTCTCGGTGTGATCCGGGCACGCGGGATAGCCCGGCGCCGGACGAATGCCGCGATACTCTTCCTTGATCAGCTGATCGTTGTTGAAGCGCTCGTCGGGGGCATATCCCCAGAACTCGCGACGCACCCGCTCGTGCATGCGCTCGGCGAACGCTTCGGCGAAGCGATCCGCCAGTGCCTTCAGCATGATGCTCGAATAGTCATCGTGCGCTTTCTCGAAGCGCTCCAGGTGCGGCTCGATGCCGATGCCGGCCGTGACCGCAAACGCACCGATGTAATCGCGACGCCCGGAAGACTTCGGCGCGATGAAATCCGACAGGGCATCGTGCGACTGACCCGTCGGCTTGCCCTTCTGCTGACGCAGGAAATGCAGCTTCGTGAGCACGCGCGTACGTGACTCGTCGGTGTAGATTTCAACGTCGTCATCATCGACGCTGTTCGCCGGGAACAGACCGATCACGCCGCGTGCGGTGAGCCAGCGCTCACGCACGACCTGCTTCAACATGCGGCGCGCATCGGCGTACAAGTTGCTGACCTGCTCGCCGACGACGGGATCGGTGAGGATGTCAGGGAACTTGCCGCCGAACTCCCACGCATTGAAGAACGGCATCCAGTCGATGTAGCGGGTCAGATCTTCCAGCGAGAAATCGTCGAACGTGCGGATCCCGAGGAACTTCGGCACCGGCGGCACATACGAATCCCAACCGCCGTTGAACTTGTTCGCCCGAGCCTGAGCGATCGTCAGCTGCGGCGCCTTGATCTTCTTGCCGGCGTGCTGCTCGCGACGGACCGCGTGCTCCGCCTTCGTCTTCTCGACGAACTCACGACGCAACGCCGCTGTGACCAGCTGCTGACACACGCCTACCGAGCGCGACGCGTCCTTCACGTACACCACCGGGCCTTGATACTGCGGATCGATCTTCACCGACGTGTGCGCCGGCGAAGTGGTCGCGCCGCCGATCAATAGCGGCTGATCGAAGCCTTGACGCTGCATCTCGCGCGCCACGTGCACCATTTCATCCAGCGACGGCGTGATCAGGCCGGACAAGCCGATCATGTCCGCGTTCTCGCGCCGTGCGGTCTCGAGGATGCGCTCGGCCGGCACCATCACGCCTAGGTCGATCACTTCGAAGTTATTGCACTGGAGCACGACGCCAACGATGTTCTTGCCGATGTCGTGCACGTCGCCCTTCACCGTGGCCATGATGATCTTGCCGTTCGACTTGGCGACCTGGCCCGACTTGGCTTTCTCTTCCTCGATGAACGGAATCAGATGCGCAACCGCCTTCTTCATGACGCGCGCCGACTTCACGACCTGCGGCAGGAACATCTTGCCGCTGCCGAACAGATCGCCGACCACGTTCATGCCGTCCATCAGCGGACCTTCGATGACGTGCAACGGACGCTCCGCCTTCTGTCTCGCCTCTTCCGTATCGACCGTGATGAACTCATCGATACCTTTGACCAGTGCGTGCTCGAGTCGCTTCTCGACCGGCAGACCGCGCCACGCCAGGTCTGCTTCTTTCTTCGCACCGACTTCGCCCTTGAAGCGCGCCGCGATTTCGAGCAGACGCTCGGTCGCATCCGGGCGGCGATTCAAAATCACATCCTCGACCCGCTCGCGCAGCTCGGGATTGATGTCCTCGTAGATGGCCAGCTGACCGGCGTTGACGATGCCCATCGTCATGCCGGCCTTGATGGCGTGATACAGGAACACCGAGTGCATGGCTTCGCGCACCGGGTCGTTGCCGCGGAACGAGAAGGAAACGTTGCTGACGCCGCCGCTGATGTGGGCGTACGGGCAGGTCCGTCGGATCTCGGCGGTCGCTTCGATGAAGTCGACGGAATAGTTGTTGTGCTCTTCGATGCCGGTCGCCACCGCGAAGATGTTCGGATCGAAGATGATGTCTTCGGCGGGGAAGCCGACCTGCTCGGTGAGGATCTTGTACGAGCGCTGGCAGATCTCGACCTTGCGCTTCACCGTGTCGGCCTGACCGGTCTCGTCGAACGCCATCACGACCACGGCCGCACCGTACGCACGCACTTTCTTCGCGTGCTCGATGAACGCCGCCTCGCCTTCTTTCAAGCTGATGGAATTGACGATGCCCTTGCCTTGAATGCGTTTCAGGCCCGCCTCGATGACCGTCCACTTGGACGAGTCGATCATGATGGGCACGCGCGAAATGTCGGGCTCGGAGGCGATCAGGTTCAGAAAGCGCACCATCGCGGCTTCCGAATCCAGCATGCCTTCGTCCATGTTGATGTCGATGACTTGCGCGCCGCTCGCCACCTGCTGGCGTGCGATATCGAGCGCGGCGTTGTAGTCGTCCGCTTCGATCAGCTTGCGGAACTTCGCCGAGCCCGTGACGTTGGTGCGCTCACCGACGTTCACAAACAAGCTGTCGGGACCGATGTTGCACGGTTCGAGACCCGACAGGCGAGCACGCTTCTCCAGCACCGGAGGTACGCGAGGCTTGACGCCCTCCACCGCTTCACGAATGTGCTTGATGTGGTCAGGCGTGGTGCCACAACAGCCACCCAGGATGTTCACGAAGCCGCTGGTCGCAAATTCCTTCACGAGATCGGCGGTTTCGCAGGCATGCTCATCGTACTCACCGAAAGCATTCGGCAAGCCCGCGTTCGGATACGCGCTGACATAAACATCCGCGATGCGTGACATCTCTTCGATGTACGGGCGCAACTGCTTCGCACCGAGCGCGCAGTTCAGGCCGACGGCCAGTGGCCTCGCATGACGCACGGAGTTCCAGAACGCTTCGGTCGTTTGACCGGAGAGCGTGCGACCCGACGCGTCGGTGATCGTGCCGGAGATGACGATGGGAATATCGATGCCCACCTCGTCGATCGCCTGGCGGGCCGCGTAAATCGCCGCCTTCGCATTGAGCGTGTCGAAGATGGTCTCGATCAGCAGGATGTCGACGCCCGCTTCGATCAACGCACGCGCGCCGATCAGATAGGTGTCCGACAGCTGGTCGAAATCGATGTTACGGAACGCAGGGTCATTGACGTTCGGCGACAGCGAGGCTGTGCGATTCGTCGGGCCCAGCGCGCCAGCAACGAACTTCACTTGCCCCGTCTTCGCGAAGTATTCATCCGCGGCTTCGCGCGCCAATTTGGCGCCGGCCAGGTTGATCTCGCGCACCAGATGTTCCATCTGGTAATCGGCCTGCGAGGAATAGTTCGCGGTAAACGTATTCGTCTCCACGATATCCGCGCCCGATTCCATGTACTTGGTGTGAATGGCCTTGATGATCTCCGGCCGCGTCAGCACCAGGATGTCGCTGTTGCCTTTCAGATCGCACGGCCAGTCCTTGAACCGGTCGCCGCGATAGTCGGCTTCAGTGAGCTTGTAGCCCTGAATCATGGTGCCCATGCCGCCGTCGAGCATCACGATGCGCTCGGTCAGCAGGCGGTGCAGAGTGGCCAGTCGTTCGGTGCGATTCATGTGTGTTGTTCCTCAACCCGCAGCAGCCTGCGCCAGCACCGGCCGTACGCCGAGTGCATGACAAATGGCATAACTCAGCTCGGCACGATTCAGCGTATAGAAATGGAATTCTTCGACGCCGTGTTTCTGCAGCTCCTGCACCTGCTCGATCGCGACTGACGCAGCGATGAGCCGGCGCGTGTCCGCGTCGTCATCGAGGCCGTCGAATCGATGCGCCAGCCACTCCGGCACGCTCGCGCCACACCGCTGCGCCATGCGCAACATTTGCGGGAAGCGCGTGATGGGAAGAATGCCGGGGACGATGCTGGCGTTGATGCCGGCCGCCGCGCATTGATCGCGGAAGCGCAGGAACAGGCTCGTGTCGAAGAAGAATTGCGTGATCGCGCGATCGGCGCCGGCATCGATCTTCGACTTCAGATTGGTCAACTCGAATTCCGCACTCGGCGATTCTGGATGTGGCTCCGGATAAGTGGCGACGGAGATCTCGAAATCCGCCACCGACTTCAGGCCCTTCACCAGATCGACTGCATAGGCAAAGCCTTGCGGATGCGGGATGTACTTCGTCGTGCCCTGCGGCGGATCGCCGCGCAGTGCCACGATGTGGCGGATGCCGCTGGCCCAGTAGTCACGGGCGATATCCAATATCTCTTCGCGCGGCGCGCCGATGCAGGTCAGATGCGGAGCTGCGGTCAGCGCCGTGTTCTTCTGAACCTTCGTGACGATGTTGTGTGTACGCGCGCGGGTAGAGCCGTCCGCGCCGTAGGTCACGGACACAAAGCGCGGCTGCAACGGCGCGAGACGCTGCACCGATTCCCACAGCGTTTGCTCCATCGCCTCGTCCTTCGGCGGGAAGAACTCGAACGACACCGTGGGCCGGCCTCGCAGCTTGCTCAAGCTGTTGCCGATCTGGTCCTTGAGCTTTTCGACTGACATGTTTCTTTCCTCAATTCCTTGCGGTGGACTTCAGGCGCAGCTTCATGCCGCCGCCGTGCTGCGTGCCACACGCCGGCCGATGGCCACCAGCAGATGCCCTGCTTCGGTGTCCACGGGGCGCATACGGGAAACTTCCAACCCTGCTTTGGTAAACCATTCGCGCAGAGTGGCGATGGGATTCGCGGAAGACGTCGAGCTCAGCGAGTCGAAGTCTTCGATGATCACGGCGCGGCCGCCGTGCTTCAGTGTTCGTGAGATTTCCGCCAGCGCCACGAGCGGACGCTCCGCGCCTGCCAGCACTCGCTCGGCGACGACGGTGTCGAACAGTGGCGCGGCGAACGGCAAGTCATACATGTCGCCTCGCTGCAGCTCGCAATGGCTCAAGCCCGCGCCGTGCACTTTCGTGCGCGCGACCTTCAGCGCTTCACTGGAAATGTCGACGCCGACCGCGCGGGTCGCTTTCGCACCGAGGAGCTTGAGCATGTGACCGGAGCCGGTGCCTACGTCTAACAGCGCGCCGATCGGCTCGCTCGCGAGTTCTTCTACGACGGTGGCGTCGACCAGATCTGAGGTCTTCTCGAGCGCATCTTCGACGGCGAGATGATCCGCCGCCCGGCGACCGCGCTCGGCGATGACTTCTTCCATGCGGCGGCGGTCTCGGCGGAGGACGTCGTCCTCTTCGTCTACTAACGCCAGCAGCTGCCAGACGGTGTCTCGCGCCTCACCGGACGCGGGCGCGCGGTAGTACACCCAGAGCTGCTCTCGGAAACGATCCAGCAGTCCGGCATCACACAGGAGCTTGAGATGGCGGGACACCCGCGGCTGGCTCTGGCCAATGACCTCGCAGATTTCTCCCACCGTCAGCTCCGCTCGCGCCAATAGCGCAAGCAGCCGCAGCCGCGTGGGCTCGGCAGCAGCTCTCAGAGCAGAAACGGCGGATAAGAAGCTCGGCATTCCGATGTCGGCGACTTAAGGATATAAAGATATCTTTATATAGACGGCCAGCACTATACGCGAACCCGCTCGTCGATGTCACGCCCCAAGTTCACAGCTCCGCCCAACCCGCACACAGTCGCAATACAAACAAGAGCTTAGACCCGCTCGTCGCAGCTGGGCTCGCTCCATCATCCGGGGGTAATTGCATTTTCGAACCCCTGAAACGCCAGAAGCCGCGACCAGCGCGGCTTCTTTCGATTCGAAGGCGATGAACTGCTTTTTATCGCAGCCGAGTGACGTCGAAGTCCGAAACCCGAGGCGCGTTGATGAATGCCACCACGACGGTGACGACGGAGAGCAGAGCCAGCAGGATTCCCTTCCACAGGTTCAAGCTGCCACGAAACCCTTCCGCGATTGGCCGTAGAACGTTCTGAATCATCGCCGCACCTCCACGACTTTTTTGCAGAAATGCACCATACCCGCAATCAACACGACCGTACTGAGCGCGGTATCAGCATAAACCAAGTACAACTCCATCCTGGTGACGAATTTAAAAATTTCATCCGGAAAAGGGTGGTAACGATGCAGTGCATGTAAAACCACGGAGACCAGCCACCCGATGGAAAACAACGCCGTAAAAATGAAGGCCGTCCCAACCAAGTGCCCGACCAGCGACATCACGGACCACCAATAACCGACCCGTCGCTCCCTTCCTCCCCAGTACAACACGCCATCTCCTCAACGGACTTTTTTGAGACCTCTCGATGGATCCAACCTACCCCTGATTTGAATGGCATTTCGACGCGTTTAGCGCACGAAATCGTTGATAACGGTGATGCCTGTGCCGCGGAAGTTATCCATGCCAGCAAGCGCGGCCGGTGCCGCGGAAAGCGCGATAGTCTTTTCGACGAGCAACTGCGGCTGCACTCGACGCATGAGGATCAGGTCCAGCATGGCGCCGTACCGGTGGGCCTGCATGCCGTGGCTGCCCATCACCTGCAGCTCTTTCGCGATGACCAGGCCCATCGGCACCGGCGGATCGGCGTGCGCGCCGAGCATCAGGCCGACTTGGACATGGCGACCTTGCGGCCGCAGGCAGGCGATGGAGTTGTAGCAGGTGACGCGGCTGCCGAGCGCGTCCATGGATACGTGCGCGCCACCGCGCGTGTGTTCGAGGATTGCCGCTTTGATGTCAGCGTTTGCGAGCACGCCGACCTCGGCGCCGAGGCGTTTCGCGAAGTCGAGCTTGGCTTGATCGATATCGACGGCGATGACACGCGCGCCCATGGCGTTCGCGATCATGATCGCCGACAACCCCACTCCTCCACAGCCATGAATCGCCACCCACTCACCGGGCTGCACTCGCGCCTGATCGACGACAGCTCTAAATGACGTCGCGAACCGGCAGCCCAGACTGGCCGCGGTGACGAAGTCGATGCTCTCTGGGAGGTTGACCAGATTGATGTCCGCGTAATCGACCGCCACGAACTCAGCAAACGATCCCCACGCGGTGAAGCCCGGCTGAAACTGGGTCGCGCAGATTTGTTGCTGACCTTTCGAGCATTGCTCACAACGACCGCAGCCACTCACGAACGGCACGGTGACTCGATCGCCTACCTTGAATCGAGTCACGTTCGCACCCGTGGCTACAACGACGCCGGCGAGCTCATGACCGGGAACGTGAGGAAGTCGGAGGTCGGCATCGTGGCCCATCCAACCGTGCCAGTCGCTACGACAGATGCCGGAAGCTTCGACTTTGATGACTACGCCGCCCGGCGCCGGAGCGGGATCTCGCACGTCGACGCAGTTGAGAGCGCCACCGAATGTTTCGAAGAGGACAGCTTTCACGGAGGAAGAGGTTTCGCAAGGAGGAGAGAAGCCAGAGTACATCGGCGCGTGTGAGGGCAGAAGTTCCCACCGCGCGCCGGCGAAAGCGCCCCGGACCGAACTTGAGACCAACGTTTCGGCGGCGCGAACCACCGCGCCTCTTCTCCGAAAAAACTCAGTGCCGCCGATCAGGCGCGTCAGTAGTCGGCGTAGCCGTGCCGGCGAACAGCTGCTCGACGTCGACGGAGTCGAAGCGATACGCGCGATTACAGAAATCACAGCGAACTTCGACGTGGCCCTGCTCCGCGAGCACCGAGCGCACTTCTTCCGGCCCGAGCGCCTTGAGCATGCCGACGACGCGTTCGCGAGAGCAGCGGCATTTGAAGAAAACCGGGGCGGACTCGAACAAGCGCACATCGTCTTCAGCGAACAACCGGCGCAGGATGTTTCGATCGCTCAAGGTCTGCAGCTCTTCGGGCTTCAGCGTGTCGCCGAGCATTTGCACTCGATTCCACGCGTCATCGATCTCCGCCCGATTCATTTCATGCGCACGCGAGCCCACCGTGCGTGACTTCACAGAGTCATCCGACAGCCGCTGCAACAGCAGCCCCGACGCGCCGTTCTCATCCGCATGCAGCCACAAGCGTGTCGGCAACTGCTCGGACGACTCGAAATAATTGCGCAGGCAGTCCGACAGCCGCTCGCCGGTCAACGGCACGATGCCTTGATAGCGCTGGGACAAGTCCTCGTTCTCGACCGTGACCGTCAAGCTGCCTTCGCCGGACAGCGAGGCGAGATCGGGTCGAAACTCAGCGTCCTTGTAACGAGCCACCGCCCGCACGCCCAACGCATCCGAACACTGGGCCAGCATCAAATGCATCGGCCCCTGCCCCTTGAGCTGCAGACTCAGCGTCCCATCGAACTTCATGGTGGCTGCCAGCAGCACGGAAGCTGCGACCGCCTCACCGAGGGTGTCGCGAATGACGGGCGGATATTCGCGATGCTCGAGCAACGCGCGCCACGAAGCGTCCAGGTGGACGATGTGGCCGCGAATCGGATAGTGCTCGAACAGGAATCTGTGCAGGCAATCGCGATCGTGCATGACAGGAGTTTCGGCCGGGGTGACGGGGAGGCGGATGATGGTACTCATCCGCCGTTACATTAGCCCGCCAGGCTGTTTTTCAACAGCCTGGATTGTTTTGAAACGGGCCCTTATCCCGCCAGCTTCTTCTTCAACAGATCATTGACTTGCGCCGGGTTGGCCTTGCCGCCGGTGACCTTCATCACCTGCCCGACGAAGAAGCCGAACAGCTTGTCCTTGCCGGATCGGTAGTCCGCGAGCTGCTTGGGATTGGCCGCCATGACCTCGTCGATGGTCTTTTCGATGGCACCCGTGTCAGTGATTTGCTTCAGGCCCTTGGCCTCGATGATGGCATCGGCATCTTTGCCCTCCGCCCACATCGACTCGAACACCTCTTTGGCGATCTTGCCGGAGATGGTCTCATCCGCGATTCGGGCCAGCAGGCCCGCGAGGCGCGGGGCATCGATGCGCGTCTCGGTAATCTCGACGCCGTCCTTGTTGAGCGCCGCCGACAGTTCACCCATCGTCCAGTTCGCCGCAAGCTTCTCGTTGCCTTCGAGATTCTTCGACTTCAACGACGCGAGCACCGCTTCGTAGAAGTCGCCCATCTCACGGCTCGCGGTCAGCACGCCCGCGTCATACGCGGACAGGCCGAACTTCTCGACGTAACGAGCCGCTTTCTGATCCGGCAACTCGGGCAGCGTGCCGCGCACGCCCTCGATGAAGTCCTTCTCGATCACCACCGGCAACAGGTCCGGATCCGGGAAGTAGCGATAGTCGTTGGCCTCTTCCTTGGAGCGCAGCGAGCGCGTCTCGCCCTTCTCGGGATCGAACAGACGCGTTTCCTGTTTGATCTTGCCACCACCCTCGATCACTTCGATCTGGCGCGCAACCTCGTAGTTGATCGCTTTCTCGATATAACGGAACGAGTTCAGGTTCTTGATCTCGCAGCGGGTGCCGAACTTCTCCTGGCCCTTCGGGCGCACCGAGACGTTGGCGTCACAGCGGAACGAGCCTTCCTGCATGTTGCCGTCGCAGATCTCCAGGTAGCGCACCAGCGTATGAATCTTCTTCAGGTACGCGACCGCTTCCTTGGCCGAGCGCATGTCGGGCTCGGAGACAATTTCCAGCAGCGGCGTGCCGGCGCGATTCAGGTCTATACCGGACGCGCCCTGAAAATCCTCGTGCAACGACTTGCCCGCATCCTCTTCAAGATGCGCACGAGTGATGCCGACGACTTTGACCGAGCCATCCTCGAGCAGGATCGGCATCGAGCCCTTCTCGACCACGGGCTTTTCGTACTGGCTGATCTGATAGCCCTTCGGCAGGTCGGGATAGAAATAGTTTTTGCGCGCGAAGATGGAACGCGGCGAGATCTGCGCGCCGATCGCGAGACCGAACTTCACGGCCATGCGCACCGCTTCGCGATTCAACACCGGCAGCACGCCGGGATAGCCCAGATCGACCAGATTCGCTTGTGCGTTCGGCGCCGCGCCGTACGCGGTGGCGGCACTGGAAAAGATCTTGCTACGCGTTGCCAGCTGCGCGTGAATTTCCAAACCGATGACGGTTTCCCAGCTCATCATGCGTAACCTTTCGGAATGTCTCGATGCCACAGCGTCTCGTTCTGATAGCCGTGCGCGACGTTGAGCAATTTAGCCTCGGCGAAGTGCGGACCGATGATCTGCAATCCGACCGGCAGGCCATCCACCGTGCCGCACGGAATCGACATGGCCGGCAGGCCCGCGAGGTTGGCACCGATGGTGTAGATGTCGTTCAAGTACATGGTGATGGGATCGTCCACCTTGGCGCCGATGTCGAACGCCGGCGTCGGCGAGGTCGGACCCATCAACACATCGACTTGCTGGAAGGCGCGAGCGAAGTCATCCGTGATCAAACGGCGAACCTTCTGGGCGCGCAGGTAATACGCGTCGTAGTAACCGGCAGACAGCACATACGTACCGGTCATGATGCGACGTTTGACTTCGGCACCGAAGCCTTCGCCACGCGAGCGCATGTAGAGATCTTCGAGGCCTTGCGGGTTCTCGCAGCGATAGCCGAAGCGCACGCCGTCGAATCGCGACAGGTTCGACGAGCACTCCGCCGGCGCAACCACATAATAGGTAGGCACCGACAACGGCAGATTCGGCAAGCTCACTTCGATGAGCTTCGCGCCGAGCCGCTCATATACCTGCAGCGCCTCGCGGATCAGCTTGGCCGTCGACTCTTCCAGGCCGCTTTCGAAGAACTCTTTCAGCAGGCCGATCTTCAAACCGGCGAGCGGCTGATCGAGGCTCGCGACGTAATCGGGCACCGGCGTGTCGACGCTGGTGGAGTCGCGCGGATCGAAACCGGCCATGTCACGCAGAACCATCGCCGCGTCTTTCGCGGTAATGGTCATCGTGCCGGCCTGATCGAGGCTGGAAGCGAACGCGATCATCCCGTATCGAGATACGCGTCCATACGTGGGCTTCAAGCCGGTCAAACCGGTGAGTGCCGCGGGCTGACGAATCGAGCCGCCGGTATCGGTCGCGGTGGCGACCGGCGCGAGTCGCGCGGCGACCGAGGCCGCCGAGCCGCCCGATGAGCCGCCCGGTACTTTTTTCAGGTCCCACGGATTTTTCACCGGGCCGTAGTAGCTGGTTTCGTTCGACGAGCCCATCGCGAACTCATCCATGTTCGCTTTGCCCAGCATGACGACGCCAGATTGCGACAGCTTCTCGACGATGGTCGCGTCGTATGGCGCGACGAAGTTGGACAGCATGCGCGAGCCGCACGTGGTCAATACACCGTCCGTGCAGAAGATGTCTTTATGAATCAGCGGCAGGCCGGCCAATGCACCCGCCTCGCCCGAGGCCAGCAACTCGTCGGCCCGTTGCGCCGCGGACAATGCGTACTCGGGAGTGACGGTGATCAACGCGTTCAGCGTCGGGTTCAAGCGCTCGATTCGCGCTAAAAAATGCTTGGCGAGCTCGACGCTGGAAAAGCGGCGCGCCCGCAGTCCCTCGTTGAGCTCGGCCAACGTCAGGTGATGCAGTTCAGTCATGGCTCACTCGATCACTTTGGGCACGAGATACAGATCCGCTTCGACGCGCGGCGCGTTGCGCTGATATTTAGCGTGCTGGTCGGTATCCAGCACTTCGTCCGGGCGCATCCGTTGCACCTGATCCGCGAGCGGATGCGCCATCGGCTCCACCGACGCGGTATCCGCGGCGTTGAGCTGCGCGACGAAGTCGAAGATCTTCGACAGGCTGTCCACATACACCGGCAGCTGCTCGTCGCTGAGCTTGAGGCGCGCCAGCTTCGCGATGTTCTTCACATCGTTATCGGTAAGACTCATAAGCCGAAACTTCCGCTGAAAGACTTGAAAGAAAGCGCGGGCAGTGAGACCTCACGCTCGCCATGGCATGAGGCGAAAGCGTAACGAGGAGCAAAAAAGACCGCAAAAATCCCTGGAAAATTGCGGCGTAATCATACACCTGAAAGCTTGTGCTATGTGAAACCCGTTGCTAGAGTACCGCAACTTTTTTGCCTCCCCTTCCTTCGCGCCTCGACCCGTACGCTCGACGCACAACAACCATGTTTAAAAACCTACGCGGGTATTTTTCCAACGACCTGTCGATCGATCTGGGGACTGCAAACACCCTCATTTACGTGCGCGGCAAAGGCATCGTGCTGAACGAGCCTTCGGTGGTCGCGATCCGTGAAGAGCCGGGTCGCGCCGGCAAGAAGATCGAGGCGGTCGGTCAGGAAGCGAAGAACATGCTGGGTCGCACGCCCGGCCACATCACCGCGATTCGCCCGATGAAAGACGGTGTGATCGCCGACTTCACCGTCACCGAGAAGATGTTGCAGTACTTCATCGAGAAGGTGCACGGCAATCGTTTGATGCGTCCCAGCCCGCGCGTGCTGATCTGCGTGCCGTACGGCTCGACCCAGGTCGAGCGGCGCGCGATTCAGGAATCGGCCGAAGGCGCCGGTGCCCGCTGGGTACGGCTGATCGAAGAGCCGATGGCCGCCGCGGTCGGTGCCGGCCTGCCGGTTCATGAAGCGCGCGGCTCGATGGTGCTCGACATCGGCGGCGGTACTTCCGAAGTCGCGGTCATCTCGCTCAACGGCATCGTGTACGCCTCGTCGGTGCGCATCGGCGGCGATCGCTTCGACGACGCCATCATCAATTACGTGCGCCGTAACTACGGCATCCTGATCGGCGAAGCCACGGCCGAAAAGATCAAGATCGAAATCGGCTCGGCCTATCCCGGCCAGCAGGTGAACGAGATTTCCGTGAAGGGCCGCAACCTGTCCGAAGGCGTGCCGCGTTCGTTCACGCTCAATTCGAACGAAATCCTCGAAGCGTTGCAGGAACCGCTGGCCGGCATCGTCGGCGCGGTGAAAGTGGCGCTGGAACAGACGCCGCCCGAACTGGGCGCGGACGTGGCCGAGCGCGGCATCGTGCTCACCGGCGGTGGCGCCCTGCTGCGTGACATCGACAAGCTGTTGATGGAAGAGACCGGTCTGCCGGTGGTGGTCTCGGAAGATCCGCTGACCTGCGTGGCCCGCGGCGGCGGCCGCATGCTGGAGCTCATCGACGAGCACGGTCCCGCGCTATTCAATCTGGAATAGCCTTTGCGGCGAACTGTAGCTAGTTCGCCCTATCACCTATGGTGACCCTTAGCTCCGACAGCCGGAACATCATTGGCCGAGGCCCACCGCTCGGTGCCGGCTTGTTTTTTCTCGGAATTGTGTCGGTCGGCATGATGATGCTCGACCATCGCAGCAACTATCTGGAGACCGTGCGCCAGTGGCTGGGGGCCGCGGCCTCGCCGGTGTATGCCGTCGTGCAGACGCCCGGCCAGGCCTGGGACTGGCTGACCGGCAGCTTCGCCGACCGCGACCGGCTGCGAACCGAGAACAGCGAGCTTTCTGAACAGCTGCGCGAAGCACGCGTCAAGCTGCTGCAATTCGATTCCTTGCGTGAAGAGAATGTCCGTCTGCGGGCCGTGCGCGAAGCGTCGGCCGGCGTCGGCGGGCGGACCATGATCGCGGAAATCATGCGGGTGGATGTCGACCCGTTCCGCCATCGCGTGCGAATCAACAAAGGCAGCGACGACGGCGTGTTCAAGAATCAGCCGGTGCTGGACGCGTTCGGCATCGTCGGCCAGGTCGTTCAGGTGGATCGATACACCTCGACCATCATCCTGATCAGCGACGCCGAGCACGCCATTCCCGTTCAGGTTAACCGTAACGGCATCCGCTCCATCGCAGTGGGCGCGGGCGATCTGGGCAAGCTCAGCCTGCCTTACATGACGGTGGAATCGGATGTGAAGCCCGACGACCTGCTGGTGTCCTCCGGCCTCGATGGCATTTTCCCGGCCGGTTATCCGGTCGCCCGTGTGAGCAAGGTGGAGCGCAATCCGGCCGACACGTTCGCGCTGGTGGAAGCCAAGCCGCTGGCTCAGCTCGACCGCGATCGCGAAGTGCTGCTGTTGTGGGACGAGACGCCGCAGGTGGAACCACCGGCGACGAAGCCCAAACCGGCGGCTACAGAATCGAAACCCGCGGCCGAAACATCGACTGCGACACCTGCACCTGCGACGTCAGCGCAGCCGGCGCCCGCGGCTCAAGAGCCCGCGCAGCCCGCGCCGCCAGGAACGCAGCCGCTGCCGCAGACCCAGCCGCCCCAGGAATAAATGACGCCCTCCTTCCCAGTCAGGGCCCGGACGAGCCATCGTGAGTGACGGTCGTATCAGTCGCGTGCGCGTCACCTTTACGGTGATCCTGGCGATCATTTTCGCAGTGCTGCCGCTGCCCGAGCCGATCAACGCGGCCCGGCCGGACCTGCTGTTATTGCTGGTGATTTACTGGTCGCTGAGCGCGCCCCGCATCGCCGGCCTGCTGTTCGCCTGGCTGTGCGGCCTGTCCATCGATGTGCTCAAAGGCATCATTCTCGGGCAGCACGCGCTGGCGTTTCTGGCGGTGGCTTACTTGACTCACAAATTCCAGCTGCGTATCCGTATCTTTCCGCTCTCCCAGCAGACGCTCACCGTGTTTGCATTCCTGGCGCTGTATCAGTTCATCGTCTTCTGGCTGGATGGCATCATCGGCCAGCCGGTCACGACCTGGATGCGCTGGCTGCCGGTGATCAGCGGCGCGATTCTGTGGCCCATCCTGGTCGCCGGGCTGGATACCTGGAACCGGCGGAACCGCTAGCGGTCCGTCACCGAGTTAGCGATGTCTCGCTCCGTCCGCATCAAGGATCATCACGCCGAAAGCCAGCTGTTCGAACAGCGGGCGGTCATCGCGGCCGTGCTCATGGTCATCGCCATGGGCCTGGTGATCTCGCGCCTGGTGTGGCTGCAGGTCGTGAAGTACGACTACTTCGCGGACCTGTCGCAAGGTAACCGGATTCGTATTGAGCCGATTCCGCCCAACCGCGGCCTGATCCTGGATCGCAACGGCCTGCCGCTCGCGACCAACGCGCCGTCCTATCAATTGGAATTGACCAAGGAGCAGGTCGAGGACATCGACGCCACCTTGAACGGCATCGCCGAGATCGGGCTGATCGACAAGGACAACATTCCCACCATCAAGCGCGACCTGCGCGGCCGGCGCAGCTTCGACGCAGTGCCGATCAAGCTGCAGCTCACCGAGGTCGAGGTGGCTCGTTTTGCAGCCCGACGCCATCAGTTTCCGGGCGTCGAGATTCGCCCGCGTCTGACTCGGTATTACCCGCTGGCCGAAAGCAGCGTGCACGCCATCGGTTATGTCGGCGCGATCAGCGAGGACGACAAGAAACGTCTGAACATCGACGAATACGCCGGCACCACGCTCACCGGCAAGAACGGCGTCGAGTACGCGTACGAAGGTCAGCTGCACGGCAAAGCCGGCATGCAGCAGTTGCTGGTGAATGCCCAGGGCCGCAGCGTCGAGCGCATCGGTAACGAAGCCGCAAAGCTCGAGCGCAAAGAGCCGGTGTCCGGCAACGATCTGTACCTGACCATCGACATGCGCACTCAGCAGGCGGCGGAAGAGGCGCTGCGCGGTCAGCGCGCGTCGGCCGTCGCGATCGATCCCAACAACGGCGACATTCTCGCGTTCGTCAGCACGCCGGCGTTCGATCCCAATTTGTTTGCTCGCGGCCTGACGCGTACCGAGTACCTGGCGCTGACCGAGAATCCGGATCGGCCGATGTACGACCGCGTGATCCGCGGCGTGTATCCGCCCGGCTCGACGGTGAAGCCGATGATGGCGATGGCGGCACTGGACGCGGGTGTGGTCACGCCGGAGAACTCGGTGTTCTGTCGTGGCGCCTATCGCATGCCCGGCGTCAGCCGGCCGTGGCGCGACTGGAAACCCGGCGGTCACGGCACCGTCGACATGCGCAAAGCCATCGCGACCTCGTGCGACGTTTATTTCTACGGCATCGCCAACGAGATGGGCGTGGACCATATTCACGACTATCTGTCGCAGTTCGGCATGGGCGCCCTCACCGGCATCGATATTCCCGGTGAGAAAACCGGTTTGCTGCCGTCCACCGAGTGGAAGAGGAAAGCGTTCCGTCGCAAGGAAGCGCAGATGTGGTTCCCCGGCGATACGATCAGTATCGGTATCGGTCAGGGCTATATGAATGCGACGCCGCTGCAGCTGGCGCATGCCGCCGCGACGATCGCCAGTCGCGGTCATCGCTTCAAGCCGAGACTGGTGCGCGCCATTCGCAATGTGACGACCGGTCAAATCACGGAGCTCAAGCCGGCGGAGCTGCCCTCCCCGCACGTCAAGGATCCCGCTGCGTGGGATATCGCGGTCGGCGGCATGTATGACGTCGCAAACGCGCCTTACGGTACCGCGCGTGGCGCGACCGCCAATGCGCTTTACAAGATCGCGGGTAAGAGCGGCACGGCGCAGGTGTTCACCGCCGCCGCCAACGAAAGGGTGAAGAAGGCCGGCGAGTTGGTGGAGCATCTGCGTGACCACGCGTTGTTCATTGCGTTCGCTCCTGTCGAAGCACCACGCATCGCGGTTGCCATTGTTGTTGAAAACGCCCCGGGCGGTGGCTCGGCATTCGCGGCCCCGATTGCCCGTCGCATCCTCGATACCTATTTGTTGACGCCCGAGCAGCTGGCAGAGCAGGAAGCGAAAAAGAAGCCGGCGCCCGCCGCAGCGCCGCCTCCACCGCGTCGAGGTGAGGAATGAGCATCGATACCATCGATACATCACGGACTCAGCGCACGCTGACCGGCACCGCGCAGCTGCTGCTGGCATTGCATCTCGACGGCCCGCTGTTCATCGCCCTCTGTATGGTCGGTGCGGTCGGCAGCATCGTGCTGTTCAGCGCCTCGGGCAGCAGTCTCGACATGCTCGAAGCGCAGTTGATGCGTTTCGCGCTCGGTTTGATCTCGATGATCATGCTCGCTCAAGTGCCGCCGCGGATCATTCGTAATGCCGCGCCGGTCGCCTGGGTGCTCGGCCTGCTCCTGCTGCTGGCGGTGATGTTCCAAGGCGATATCGCGATGGGCGCGCAGCGCTGGCTCGACTTGGGCTTCGTGCGCTTCCAGCCGTCCGAAATCATGAAGCTCGCGGTGCCGCTGGCCTGCGCATGGTTTCTGCATGAGCGGCCATTACCGCCGAGCTTCACATCGTTGTTGGTGCTGGCCCTCGGCATCGGCATTCCGACGTTGATCATCGCCGAGCAGCCCGACCTGGGCACGGCGCTGCTGGTCGCCGCGGGCGGCGGCATGGTCGTGCTGCTCGCCGGCTTGCAGATTAAATACATCCTTTCGGTGGTCGGCTTGCTCGTGCCGGTCGCGGTGGGCGCGTGGCATTTCTTGCTCCACGATTATCAGAAACAACGCGTGCTCACGTTCCTCGATCCGCAAAGCGATCCGCTGGGCTCGGGCTATCACATCATCCAATCGCAAATCGCGATCGGCTCGGGCGGCGTGTTCGGCAAGGGTTATCTCAACGGCAGTCAGGCGCAGCTGGAGTTCCTGCCGGAGCGCTCCACCGACTTCATCTTCGCGGTGGTCGGCGAGGAATGGGGCCTGATCGGCCTGGTGACCATCATTCTGCTGTTCATGTTTGTCATCGGTCGGGCGTTGTATCTGTCCGCGACCGCACATGACACGTTCTCGCGGCTGGCCTCGGGCAGCCTGGCGCTGACGTTCTGCGTGTATGTTTTCGTCAATACCGGCATGGTCACCGGCCTGCTTCCGGTGGTCGGCGTGCCGCTGCCGTTCGTCAGCTACGGCGGTACTGCAATGGTGACCCTCATGGCCGGTTTCGGTATTCTCATGTCCTTGTGCGCGAAGCGGAAACTGGTGAGCCGTTGAGATTGAATCTGCTATCCCTTGCGCCCTTGGTCCTGTCCGCTGTTGCGTCGCCTGCGCTCGCCTTCGATATCAAGCGCCCTGAAGTCCGCTCCTTCATCGATACCATGACGCGCGAGCACGGCTTCGAGAAAGCCAAGCTCGAAGCGCTGCTGAAGACCGCGGAGACCAGGCAACCCATTCTCGATGCCATCAGCCGCCCGGCCGAGCGCGTCGTGCCCTGGTGGGAATATCGCGAGCGTTTCCTCACGGACAAGCGCATCAATCAGGGCGCCGACTTCTGGGTCGGCCATGGTGAGAAGCTCAAGCAAATCCCCGATCCGCAGCTTGCGAACATCGTGGTCGGCATCCTCGGCGTGGAGACCTCGTTCGGCCGCATCACCGGCCGCTACAAGGTGCTCGATGCGCTGGTGACCTTGGGCTTCGATTACCCGCCGCGGGGCGAATTCTTCCTCGGCGAGTTGAAAGAATTCCTGTTGTTGTCGCGCGAGGAGAAGGTCGATCCGGCCACCGTGCTCGGCTCCTATGCCGGCGCCATGGGCGCGGCGCAGTTCATCTCCTCCAGCTATCGCAAGTGGGCGGTGGACGGCGATGGCGACGGTCATCGCGACCTGTGGCACAGCTGGGACGACGTGATCGGCTCGATCGCGAATTATCTGGTCGAAAACGGCTGGGTGAACGGTCAGCCGGTGGCGGTCGACGCCACCTTGAGCAACCCGGACCTGTCGCGGTTTGACGCCAAGTTGGCTTTGAACGAGACCGTGCAATCATTGCGCGACAAGGGCGTGAAGTTCGAGACCGATCTGCCGCCGGACGCGCCTGCCATGCTGGTCGTGGGCCAGGGCAAGGACGGGCCGCTGTATCGGGTCGGCTTCAACAACTTCTACGCCATCACGCGGTATAACCGCAGTCCGATGTATGCCATGGCGGTACACGACTTGGGCGAGGCCGTTCAGAACTTCATGAGGGATACCGAGAGATGAGGACGCGGGCCTGGCGACCCTCAACGTCTCATCGGCTTCCTCTGCTATTGGCTCTGATCGTCGCCGGCTGCTCCACGCCGCCTTCGGTCATCAGCCCGCCCAAGCATCCGACGCTGCCGCCGCCCGGGCCCATCCCGGCGGACATAGAAAACATTCCTGACCCCGTGCCTCGCGCCGAGCCCAAGTCGGCTCGCGGCAATCCGCCGTTCTACGATGTGCTGGGCAAGCGTTATTTCGTGCTCAACACCGCCGAGGGTTACCTCGAGCGTGGCGTCGCGTCCTGGTATGGCCCGGGCTTCCACGCCGCCAATACCTCCAACGGCGAAAGCTACGACATGTATGCCATGACCGGGGCTCATAAGACTCTGCCGCTGCCTGCGTATGTCCAAGTCACAAACTTGAGCAACGGCAAGCACGTGGTCGTGCGAGTGAACGACCGCGGGCCGTTCAAGGAAGGTCGCATCATCGATCTTTCCTACACCGCCGCCGCCAAGCTCGGCATGATCAAGGCCGGCACGACGTTCGTCGAAGTGCGTGCGCTCACGCCGATGCAAAAGTCGGCACCGCCGCCTGCACCGGCCGCCACGTCCGATTTGTATGTACAGGCAGGAGCGTTCGGCACCGAAGCCAACGCAAGCAAACTGCTCGGACAGCTACGATCCAAAGGCATCGACAATGCGTTCGTGCGTGAGGACCAGGTCGAAGGAAAGACCCTGTACCGCGTGCGTGTCGGTCCGATTCCGAGCGTCAACGAATTTGATAAAGTGGTGAAACGTCTGCGCATGCTCGGCTTCCCCGACGCCCGCCTCGCCGCCGACTGATTCATCGCACGCAAATGAACTAAGCCATGCCCGATCCGCTGCCGCAGTGCTACCTCAATGGCGAGTATGTAGCGCTGCGCGATGCTCGAATCTCGCCGCTCGACCGTGGCTTTCTGTTCGGCGACAGCGTGTACGAAGTGCTGCCGGTGTTCGGCGGACGGATGTTTCTGTTCCGTGAGCACTTCGACCGGCTGGCTCGCAGCCTGCGTGAGATCCGCATGGAGAATCCGCACACTCACGAGGAGTGGCGCGGCATTCTCGAACAACTGATCGCTCGCAATGCCAGCAGCGATTGTTATGTTTATGTCCAGGTGAGTCGTGGCGCGGAGTACGGGCGCAATCACGCGTTTCCGGTCGTGGCAGTCAAGTCCACTGTGTTCGCGATGGCCTCGCCTCTGCCCGTCTTCACCGATGCTCAGCGCGCGGCTGGTTTGTCCGCAATCACGGTGGAAGATTTTCGCTGGGGGCGATGTGACATCAAGAGTACGGCGTTGCTCGCCAACGTGCTGATGAAACAGCAAGCGGCGGACGCGGGCGCCAACGAAGCCATCATCGTGCGCGACGGCGACGTCATGGAAGGCTCGTCGACCAGCGTGTTCGTCGTGAAGAACGGTGTGGTCGCCACGCCGCCGAACAGTCACCGCATTCTCCCCGGCACGACGCGCGACGCCGCGCTGTCGCTCGCGAACAATGTCATGCCGGTGGACATTCGTCGTATCTCTGTGGATGAGCTACGGAACGCGGACGAGGTCTGGATCTCCGCCGCAACTCGCGACGTGCTGCCCGTGACGCGCATCGACGGCGCGCCGGTAGGCACCGGTCGCCCGGGCCCGGCGTGGCTGCGCATGGCGGACGCTTTCACCAAACTCCGCCAGCAACTGGCCGGCACCCCGGCCTACACGCCCTGAGGGATGAATTGCGGCTTGACTTAGCGCCGCCCTGGCCGCATATCGGGCCCCTATGACCGATACCAGCAAAGACACCCTGTTCGAGTTCCCCTGCGACTTCCCCCTGAAAGTCATGGGCCGACACACGGACGACTTCCGCAGCATCGTGCTTGGCATCGTACAGAAGCACGCCGGCCCAATCGAAGCCTCCAACATCGAAGAGCGGCCCAGCAGCAGCGGCAGCTACCTGAGCCTCACCTGCACGTTCACGGCACAGAGCAAACAGCAGCTGGACGATTTGTACCGCGAGCTCACCGCGCATGAGCGCGTGATGGTGGTGCTGTAAACGTTTCGATGAGCCTTTCGAGACCGCCGCCACCCTATCGGCAGCGGGAGGGTCAGGTAGGTCCTCCCGGCAGCTTCGAATTAGTCTTCCGCGACCCGAATAACAACCTTCCCTGTCGACCGCCGCGTATTCAAAACATCGAGCGCCTCGGTAAATCGATCCAAACCTTCGAGCTCAGTAACGTGAGGCTTGATCTTCCCGCTCTCAAACAGATCGAACAGCGCCTTCAAGTTCGACGCATGAACCGCCGGCTCCTTCCGGGTGTGCGCGCCCCAGAAGACGCCGACGAGTGAGCAGCCTTTGAGCAAAGCGAGATTCAGCGGAATCGCGGGAATCTTCCCACCAGCGAAGCCGATAACGAGATAACGCCCGTTCCAAGCCATCGAGCGAACGACCTGCTCGGCGAAGTCCGCGCCGACCGGGTCGTAGGCGACGTCGATGCCGCGGTCGCCAGTGAATTCCATCACCTTCGCTTTGATCGTGTCCTGCGTGTAATTGAACACCGCGTCCGCGCCGTGACGCTTCGCCAGTTCCAGTTTCTCGGGCGTACTCGCACCGGCCAGCACTCGAGCACCGAGCGCCTTGCCAATCTCGATCGCGGTCAAGCCAACGCCGCCGGCCGCGCCTAGCACGAGCAATGTTTCTCCCGGCTGAATGTTTGCTCGCTGCACGAGCGCGTGATACGTCGTGCCGTAATTCACCAAGAAACCAGCGGCGGCGGCCATGCTCATCGAGCCAGGCAACGGAATCAGTGTATGCGAAGGAGCAACGCATTCTTCAGCGAGTCCGCCCTGCCCCGCCATCGCAAGCACGCGGGCACCCGGTTTGAACTCTGTAACGTCGGATGCGACTTCAGTAATCACGCCGGCGACTTCATTCCCTGGCGTATACGGCGCTTCCGGCTTGACCTGATATTTGCCCGCCACCATCAGCGCATCGGGAAAGCCGAAGCCCACCGCGTGCACTCGGATACGAACATGGCCGGGCTTCAACGCCGGCGCGGGAATCTCTTTTACGGAAAGCTCAGGAGGCGGCCCATAGCTGCTGAGAACGACTGCTCGCATGGCGGAACCTTCGCATGGTTGTTCGCTAGCCGACGCCCGGCGTCAGCTGCAACGACGCAAGCAGCCGCGGCGACAACGCATCCGCGACTTCCTGCACACTTGCGTTCACGCCCAGCGAGCGAAGATCGGTCACTTCCAGGCCGCGATAGCCGCAGGGGTTGATGCGCTGGAACGGCTGGAGATCCATCGCAACATTGAACGCGAGGCCATGATAGCTGCTGCCGCGGCGGATCCGCAGCCCGATGCTGGCAACTTTACGTCCGTTTACATACACACCGGGCGCTTCGCGCTTCGCGACCGCCTCGATGTTCCACGATGCGAGCAGATCGATGACGGCACTCTCCAGCGCCATCACCATTTGACGCACTCCCAGTCCGGCTCTTCTCACATCCAGCAACGGATACACGACGAGTTGTCCCGGCCCGTGGTACGTCACTTGCCCGCCGCGATCGATCTGCACGACGGGAATATCGCCGGGCGCGAGCAGATGCTCCGGCGCGGCATTCATGCCGAGCGTGAAAACGGGAGGATGTTCGAGCAGCCAGATCTGGTCGGGCGTGCTCGCGTCACGCTCGTTGGTGAACGTTTGCATCGCACGCCAGGTGGGCTCGTAGTCGACGCGGCCCAACCAGCGCACCACCGGCTGCGTCGGACTCGACGTGTCGGCGGTGGCTGCTACTGTGGAATTCGACATGAGCGCGAGAGTGGCAACGCCACTCGTTTCATCAAGGACTGCCGACGGCAGGTTTCAATCCTGCATTGTTTCTTTCCAGCGCACGCTCGGCCCGATAGCTCGAGCGCACCAGCGGCCCGGACACGCACTCGAGGAAACCTTTCGCCAGCGCCCACTCGCGATATTTCTCGAACTCGGCGGGCGTGACCCAGCGCTCGATGGCGAGATGATTCGGCGTCGGCCGCAGGTACTGGCCGAGCGTGAGGATGTCGACGCCGACCGTGCGCATATCGTTCATCGCGGTCTCGATCTCTTCGTCGGTCTCGCCGAGGCCGAGCATCAAGCTGGTCTTGGTCAGCACGTCGGGACGGAACCGTTTGGCGTGGCCGAGCACGGCCAATGTTTGTTCGTAGCTGGCGCGCGGGTCGCGCACCGGATGAGTGAGACGACGCACCGTCTCGACGTTCTGGGCGAACACTTCGAGCCCGCTGGCGACGACCGTTTCGACATCGGCCATCACGCCCTGGAAATCCGGCGTCAGCGCTTCGACCGCGGTGTTCGGATTGAGACGTTTGATCTCACGCACGCTCGCGGCGAAATGAGCGGCGCCGCCGTCGGGCAGATCGTCGCGATTCACCGAGGTGAGCACGACGTATTTGAGCTTCATCAGCTGCACGGTGCGGGCGCTGTTGGCCGGCTCTTCGGCATCGAGCCAACCGTGCGGGTTGCCGGTGTCGACGGCACAGAAGCGACAGGCGCGCGTGCAAACGGCACCCATGAGCATGATGGTGGCGGTACCGGCATTCCAGCACTCGCCGATGTTCGGACATTTAGCTTCTTCGCAGACCGTCGCGAGCCGATGTTCCTTCACCGTGTTCTTGACGGAATCGAAGCCGCGGCCGGCCGGCATCGGGGCACGCAGCCAGGTGGGCTTGCGACCGAACTCGACGGGAGCGGATTGAGCAGACGCCTTGATCCCGTCCTTGATGGCGCTGAAGCCCTGCGGCGTACGGTACTTGTCGCCGCTACGAACGATGGGGATGCCTTTGAATTCGGTCACTGAAGGCTCACTAAAAACGGCCGGCTGCCGGCATTAGATGGGGACGGCCCGGCAGCAACCAAGGCGGCCATTCTAGCCGAATCGATCACGGCCGGCCGAATGTGGGGCCGAAACGAAAAAGCCCGGCGATAGCCGGGCTTTTTAAGTCAGATCAGAGCCCGGCCGGGAGCCGGGCTTCTTCGACATTACGTCAGATGGGTCGATCAGGTCGACTGGGCGCGAACGGCCCACAGGTCGGCCAGGTCGTTCCACTTCGAGCCATCCTTCACCTGGTTGAACGCCTGCTTGGCCTGGTCCTTCTGACCCTTCTTCAGGTAGGCGATGCCGAGGCTGATGTTGGCCTCGTCGAGATCGGTCACGCCGGTGCCGGTGCTGATGCCCTTCTGCAACGCTGCGATGGCCTTGTCGGTCTCGCCGTAGCTCAGATAGGCCTGACCCAGCGCGACGCTCGGCTGGCCGGAGCTGGACTTGTCAGCCGCGGTGGCGAGCTGTGCGAGCTCGGCACGGTCGGCGTCAGCCTGCTTCTTGGCCTGGGTCAGCAGGCGGTCATAGCGGCCCTGCTCGGTCTTGTCGGCGCTCTTCAGCACGCCCGCATCCATGCCCTTCTGCACGATGCTCTGAGCTTCGCCCGGCACGCCGGCGTCGATCGCCAGCTGCGCCATTTCCACGAAGTCGCCCTTGTCCTTCAAGGTGCCGACGTCGTTCATCAGGCGGTAGTAGCCGAGGGTCATGCGGTCGCCGCTCGCCTTACGGCGATAGATGTCCAGCAGGTTTTCCCAGTAGTCGGGCTTCGGGTAGTAGCGAACCATGGTCTTGAGCGCCTCGCCGATGCCGTCCTTATCCTGCGGCTGCATCTTGAAGTACGAGCTCATGACGATCTGGATCCAGTTCTCGTCGGGCTTGCGGCCGGCCTTCTCGGCGTTCTTGACCACGTTGCTCATGGTCGCGGCGGCGCCCTTATAGTCATTCAGCAGATACTGCGACTGACCGAGCAGGATGCCCATGTCTTCGGTGTTCGGGTGCTTCTCGAGCCACTTCTTGGCCCAGGTCGACGCCTTGTTGTAATCCTTCATCTGGAAATACAACTGGGCGACCGTCTTGGTGCGCTCGTCGACCTGGTCGGCCGGCATCAGACCGGAGTTCAGCATGCGCTCAAACACCGGCGCGGCTTCGCCGAACTTCTTCTGCTGAATGAGCACGAAGCCCATGAATTCGTCGATCTGATAGGCCTCGAACGGGGTCTTCTTCTCGACCGCGGCGGCCTTCTTGATCTCGGTGAGTGCCGCGTCCCACTGCTTCTTCTGCATGGCCTCCTGGGCGGCCTTGAGCGGAACGGCGACGGCCTTGGTGGTGATCTTGTTCTGCGCCTTGTCCTCGGCGGCCTGCGCCGTGGGGGCCAGCAACGTCACCGCGGGAACCACGGCTCCCAAGGCCAGAGAAATCGCGACGGCAATACTTCGTACTCGAGTCATATGGTTTCCCGATCTATAACTAAGGGCGAATCGACCCACAGCCCACACAAATCGTGCCTGAGCTTATGACCGCGTTCCGGGCCATAAATTCGCTGGCCGCCGCGTCCGTACGGCGTGCAAGGGTATACCGAAAACTGTGAGTCGTTGACTACAAACGATCGGCGGCGGGAATTGTTTCGACCCCCGCCGCCTGAAGAGCTTATCCGAACGGCATCGCATCAGCCCGGGCATGAACCCGGGCTGAATCGATCACTCGCCCATGAATTGTTCGTTGCCGACGAAGCCGATGCGCTGCATGCCATTGCGCTGGGCCAGAGCCAGCACCTTGGCGACCGTATCGTAGTTCGCACGACGCTCCGGACGCACGTGCAGCTCGGGCTGCGGATTCTTAGCCGCTTCAGCCCGGAAGTAGCCTTCCAGCTGATCCAGCTGCACCAGCGAGCCGTTCCACACCACGCTGCCGTCCCAGTCGATGTCGATACGGATCGGCTCCTGCTGAACCTGATTCTCCGGGGGCGGACGATTGGTCTGGGGCATATCCAGCTTCACGGCGTGCGTCATCACCGGCAAAGTGATGATGAACATGATCAGCAACACCAACATGACGTCGATCAACGGCGTCGTGTTGATATCCATCATGGGTTCGTCTGCACCACCGCCGCCTACACTCATTGCCATGGCAAATACCTCTTCTAAGGGGCGCGGCGCTTAACGCGAGTTCGCGCCCGGCTCGGTGATGAACCCGACTTTCTGGATACCGGCGCGTTGCGCGGTGAGAATCACGCGACCGACGAACTCGTAACGCGTGGCCTGGTCGGCACGCACGTGGACTTCGGGTTGCGGCTTCAACACAGCGGCGCCCTTCAGGCGCTCCAGCAATGCGGCGGTATCCGGGATCAGGGACTGGTTCCAGAAGATCTGGCCATCCTTGTTCACCGAGATATTGATGTTTTCCGGCGCGGTCTTGGTCGCCTCGTTACGGACCTTGGGCAGCTCGACCGGGATGGTGTGCGTGATCACCGGGATGGTGATCATGAACACGATCAGCAGCACCAACATGACGTCCACCAGCGGCGTCGTGTTGATCTCGGACATGGCCTTGTCCTCGGTCTCCGAGGGAGCGTACATGCCTTGATATGAACTCATAACGTGCTCCGATGAAGAAAGGCCCCGGATCCGAGAGTGGATCCAGGGCCGTTCACATTACTTGCGGGTCACCGCAGCGGCGGGGGCAGCGGCCGGAGCGCGGCCAGCGGCCGGGAGCGGGCCGGACTCGACGCGGGCGCCGCTCACCAGGTAGGCGTGCAGGTCCGAGGCGAAGTAACGCAGCTTCTCGATGATGTCCTTGTTACGACCCAGGAGCCAGTTGTAACCCCACACGGCCGGCACGGCGACGAACAGACCGATGGCGGTCATGATCAACGCTTCACCGATCGGGCCAGCGGTCTTGTCGAGCGAGGCCTGGCCGGCGAGGGAGATCTGGATCAGCGCGTTGTAGATGCCCCACACCGTACCGAACAGACCGACGAACGGAGCCGTCGAGCCGGTGGTGGCGAGCACCGACAGACCGGTGTTCAGACGCTTGGTGATGGAGTCGACCGTGCGGTACAGGGACGCGGTGATCCACTCGTGCAGCGGGATCTGATCGGTCAGGCGGCCTTCGTGATGCTGGGCGGCGCGCAGGCCGTCTTCCACCATCATACGGAACGCGTTGTCCTTGCCGGTCAGCTTGGCAGCGCCGTCACGGATGTTGCCGGCGGACCAGAAGCCCTTCTCGACTTCCTTGTACTGCTTGAACAGACGGCGCTGATCCCACGCCTTGGTCAGAATGATGTACCAGGAGGCCAGCGACAGGATCACCATGATGATCAATGTGCCGTGCGCGACGACGCCACCCTGCTCCCACAGTGCTTGTAGGCCGAAGGGGTTTTCGACGTTTTCGGTGTTCGGAGCTGCCATGGAACGATGTCCTCTACGATTAAATCAATGACCTGAAAGTCAAAGGGGTGGAGTTTTACTTGCCGTTCTTGCCATTACGGGGGCCCGGCTACGGGCCCTGAGTCACGCAATACAAGCCTCAGTCCGTGAGTTTGAATGTGACGGCGAACTGCCCCCACATCGGAACCGGTTTGCCATTCTCGGTACCGGGCACCAGGCGCCAGGACCGCTTCACTTCGCGCACCGCCGCTTCGTCCAGGCGGGGGAAACCGCTCGACTGCTTCACTTTGGCTTCGCCGACACGGCCGTTCTCGAGCACGTAGACCTCGAGGATGACAGTGCCCGCTTCGCCGGCACGACGCGATGAAGGCGGATATTCAGGCTGCGTCAGCGGCCGGCGCGAATCGGACTTCGGCGCCGTGCGCGACACCGGAGCCGGCGGAGCGGCGACCGGCGGCGGCGTGGTCGGCCGCACCTGAGTGGTCTGTTGAATCGCGTTGGTCGGCGGCGCGTCCGGCGCGATCGAGATGTCGATCTCCGGCGGCGGCACGAACGGCGGCGGGGTTTCAATCTTCGGCGGCGGCGGCGGCGGCGGCTCGTCCTGCTTCGGCGCCTCTTCGATCATGCGGGTTTCGATGGGGCCCAGCACGACGTCGATGATCTGATGGGATAGACCGGAATTCAGCAGCCAGAACATCCCGACGTGCAATCCGATAATGATCGCGAGGACGAGACCGCGGCGGGTGAAAAACGACGTGTCCGTGGCTGGTGCGTAGGGCATGCTTTGCAGCTCAACAAAAATAAAACACGGGGATCAAGGTCAACCCCGCATAGTTAGTGCGCAACCGTTAGTGGTCGTTCGATGCGTATGCTCATTGGGCATACAACCCCCGTTTCTGCCGGCCTTCACTCGCGCGTCCCCATCCAGGGATGGCCGGAATAAGTCCGTAAATTCCGTATTGACGCGTTGTCCTACAGACCGCAGAAACGGCGGGCAAGGTATAAAGTTTCTGCGAGGAAGGCAAGCACTCCGAAACAGAATCTACCTACTTGTAAACTAACTTTGATGATAGGAAACGCGAACCCAAATCCCCTTGCGCACCATTGATGTGCTCACGCCGCAGGCATTGCAGCACCATCGTGCACGGAAGCGGCCGCTCATGTAACTCGCCAAGCGACACACCGGTCACCGTACTGGCAACGATTACCGTAGTCGATTGTTCCACTCGATGATGAACGGCCGGCCCGGTCTCAACACTCTCTCCGGGACGACTTCATTTAGAGACAGCGCACGCGACGAATAGTTACGCCGACCCACGATTTAAAGCGAATTCGATGGGTATCAGCACCAGCGCCCGACGCGGCTCGCCGTCTTCCACGTAGGGGCGGAAGGCGGCGCGTAACACAGCGTCGCGCGCGGCATCGTCCAGTCGCGCATGGCCGCTGGACGTTTCTATTTCAATGCTGCTCGCCTCGCCCCGCTCATCGATCACGACTCGTAAGACGACCAGTCCCTGTTCTCTCAATCGCCGTGACTGAGGTGGATAACGGGGCGAAGGCTCGCGGACATATTCAACCGTCGACACTAACTTTGGTGTGCTCCGGTCCGCCGCTTGCGTGGCGGGCGGCGGCGGAGCCTGCACAGGAACAGTGATCGCTTTAGCCGAGGGCGCGAGCTCCGTGGGAATGTCGATCTGTGGCAGATCGGGCATCTGCAGAATCGGTTGCGGCGTTACCACGGCGACCTGTGGCAACTCCCTTCGCGGCGCAGGTTCAGGCTGAGATACGAAGGTCGCGGTCAGAGGCGATTGCGCAACAGCCAGTCGGATCTGAGGTGCAAAGGTGAGCGCCACATAGAGGCCGAGCGCATGCACGCCCGCAATGGTGGCGGCGACACACAGTCGCCGCGAATGATCTTCTGCGAACACGGCTCTTCTCGCGCTCGAAAATTTGCTTATCGAAGGAACGACAGCGCGAATCATGCCTTGGTAGATCCCCGGTTGCAAATGAGAACCTTTCTCACCTAAGGTGGGACTCACATAACAAAGAGCCAGCCAGTACCGGTGCGCCCCGCGCGCCCAAGTCCGCCAGCCCGACGTCGACTTCATTCATAAAGGGAGACTCAAGCTATGCGCGACTCTATGGTTGGGCGCCGCTCTACTCTTGCGGCCGCTGTATTCACCGCTCTGCAGGCCGCAGCTCCGCAGCTGCAAGCCGCGGACAGCGAGCCACAACAGATGCGGAAAATTCAGGTCGATGCTGTCGAAGACTCCGTGAAAACGGATGTGGCCTCCTCGCCGAAATATTCCCAGCCGCTGCTCGATACTCCGCAGACCATCCAGGTGATTCCGCAGTCGGTGATCCGGGATCGGGCCGCGACCACGCTGCGCGATGTCCTGCGCAACTCACCAAGCATCACGTTTCAAGCCGGCGAAGGTGGCGGCGGCTTGCCGGGCGATCAGAATTTTTCGATGCGCGGCTCCAGTGCGCGCAACAGCCTGTTCATCGACGGCGTGCGCGATGTCGGCAGTTACACGCGCGATTCGTTTAACCTGCAACAGGTGGAAGTGATCAAGGGCCCGACCGGCACGATGGCCGGCCGTAGCGCGACGTCCGGCGCGATCAATCAAGTCACGAAGACGCCTCATCAGGGAGACGCGCAGGAGTATTCGCTCGGTTACGGCAGCGACGATTACAAACGGGTCAGCAGCGACATCAATCTCGGTCTCGGCGACAGCATGGCGTTCCGCTTGAACGCGATGTATCACGATGCCGAAGTCTCGAATCGCGACGTGGTGGAGAACAAGCGCTGGGGCATCGCGCCTTCGTTTGCGCTCGGCCTCGGCACCGCCACGCGCTTCGCCGCCAGCGCGCTGTATGTCGAAGAGGACAATGTTCCCGACTACGGTTTGCCTTGGGGCTCGACCACACAAAACGGTGTGACATATCCCACCGGCGCGTATGACACGACGCCTCCGGTGGATCAAAGCAATTTCTATGGCCTGAAGCATTACGATTTCGAGGACATCGAGACCAAGAGCGGCACGCTGCAGCTCGAGCACGACTTCAGCGATCGCGTCACCGCGCGCAACGTCTTACGTTATCTGGACAGCGAGCGCTCCTCCGCGATCACGGCACCGCGTCCGCCAAACCGGCAGCTGCAACGTCGTGACATGGAGACCGAGAACATCACCAATCTCACCGATGTCACAATCGAATTCAGCACCGGCGCGATTGAACATACTCTGGTGACCGGTCTGGAACTGTCGCGCGAGACCACCGAAGGCCGCAACAGCTCGCAGACCGCCAATCAGCCGATCATTCCGGACTTCTTTCATCCCGATCCGAATCTGCTGCCGATCGGTCCGATGCCGGTCAACAGCGGCAATCCGTCCGAGACCGAGATCGAAGGCATCGGTCTGTATGCCGTCGACACTCTCAAGCTCACCGATCAGTGGGCGATCACCGCGGGCCTGCGTCGTGACAATGTGGATGTCGACTACCAGGCACGCGACTTCGCGACGCGCGCGGTGACCGAGTCGTTGTCTCGCTCGGACACAGAGATCACTTATCAGGGCGCGGTGACGTTCAAACCTGTCGCGGAGGGCACACTGTATGTCGCGTACGGCACAGGCTTCGATCCCACGGTCGACGCGGGCACCACCGGCTCGGGGCTGAGCAGTTTGCCCACGGCGGCGAATAACGTCAGGCTGCCGCCTGAAGAAAGCTCCAATCTCGAAGCCGGCGTGAAATGGGAGCTGCTAGATCGGCGGCTCGCGCTGAACGGCGCGGTGTTCCGCACCGAAAAGAAAAACCTGCGCACGCGCAATTTCAACACTGACCCGTTCATTCTCGACGGCAAGCAACAGATCGAGGGTCTGGAGCTGTCCGCTTCCGGCTTGATCACGGACGAATGGTCGGTGCTCGCGGGCGCGAGCTTTCTCGACACCGAATACAAGATCTCGCGCAACGCGCTCGAGCAGGGCCAGGAGCTGCCGCTGGTGCCGGAGTTCTCCGCCAACGCGTGGACGACTTATGTCTTCCCATTCGGCCTGACGGTCGGTCTGGGCGTGCAATACATCGACGACATGGTCCGCGCGCGTAACGCTCAGCTCGGCACGCTGGTGGTCGATGGCGCAACGCTGTTCGATGTGATGGCGAGCTACACCATCAACGACCACGTGTCGCTGCGGCTCAATGTGCTCAACTTGAGTGACGAAGAGTATGTCGACCGGTTTGGCGGCGGTCACTATGTGCCCGGCGCCGGTCGCTCGGCGCAGCTCACTGCATTCTTGAGCTTCTAAAGATCGAAGGGCCGCGAGCACGCTCGTGCCGCGGCGCTATCAGCGAGGCCGCCGCATGCTGTTACATGTCCCCAATGTCCTCACCGCCGAGCAGGTCGCCGAATGCCGCCGCCAGCTCGACGCCGCCGACTGGATCGACGGCCGCGTCACCGCCGGTCATCAATCGGCCAAAGCGAAAGACAACGCGCAGCTGCCCGAAGACTCCCCGGTCGCGCGTCAGCTCGGGCAGATGATTCTCTCGGCGGTGGAACGCAATCCGCTGTTCCTCGCCGGCGCGCTGCCGCTCAAGATTTTTCCGCCGCTGTTCAATCGCTACGCCGGCGGACAATCGTTCGGCAATCATGTGGACAACGCCATCCGACAGGTGCGTAACACTCCCCATCGAGTTCGCACCGACATCTCCGCGACATTGTTTCTTGCGTCGCCGTCCGAATATGACGGCGGCGAGCTGATGATCGACGACACCTACGGCTCGCACAGCGTGAAGCTGCCGGCGGGCGATCTGGTGCTCTACCCTGCCACCAGCTTGCATCGTGTGCAGCCAGTGACGCGGGGCGCGCGGATCGCGTCGTTCTTCTGGATTCAAAGCATGGTGCGCGATGACGGCGAGCGCACGCTATTGTTCGATCTCGATCTCGCCATTCAACGCCTGGGTGGCGATGTGCCCGATCATCCGAGCGTGGTGCAGCTCACCGGCCTGTATCACAACCTGCTGCGACGCTGGGCCGACGCTTCCTGATCGATCTGCTGCAGCTGTTGAGGCGTGCCGACGTTGTGCCACACGCCTCGATACAACTCGCCACTGACCCGATTCTGTCTGATCCAATTGAACATCAGCGGCGCGAGCGGAAATTTGCCAGGCGATGAGCCCGCAAAGAATTCCGGCCGCATCACCCCGATGTTGGCGTACGTGTAACGTTCGCCGTTATCGGTGAGCCGATCGCCCGCCAGACCGAAATCGCCGCGCGCATGAAAGTCCGGATTCGGCACGACCACGAAGTGGGCCATGTCGCTGGCCGAAAGTCTTTGGATGACGTCGCCCAATGGATACTCGGTCCACACATCGCCGCTGACGACGACGAATGGATCGGTCCCTGACGGGCCAGCAAGCAACGGCAGCGCCTTGAACACGCCGCCGCCGGTTTCCAGTGCGGCGTCGCCTTCGTCGCTGTATTGAATGCGCACGCCGAACTGCGAGCCGTCGCCAATGGCCGCGCGAATCTGCGCCCCCAGCCAAGCAAGATTGATGACGATCTCACGCACACCCGCGGCGGCAAGCGCCTCGATGTGATACTGGATCATCGGCTTACCCGCCACGGTCAACAGCGGCTTGGGAGTGTGGTCCGTCAGCGGACGCATACGCTCACCCCGACCGGCTGCGAGAATCATCGCGCGCATGGTGTGTCCTACAGCCGGGTCATCGCCGGGACGATGCGCTGTTCGATGAAGCCGGTGAGGAAGTCCAGGTCGCTGTAATTCTTCGTGACCTGCCTGACATAACTCAGCGTGCGCGGCAGATCCTTCAAGTAACCGGACTTGCCGTCGCGGTGATACAGACGCGCGAAGATGCCGAGCACCTTGAGCTGACGCTGCACGCCCATCAGATCGAACCAGCGCTGGAACTGCGCGGGATTCGCGCCCACATCGACGCCCTGGCGCTGACCCACGTCCCGGAAATGTTTGATCCAGGCGTGCACGCGCTCGATCGGCCACTGCACATACGAGTCGCGTAGCAGGGACACCAGGTCGTACGTCACCGGCCCCAACACCGCATCCTGGAAATCCAGAATGCCGGGATTGGCGCCGTGCCCGCCCTTATCGTGACTCACGCCGTCGGTGACCATGAGATTGCGCGAGTGATAGTCGCGATGAACGAACACTCGCGGCTGTTCCAAGGCTGCGGCGACCAGCGTGTCGAATGTATTGGCGAGCCCGACCACCTCGGTCTCGCTCAACTGCAGGCCGAGATGCTTGATACAGAACCATTCAGGAAACAGTCCCATCTCACGACGCAGCAGCGCATCGTCATACGGCGGCAGCTGCGCGGCGTGTTGACCAGCCCGCGCTTGAATAGCGACCAATGCTTCGATGGCCTCGCGATACAGCGGCTCGGCATCGGCACCGGCGTCCAGGTCGGCCAGATAGGTCCGCGAGCCCAGATCGGTGTTCAGCAAGAAGCCGTTGGTGTCGTCCCGATGCAGCACCTTGGGCGCGTTCACCCCCACATCGACCAGCATGGCCGAGACGCGGATGTACGGCCCCATGTCCTCTTTACCCGGCGGAGCATCCATGGCAATCCAGGTGTGCCCCTGGCGCGAAACACGGAAATAACGACGGAAGCTGGCGTCGGCGGAGGCCGTGGTCACCGTGAAATCGCGCGCACCGAACAGCCCGGCGAGCCAGAGCTCGAGCTGTTGCAGACGCAGGTCGGAACCATCGTTTGAAAGTGAGGACACGCGAGACGCTGCTCCAATTTTGGTGTGGGACGTAAATAGACGGCCAGCGAAGAACGGCGCTCATTATAATCGCCCCCCGATGCACCGAACTGCGACACCCCTAACAAGCCTTTCAATTGCAATCGCCGCAGTGCTGGCTGCCTCGTCGCTATCGGGCGCGGCGTACGCGGCCGACGACCCTGCAAAGGCTGCAGAGCCGGCGGCTTCGCAAGAAGCGCCCAAGTGCCCGGCACCGAATACTCAAGCCAGCACGTCGGCGACTCGCCGCGAGGTCAAGGCACCTGCGCCGCTGCCCGAAGACGTCGAGTTCGAATCTGACGGCGCCGAAGGCACGCGCGACGGCAATCTGAAGCTCACCGGCAAAGTCGAGATCCGTCAGGGCGAGCGCCGTATCGAGACCCGTGACGCCACCTACAACACGCAGGACGAAAGCTTCGACGTCACTGAGGGCGTCAAGTACACCGATGGCACGGTCACCGTGCAAGGCCAGGGGGCCCATGTCGATCGTGCCGGCGGCGCGGTCTTCGACCACGCCGAGTTCGAGCTGGCGGATCGTAATGCGCGCGGCTCGGCCGATCGTATCCGGGCGACTACCGAGGGCACGCTGTCGCTCGACAAAGTCAGGTACACGACCTGCCCGCTCGGCAACGAAGACTGGATGCTCACCGCATCCGACATCGACATCAACCAGCGCGTCGGTATCGGCATCGGCCGCGGTGTGCGCCTGGACTTCAAGGGCGTGCCGCTGCTGTACGCGCCGTTCATTTCCTTTCCGGTCGGCAACGAGCGCAAGTCGGGGTTCCTGTTTCCGACGCTGGGCACCTCCTCGCGCAGCGGCTATTCGCTGTCGGTGCCCTGGTACTGGAACATCGCCACCAACTACGACGCGACCTTCACGCCCACTTACTTCAGCAAGCGCGGCCTGAAGCTCGACAGTGAATTTCGTTACCTGAACCGGGCCGGCGAAGGTCAGCTCGAGGTCCAGTATCTGCCCCACGACGACAAGTTCGAATCGGAGCGCAGCCTGATCCGCTTCGTCGATCAATCCGATTTCACCAGCCGCCTGCGCCTCAACGTCGACGCCGCCAACGTCAGCGACGACGAATGGTTCGAGGACTTCGGCATGGGCCCCGAAGGCACCAGCGTCACGTATCTGAACCGCTCGGCCAGCCTCACGTATCTCGACGATCGCTGGCTGGCCATCGTGCGGGCGCAGAACTTCCAGACCATCGACTTCGCCACCGACAACCGGATGCCGATCGCGCCGGAAGATCGCCCTTACACCATGCTGCCGCAGATGGCGGTGCGCGCGAGCTTTCCGGATCAGCCGTTCGGGCTCACCTACGGCATGGATTTCGAGCTCGCCAACTTCCAGCACAACGTCGATACCCTGAACACCGGCTGGCGTACCGACTTCGCTCCCGAGATCCGCATGCCGCTGCGAGGCGCGGGCGTTTATCTCGAGCCGTCGGCCAGCTGGCGCTACACGCGCTATCAGCTCGATCGGTCGGTCCCGATCACGGACAGTCTCGGCAATACGATCAGAACCGACGATACATTCACGCGCTCGGCGCCGGTGATGAGCGTCGACGGCGGCATGGTGTTCGAGCGCTTGTTCGGCTCGCGTAAACAGCGGCTGAGCACCATCGAGCCGCGCTTCATGTATTTGTATGTTCCTTATCGGAACCAGGACAACCTGCCGGTGTTCGACACCGAGCTGGCCGATTTGAATCTGGTGCAACTGTTCCGCACCAACCGTTATGTCGGCGGCGACCGGCTCGGCGACGCCAACGAGCTGGCGATCGGCTTCACCTCGCGCTGGCTCGATGCGAACACCGGCGAGCAGTACATCGCCGCGACCATCGGCCAGGCGTATTACTTCGACCGGCCGAAAGTGACGTTGCCGGGCGAAGTGCAGAACGATACCGAGACCTCCGACATCGTCGCCGAGCTCGATCTGCGCGCCTATGGCAATTGGAACATCCGCGGCGGCATTCAATGGGATCCCGGCGAGACGCGCTCGGAGCGCGGCCAGCTGGCGCTCCAGTACAAGCCCGACTTCGACCGGGTCATGAACCTGGGGTACCGGTTCCGTCGCGACCGGCTCGAGCAGGTCGACGGCTCGGTGGCCTGGCCGGTCAGCAAGCAATGGAGCGTGTACGCCCGCATGGTGTATTCGCTGGAAGGCGACGCCATCGACGACGGCTCCCAAAGCAGCTCGCAGACCCGGGTCGACGAGAAGGGCGTGATCGACCAGTTCCTCGGCCTCGAGTATCGCTCCTGTTGCTGGCGGTTCCGTGTGGTCGGCCGGCGCTATGTCAGCGACCGCACCGGCGATCTGGACACCAGCGTGCTGTTCCAGCTCGAACTTAACGGCCTGTCGAATGTCGGAGTGGGGGCCGATACTTTTCTGGAACGGTCGATTCGGGGATACTCCATCGATTCGCCTAAGGATGAATGACGCCTCGCCTCAGAGGCCGCCCCAGTGGGCTCTTAACCCTGGTTACGCATGAAACTCCTCCGCCCCACCTCCAAAGTTACTAGCGCGATCCGTGGCTGCCTGCTTGGCCTGAGCCTGCTCGGCCTGGCCGGCGGTGCCCTCGCCCAGACCCGCGAGCTGTCCAGCAACGGCGTCCTGCTCGACCGTATCGCCGCCGTGGTCAACGACGGCGTGGTGCTGAACTCGCAGCTCGATGAGCAGACCGAGGAAATCACCGCCCGGCTGCGTCAGCAAAACACCGAACTGCCGCCGCGCAACGTCCTGCGTCAGCAGATCCTCGAGCGCCTGGTGGTCGAGGAAATCCAGGTCCAGCGGGCCAACAAGCTCGGCATTCAGGTCTCCGACGAAATGCTGAACGGCGCGCTCGACGACGTCGCCAAGCGTAACAACATCGGTTTCGCCGACCTGCCTCAGGCGCTGGCCCAGCAAGGCATCGACTACCGCACCTTCCGCGACGAGATTCGCCGGCAGATGACCCTGCAGCTGCTCCGTCAGCGCGACGTGATCGGTCGTATCAATATTTCGCCGCGCGAGCTCGAACAGTTCATGACCCGGCAGCAGGCCGCGCCGGACAAGAATGCCGAATACAACGTTTCGCACATTCTGATTTCCGTGCCGGTGAGCGCGTCGCCCGAGCAGATCGAAGCTCGCGAAAAGCGCGCCAAGGAAGTCTTCGACAAAGCGAATGCCGGCGATGACTTCGCGCAGCTCGCGGTCACCTACTCCGATAGCAGCACCAACATCGAAGGCGGTTCGCTCGGCTGGCGTCGCGGCTCGCAGCTGCCGTCCATCCTTGCGGAAAACATTCCCAAGATGCAGCCGGGCCAGACCTCGCAGCCCATCCGCACGCCGAGCGGCTTCCATATCTTCCGTCTGAACGAAGTGCGCGGCGGCGTGCAACAGTCGGTGGTGGCGCAGGTGCATGCACGTCACATCCTGCTCCGGACCACCGAGCTGGAAGACGACCAGACCGTCGAGCAGAAGCTCAACAACATTCGCACCCGGGTCATCGACGGCAAGGAAGACTTCGCCGCCATCGCCGCGGTGACCTCGCAGGATCCGGGCTCGGCTGCCGATGGCGGCGACCTGGGCTGGTCCGGTCCCGGTGCCTTCGTGCCCGAGTTCGAGAAACAGATCACGGCGCTCAGCGAGAATGAGATCTCCAAGCCGTTCAAGACTCAATACGGCTGGCACATCGTGCAGCTGCTCGGTCGCCGTCAGCACGATTCGACCGACGACCTGAAGCGTCAGCGCGCGTTCGCCGAGCTGCGCGAGTCCAAGGCCGAAGAAGAAACCGAACTGTGGCTGCGTCGCCTGCGCGACGAAGCGTTTGTGGAATACAGGATGTGACCCAGCGCCTACCGCGGCTCATCGTAACTTCGGGTGAGCCAGCAGGCATCGGGCCGGATCTGTGTCTCACCATCGCCGCGCGCGATTGGCCTTGCGATGTCGTCGTCGCCGCCGACATCGAGCTGTTGAAACAACGCGCTCAACAGCTGCGACTCAGCATCCGACTCCTCCCTTATGTCAGCAGCACTGTGGTGCCGACTCATCAGCCCGGCACGTTGCGCGTGTTGCATGTACCGACGGCTGCGCCCGTCGAGTCCGGCAAGCTGAACGTCGCGAACGCACGTTATGTACTGAACCTGCTCGACGCCGCCGCTCAAGGTTGTCTCACGGGCGAGTTCGACGCGATGGTGACTGCGCCTGTGCAAAAGAGCGTCATCAACGACGCGGGCGTGCCGTTCTCCGGACACACGGAATATCTCGCTGAACGAACCGGCGGCTCGCATCCAGTAATGATGCTGGCCACCGACTCGCTGCGCGTCGCGCTCGTCACCACACATCTGCCGCTACTCGACGTGAGCGCGGCGATCACCGATGACACGTTGACCCGTGTCATTCGTATCCTCGATCACGATCTTCGCACTCGCTTCGATATCGCCGAGCCGCGCCTGCTGGTGTTGGGATTGAATCCTCACGCGGGCGAGTCGGGCCACCTCGGCCGCGAAGAAATCGAAGTGATCGAGCCCACACTGAATCGGCTGCGTGCGGAAGGCTTGCGCCTCATCGGCCCTGCGCCCGCGGACACGGCTTTCACTCCTCACATGCTTCAGCAGGCCGACGCCGTGCTCGCGATGTTTCATGATCAGGGCCTGCCGGTGATCAAATACGCCGGCTTCGGCGACTGTGTGAACATCACCCTCGGCCTGCCCATCGTGCGCACTTCCGTCGATCACGGCACCGCGCTGTCGTTGGCCGGCACCGGCCAGGCCGACGACAGCAGTCTGGCCGCAGCGATGCAGATAGCGCTTCGAATGACCCATGCACCAAGCTCGCAAACGATTCGGCCAGCACTTCCTGCATGACCCGGGTGTGATCGGGCGCATCGTCGCCGCGATCGCTCCTCAGCCGCAGGATCGTATGGTCGAGATCGGGCCCGGCCTGGGCGCGCTCACGGTCCCGTTGTTGGCCCGCCTGAACGAATTGCACGCCGTCGAGATCGACCGCGACGCGATCCGTCACCTGCAGGAGCTCACCGGCAACGACCCGCGCCTGCACATCCATTCGGCCGACGTCCTGGAGTTCTCGTTCGCTCATATATATGAAGGCGAGCGACTGAGACTGGTCGGCAACCTGCCCTACAACATATCCACGCCGCTGCTGTTTCACCTGATCGAACAGCGCGAGCGCATTCTCGACATGCACTTCATGCTGCAAAAAGAGGTGGTGGACCGCATGGCCGCGGCGCCCGGCTCGGAGCACTACGGCCGGCTGACGGTGATGCTGGCGCCGTGGGTGCGGGTTGAGCCGCTGTTCGATATTGGCCCCGGCGCATTCAAGCCGCCGCCGAGAGTCGTGTCCACCGTGGTGCGGCTGACACCGCATGAACAACCCCTGGCGATCGGCGACCCCCGGCATTATTCGACCGTGGTCGGCGCCGCCTTCTCGCAACGACGCAAGACCCTGCGCAATTCGCTGAAACCTTTCCTGGACAGCGAAGATATCGTCGCGGCCGGCATCGATCCGGGCCTGCGCGCCGAGGTGCTGTCGCCGGCCGAATTTGTCGCGCTGAGCAGCCGGCTGGCCGCCAAGCTCCTATAATCGACCCGACCTTCGTTGGCTCGCATAGAGGGGACTGCAATGCGCGACTACAAGAACATTCTGCTCGTGGTCGACCTGTCCGACGACAGTCAGATCATCGGCGAACGGGCCAAGGCCATCGCCGCCTGTTACCAATCCGAGATCACGCTGCTCCACGTGGTCGAATATGTGCCGGTCGAGCCCATGGGCGAAGCGCTGCTGCCGACGGTGCAGATCGAAGGCGAGCTGGTGGAGCGGGCCAAGCTGCGGCTCGCCGAGCTCGCCGCCCGACTGTCACTGTCGAACAGCCGACAGGTGGTCGAAACCGGCGGCATCAAGGCCGAAATCATTCGAGCCGCGCAGCGTCTTCACAGCGATCTCATCGTGCTCGGCAGCCGTGAGCGACACGGCCTCGCCATCCTGCTGAACTTCACCGAAGACACCATCCTGCACGCCGCGCCCTGCGATGTGCTGGCGGTCCGTCTGCACTAAAGCGGACATAAGATTCGGACGCGCGGTCCATCACCGACCGGTGCTATTTTTCCGGCAAGATCGTACCTCGGGACTGCTAGAATCGTTCCGGCTTAGAGCCAGTCATCCGGATATGACAGACACCACGCCCCCAAAAAGTCGCGCCTCCTCCAGCCATCCGGTGCGCGATGCCGACCCCGCGTCTGCCGCGCTTCATAAGATTCGCGTCGACGTGAGCGCCAACTATGTCGGCGAGCAGTCCAAGCCGGACGAAGGCCACTATGCCTTTTCCTACACCATCACCATCCGTAACGAAGGTCAGGTGCCGGCGCGCCTGCTGACGCGTCATTGGGTGATCACCGACGCCAACGGCAAGGTGAAAGAAGTGCGCGGCGAAGGTGTGGTCGGCGAGCAGCCTTACCTGCTGCCCGGCCAGGGTTTCCGTTACTCCAGCGGTGCCGTGCTGGAAACGCCGGTAGGCGCCATGCAGGGCAGCTATCAGATGCTGGCCGATGACGGCGCGCACTTCGATGCGCCGATCGCGCCGTTCACCTTGGCCATGCCAGGGCTGCTCCACTAAGCGACGCCGCCATGGCCGTCTACGCCATCGGCGACGTTCAGGGTTGTGACGAAGAATTCTCGCAGCTCCTGACCCGACTCAACTTCTCCCCTTCGCGCGACACGCTGTGGCTGGTCGGCGATCTGGTCAATCGCGGACCGCGCTCGCTGGAAGTGTTACGTCGAGTGAAAGCGCTCGGCAACGTCGCGATCAGCGTGCTCGGCAATCACGATCTGCATCTGCTCGCGCTGGCGTTGTCGCCGACCGAGCCGGTTAAATCCAAAGACACGCTCAAAGAAATCCTCGCCGCACCCGATCGCGACGAATTGCTCGACTGGCTGCGTCATCGTCCGATGCTTCATCACGATGCCAGGCTCGGCTACACCATGATTCACGCCGGGCTGCCGCCGCAGTGGGATCTGAAACTGGCGCAGGCCTGTGCGCGCGAGCTCGAAGAAACATTGCGCGACGAGCGCAGCTGTCGCGAGTTGTTCGCCAACATGTACGGCGACAAACCGGATCGCTGGTCGGATGACTTAAAAGGAATGGAGCGCCTGCGCTTCATCACCAACTGTCTCACGCGACTGCGCTTCTGTCGCGCCGACGGGCGTCTGGATTTGAAGTTCAAAGGCGAAGTGAAAGACGCGCCGAATCACCTGATGCCGTGGTTCCGGGTGCCCGATCGACGCTCGCGCGAGGCTCGCATCGTTTGCGGTCACTGGTCGGCTCTCGGTTATCACGATGCCGACGGCGTGCTTGCGATCGACACCGGCTGTGTGTGGGGCGAAAAGCTCTGCGCGGTGCGGCTCGATCAATCGCCGCCCACGCCGGTGTTCGTGGCGTGCTACTCGTCGGGGCTCAAGCCCGGCAACGACTAAGTGCCCTGCTTTTGTTGGGCTTCGTCGGGCTTGGGCACTTCGATCAGCGCCTCGACTTCCAGCCGGGGCTGTCCCATCGTGAGTTGATTCGGTGAGCACTGCACGTCGTCGCGCACGATGCGCACGGCCAGCTTCGGCAACACCTTTTTCTGCAGCTCGTCGATCAGCTCGCAATCGCCCGGTTGCAGGTCCAGACGACCGCGCGTCAATGACACCGGCCGCCACTGAGCCGGAAATTCCTCGAGGCTGTCGAGCGGATGATCGCTCTTCTTGCCCCGGACCCGCTGGGCCAGCTCACGCACACTCTTATTCTTATCCCGGTCGGCCAGCGCCGCCGGTGTCGCCTCGACGGGACTGACGACTTGCATGACGACCCGAGGCATACGAGCCACCGAGGACGGACAGTCCGCCGAGCGCACCTTGACCCTGGCATGCACCCCGAGCTCGCGCATGATGCGCTCGAGCTTCGATTCCAGGCTGGTACAGGAATAGAACGTGGTGAAACTCTGGAAATAGAAGGCGATTTCCTGGTGCTTCCAGATGGATTGAACCGGGTCGGCGCCCGTCACCTGCGTATCGGGCGTGGCGGCCTGACCCTCGGCGACTGCCGTCGCGGGCAGGCTGAATAGCAGCGTCAGCCACAATAGCGACGCTGAAGTTACGCATTGACGCGTCATGAGCGGTGTCCTCCGCATTGGCTGACAAGCATGGTCTGTGACCGCGCCGGACGCAAGGTATACTGGCCACCCGCGGAGAACCCAGCATGAGCCCGCTCAAAGCCTTCAATTTTCGCGACTGGATCGACAAGCATCGCGAATACCTCAAACCGCCGGTCAACAACCGGCTGGTGTTCCGTGAGTCCGAGTTCATCATCATGGTGGTCGGCGGCCCGAATTCGCGCACCGATTATCACGAGGACCCGGGCGAGGAATTCTTCTATCAGCTGGAGGGCGACATGACCCTGCGCACCATGCAGGAGGGCGCCCGGGTCGACATTCCAATCCGCGAAGGCGAAATCCTGCTGTTACCGCCGCGCGTGCCGCACTCCCCGCAACGTTATGCAAACACGGTCGGGCTGGTGATCGAGCGCAAGCGGCGGCCCGAAGAGCAGGACGGCTTTCTCTGGTTCTGCGAGCACTGCTCCTACCCGCTGCATGCCGAATATTTGCACGTCAGCGACATCGAGCAGCAGTTGCCGCCGGTGTTCGAGCGCTTCTACAGCTCGCTGGAAATGCGGACCTGTCAGGCCTGCGGCGCCGTCGCGCACAAGCGCTGATCAGCATCGTTCGATGCGTGACTCGTCCTCTGCTTCCACTGCGTTCGCTGTCGAGATTGGCGGTCGGCGTTGGCACGTCGCGGCCGCCGGCCACGACATTTCCATTCCGCTGCGATTCAACGAAGCGCAGCCGACGTTCTTCGGCGCCGCGGCCGCAAGCTCGCAACCGATAACGGCGGGCTCGTTCGTCGGCGACGTGCGTCATGGCGGCAGCTGTAATTGCTCCGTTCATACACTGGCACCTCATTGCAACGGCACGCACACCGAGTGCGTGGGCCACATCACCGCGGAACGTTTGAGTGTGCGCGATCTGGCGATCCGGCATTTGAGCGCCGCGTTGCTGATCACCGTCACACCTGAGTCATCCGCTGAAATTCCTGGCGATCGAGTGATCTCCATGGCTGCGCTGAGCAAAGCAATCGGCACTGCGACGTTGAGCGACTATCAAGCGCTGGTCGTGCGAACGCTGCCGAACGAATCGTCCAAGCTCACGTGCAACTACGACGCGGGCCCAATGCCGGCGTACTTCACCATCGAAGCCATGCGTCACATCGTCGAGCACGGTATCGATACGTTGGTCGTGGACCTGCCTTCGATAGATCGAGCTCAGGATGGCGGCAAACTCGCCAACCATCGCATTTTCTGGGGCATGCCAGCGGGAAGCACGTCCGCAGCGACTGTGACTCGCAAGCACGCCACCATCACGGAAATGGCATTCATCGACGATGCCGTCGCCGATGGGCCGTATTTGCTGAACCTGCAGGTCGCGCCGTTTGTGATCGACGCCGCGCCTGCACGACCCATTTTGTTACCTCTGTCACCCGCATGAACGTTTCCGTCGAGCGCACCTTCGCCGAACAGCAGGATGCCGCCGATTCTCTGGCACCGCTGCGCGCCGAGTTTTTCATTCCTCAACGCGAGCACGGCGGCGACAGCGTTTATCTGTGCGGTCACTCGCTTGGCCTGCAGCCGCGCGGTGTGGCCCGTGTGCTCAACGAAGAACTCAAGCATTGGGCGGAGTTTGCGGTCGAAGGTCATTTCGCATCGTCGCGTCCGTGGCTGCCGTATCACGAGCTGCTGACGAATTCGCTCGCGACGCTGGTGGGCGCGCAGCCCATCGAAGTCGTCGCGATGAACTCGCTCACGGTGAACCTGCACCTGATGTTTGCCAGCTTCTACCGTCCGCGTCCTGGACGAGACGCCATTCTGATCGAGCAAACGGCGTTCCCGTCGGATCAGTACGCGGTCGCCTCACAGATCAAATATCACGGCTTCGATCCGAAGACCGCGCTGATCGAGATCGGCCCGCGAGCGGGCGAAGACGTGCTTCGCACCGAAGACATTTGTTCGCTGATCGAACGCGAAGGTCAGCGCATTGCCACGGTGATGTTGCCGGGCGTGCAGTACTTGACGGGTCAGCGCTTCGATATCGAAGCCATCACTCGCTGTGCCCGACAACAAGGCTGCACCGTCGGCTTCGATCTGGCCCATGCCATCGGCAACGTGCCGCTGCGCCTGCATGACTGGGGCGTCGATTTCGCGGTGTGGTGCAGTTACAAATATCTGAACGCCGGCCCCGGTGCGATCGGCGGCTGTTTCGTTCATGAACGTCACGCCCGCTCGGTGGACCTGCCCCGCTTCGCGGGCTGGTGGGGCCACGACAAGCAGAGCCGGTTTCAAATGCCGTCCACCTTCCAACCCATTGTGGGCGCGGAAGGCTGGCAGCTGTCGAATCCACCGATTCTCGCCGCCGCGCCCTTGCTGGCTTCGCTGCCGCTGTTCGATAAGGCGGGCATGGACAGGTTGCGAGCCAAGTCGCTGCGATTGACGGCCTACCTGCAATCGCTTCTCGAGGCTCGTTTGTCCAAGGCACTCACCGTTACGACGCCGAGCGATCCCGAAGCGCGCGGCTGCCAGCTTTCGATTCGCCTGCATCGTTCGGCCGACGAAGCTCGTGTAGCGTTCGACGCGCTCGCCGCGCAAGGCATCTTTTGTGACTGGCGCGAACCCGACATCATTCGCGTCGCCCCCGTGCCGCTCTACAATTCGTTTCTCGATGTGTGGCAATTCGTCGCCGCGCTGGAGCAGGCGCTGCAATGACCGATGGTAGACGTAACGAACCGATAACCGTTGTTGGCGCGGGGCTGGCCGGCACGCTGCTGTCGATCATCCTGGCCCGTCGCGGTCACCGCGTGCGGTTGTATGAGCGCCAGGACGATATGCGACGCGTCGTCCTCGATGCGGGTCGCTCCATCAATCTCGCCCTCGCGGCACGCGGCATTCGAGCGCTGGAGCTTGCCGGCGTGATGAAACTGGTGGAGCCCGAGTTGGTCCCCCTGCCCGGCCGCATGCTCCACGACCTGAGTGGCGGACTCACCTTCGTACCTTACGGCCAGCGTCCCGAGGAAGTCATCTATTCTGTATCGCGGCCCGGTTTGAACTGCATTCTGCTCGATGCCGCCGAGCGGGCTGGCGTCGAGCTGCTGTTCCGTCATTCGGCGGTCAGCGCCGATTTCGCACGCAATCAGATCACGTTCCAGGGGCCCTCTGGCCAGCCGCACGACATCGCAATGGAGCGCGTGTTTGCGACCGACGGCGCCGGCTCGATCTTGCGCCGGACGATGGTGGAGCAACTCGACATTGCCTGCACTGAAGACCTGCTCAAGCACGGCTACAAAGAACTGACCCTGCCGCCGTTTCCAGACGGCCAACCCCGCATCGACAAGCATGCCTTGCACATCTGGCCGCGCGGCGGCTTCATGCTCATCGCGCTTCCAAACATCGACGGCAGCTTTACGGTCACGTTGTTCCTGCCCCTCAATGGCCCCGAGAGCTTCGAGACGCTGACGACACCGGCCAGCATCGAAACCTTCTTCGCCACGCACTTCCCTGACGTGCGACAGCTGATGCCGGATCTGGCGGCGGAATTCTTTCAGCATCCCACCGGCATCATGGGCACAGTGCGTTGTGAGCAGTGGTCTTTCGAAGATCGGCTGTTACTCATCGGCGATGCGGCCCATGCCATCACGCCCTTCCATGGTCAGGGCATGAATTGTTGTTTCGAAGACTGCAGCGAGCTCGATGCACTCCTCACCAACAGCAACGATTGGGCACGCAGCTTCCGCGAGTTCGAAACCTCGCGCCGGCCGAACACCAACGCCATTGCCGATATGGCCATCGAGAACTATCTGGAGATGCGCGATACGGTGCGCGATCCGAAGTTCCATTTGCACAAAGCCCTGTCGCTCGAGCTGGAGCGCCGCCATCCGACGCGCTTCGTGCCGCGCTATTCGATGGTCATGTTTCGCGACGACATTCCTTACTCGGTCGCCTTTGAGCGCGGCCGTATTCAAAGCGAAATCCTGTTCGCACTGACTCAAACAGCCGACACGCTCGCGGCCGTGGACTATGCCGCGGCTGCGCAAATGATCGAAGCGAGATTGCCGCCGCTGCCTGGCTGAATCTGTGCCGGCGTTCACGCGCCGGACTGTGCATTTACGCCCTGACCCGATCCGCTTACAACAGCGCATCGGCTACGAGGTTCGATTCATGCGCACTCTGAATTTCCGCATCGTCAACGTGTTCACGTTCAACGGCGGCACGCTCACCGGCAATCCGCTGTGTGTCTTCGAAGACGCCAGCGGCCTGGACACCGAGACCATGCAGGCGCTGGCGCGTCAGTTCAATTTATCTGAAACGACGTTTATCGAACCTTCGAGCTCGGCCAACGCGCACGTGCGCATCTTCACGCCCAGTTACGAAATGCCGTTCGCCGGGCATCCCACACTCGGCACCGCGTTTGTTTGTCGCGAACTGGGACTGGGCGGCGATCAACTGCGTCTGGAAATGAAGGCCGGCATCATTCCGGTCGAAGCGAAAGGCAATCGCTGGACCCTGCAAGCCAACGCGCCCACATGGCGTCCGTGCGAGGCGTCGCGTGACAAATTGGCGGCGATGCTCGGCCTCGACGCAGGTGACATCGGTGAGCAACCGCTGTGGGTGAAAGCAGGCAAGGAACAACTGATCATTCCTTTGACCAGCGAGGCTGCGGTCCGTCGTGCCACGCCGCGGCCCGATTTGTTTGGCGCCGTTCGCAGCGAAGACGGCCACAGCATGGCGTATATCTTTGCGCCGCCCGCCGGTGGCCGCACCCTGTCCCGCTTCTTCTTTCCGGACGGCCCCGCCATCCTCGAGGATCCCGCAACCGGCTCGGCCACGGCCAATTTCGGCGGCTGGTGCCTCGCCACCGGTCAGCCTCTGCCCTGCCAATTGCAGATATCACAAGGTGAGTACGTGGCGCGCCCGTCGACGCTGTTTCTGCACGTGGACGCGGAACGACGCATCTTTGTCAGCGGCGATGTCGTGGAGATCGCACGCGGCACGCTCAATTTTTAGCCCCAGAGCGTTTTTTTGCCGCCGTCTACGATTACTTCCGGATTGGCAACCTCTTGCGCAGCCCCTAAGGTCGTGCCGGGACTGAGTCCCGGTAGCGCTTGGGAGCGTAGATGCCTGAGGTCGGATCAGTAATAACGCGTATTAGAAACGACTGGTTTGTCACACTCCGGCAAGTCATACACGCCGCCTCGGTCAGCCTGCTGGCTCTGGCCATCGTCAGTCCTGCACAAGGCAGCGAGCCGCCGCCGCTAGCAGCGCCGCGACGTATCTCGTTCGCCGAGCTGGGCGCGCCGCCGTTGGAACTGCGGGGCACTCAGCCTACCGGCACGCTCAATATCGGCGTGCGGGGCGATGAGGTCATTGCCTCCGCCAAACTGCGGCTGCGTATGACTTACTCGCCCGCGATGCTTCCACAACTGTCCCATCTTCGGGTCAGCCTCAACGGGCAAGTACTCGCAGCTCTACCGCTCTCGGCCGAGCAGGCGGGACGGGAGATCGAGCGCGAAGTGGTGCTCGACCCGCGTTACTTCAGCGACTACAACCAACTGCGCTTCGACCTCGTCGGTCATTACACGATGGAGTGCGAAGACCCGAGCCACACCTCCTTGTGGGCCACCTTGAGCGCGCTGAGCGAGCTGGAGTTTGCAACCACGCCGCTCGAGCTGCGTAATGAACTGGGTTTGTTACCCGCGCCGTTCTTCGATCGACGCGACAATCGCCGTCTCACTTTGCCGATCGTGCTGCCCGAGCAGCCCTCGAGGGAAATCGTGCGCTCGGCCGGAGTGGTTGCGTCCTGGTTCGGCGCGCTTGCCGACTATCGCAGCGCTCGTTTTCCTGTCTCGTTCTCGGCCCTACCCCAGCAGCATGCATTGGTGTTTGCGACCAATTCGGCGCGGCCCGCGCATCTGCAGCTTGGCGATGTGTCGGCGCCGACCGTGAGTATCATCGATCATCCAGGGAATCCCGCGCTGAAGCTGTTGGTGTTTCAAGGCAAGGACGAAGCGCAACTTCGCCAGGCCGTCGAGGGCGTGGTGCTCGGCAGTCCGGTGTTGAGTGGATCGCAAATCACGGTGACCGCCATCGAGTCTCCGAAACGCGAGCCGTATGACGCGCCACGTTGGTTGCGCACTCATCGACCGGTCAAGCTCGGTGAATTGGTCGATGCGCCTCAACAGTTGCAGACCGGCGGCATCGCGCCCGAACCCATTCGTATCAATCTGCGCTTGCCGCCCGATCTGTTCACGTGGAATCAGCCGGGCGTGCCGATGGACCTGCGTTATCGATACACCCCGCCGCGTGAACGTGACAGCTCCTCATTAAATGTGAGCATCAACGAGATGCTGTTGCGCTCTTATCCATTGCGTCCGGAAAGCGGCGACGATGGCGCACGCAAAGTGCTCGTGCCGTTACTGGACAGCGGCACAGTTCAACACAGCGAGGAGTTGCGCATCCCGGCCTTCCATCTGGTCAGCAATAACCAGCTGCAGTTCCGTTTCTCGCTCGATCCGCAACGCAAAGAGCCCTGCGATAGTGTGCCGGGCGAGCAGGCCCGTCAGGGTATCGACCCGGACTCAACCATCGATTTCAGCGGCTTCGCGCACTACACCGCCATGCCCAATCTGGCGTTGTTTGCTAACGCCGGCTACCCGTTCACGCGCCTCGCCGACTTGTCTGAAACCGTCATCGTGCTCTCGGATACGACGCAAGTCAGCGCACTGGAGCAATTGTTCTTTCTGCTGGGCCGCATGGGCCGTCACACCGGCGCGGTGGCCCTTTCTTATGAGCTGTTGAATGCCGAACAAGCGAAGCAAGCCAAGAACGCCGACGTGCTCATCTTGAGCGGCGAAGGCGCCGCGCCGCTGTTGACCGAGTGGCAGCAGAATCTGGCGCTGGCCATCAACGGCGATCAGCGCAAATTCCAGGAGCTGTCGGTCGCCTCGCGTTTCGACAATTCCATCGCAATCGATCGCCCGCCGTCGAGCGGCGGCAACGTGCAACTCACCGCCAATGGCTCGCTCGGCGCATTCATCAGTTTTGAATCGCCGCTGAGCTCCGACCGGACCGTGGTGGCGCTGGCGGGCAATGACAGCCAGGCTGCCCAAGCGCTCCTGACCGCGCTGGAAGACGATGGCAAAGTGCCTTTGATCCTCGGCGATCTGGCCATCGTGCGTGGAGACACCGTACAGAGTTACCAGGGCGACTCGGTCTACTATGTGGGCTCGCTGTCGTTATGGAAGCGATTGTGGTTCCACCTGTCGCAGCACGTGGTGTTGTTCACGCTCGTGGCTTTGGCGGTCGTGGTCGTGGCGGCAATGCTGCTGTATGGCGGACTGCAGCGACGCGTCGCGCGTCGCCTCGCCGCCAGCGGCTCGCAGTGACCGCCCGGCTGCTGTTCGGGGTGCTCATGCTAAGCACTTCATTGTTACTGACGGACAGCGCCCTGGGCGCTGGCGTGAAATGCGACGCCTGGCCAGCCTGGCAACGTTTCAAGTTGCTGTACATGAGTCACGACGGTCGGATCATTGACGCCAGCACCGAAGCTCAGATCACCACATCGGAAGGCCAGTCGTATGCATTGTTCTTCGCGCTGGTCAGCAACGATCGCGAGGCCTTCGACCGCATCCTGCGCTGGACTCATAACAATCTGTCCGGCAGCCAGCTGGAGAAAATATTGCCGGCGTGGAAATGGGGTCGGGCCGACAACGGCACCTGGCACGTGCTCGATAGCAACTCCGCCAGCGATGCCGATCTGTGGATTGCCTATACGCTCGGCGAAGCGTCGCGACTCTGGCATGAACCACGCTATGCTGCCCTGGGCGCGGAGATCGCAACAAACATTCTGCGACGGGAAGTGGCGACGGTGCCCGGCCTCGGCACGGTGTTACTACCGGCTCCAATTGGCTTTGTGACAGAGGACAGCTGGCGCCTGAATCCCAGCTATTTGCCCTTGCCCCTGCTGCGCGGCCTGGAGCGGCAAACCAAAGACCCCCTTTGGAACCAGATCGCCGACTCCTCCGAGCAAATCATTTTGAGCTCGGCGCCGAAAGGATTCGCGGCCGACTGGATCGAATTCACTCGCAACGGTTTCACGCCCGATCGACGCACTCATGGCATCGGCAGCTACGACGCAATCCGCGTTTATTTGTGGGCCGGCATGTTGCCTGCCTCCGATCCAGCGCGTGACAAGATCGTCAACGCACTCAAGCCGGTCCTCGACAGCGTCGCCAAGCGCGCTACGCCGGTTGAAACAGTGGATATTCAAACGCTCGAAATGCGTGGCGATGGCCCGCCCGGGTTCTCGGCGGCCCTGCTGCCCATGCTGGCCAACGCCCGAATGACCGCCGCGCTACAAACGCATCGTCAGCGGGCCGCGGACAACTCGTTACAAGGAAATCAAAGTTATTACAGCGACGCATTGACGCTGTTCGGGCTGGGCTGGCTGGAGCAGCGCTATCGTTTCAATCGCTCGGGCCTGTTGAGCGTGCGCTGGACTCCCGCATGCGATCGGCCGCACTAACGATCGTTTGTCTGCTTCTGCTCGGACGCGGCGCCCTCGCTGCCGAACCCTCCATCGCCGGCGACGAGCTGCTACAGAGCGCACGCCTGTGGGAATCGCGTCAGCGTGGCGATCTGGCGCGGCTGGCGCTGGAGAAGCTGGTCACGACCCGACCCGATGCTCCCGAGGCTCTGCTCGAGCTGGGCGAGCTCCATTTGCGCATGTCGGATTTCGCAGCCGCGGATCAGGTCTTAAGACGCATGGAAGATCGTTTTCCCAAGTCGACCGCGACGCAGTCCCTGAGTATTCAATATCGACTGGCGACCCGGGATCGGCTGCAATGGCTCTCGATACAACGCCTGGCCGATCTGGGCAAAGGTTCCGAAGTGCGTCAGGAGCTGCAACGTTTGTTTCCTGACGGCGCTCCGGAAGGCTCCATCGCCATTGAGTACTACCGACTGCTCTCGATCACGCCCGGCGGCCAAGACGAAGCACTTCGCGGGCTGCGCTCGCTAGCGGCCAAACATCCGAGAGATCCGCGTTATCAGAATGCGCTTGCGAATATGCATCCGGTTGTCGCCGCCAAGGCAGCAGCCAAGCGCTCGGCGGCGCGACCGCGCCCTGCTCCCCGCGCTGTTGCGACCACGCCGTCAGTTAGTCCTGAAGCCCTCGCTGACGCAACTGACTGGGAAGCGCGCAGTCGGGCGGCCACCGCGGCTCAACAGTTGCAACTCGCCTCACTTCAGCTGCAAGCCGCGTCGTCTCTTCGCACCGGCGACTTCGAGTCTCTGATTGGTATCGCCGATCGGTTGGAATCGCTCGGATTCGCGCATCAAGCGGGCGAGCTGTTGACCGTCGGCAATCGCCTCGCGCCGGAGTCCACTTGGTTGCTCGAAACCCGCGTTCGTTGGCTCGTCGCGCACGACGAAGCGAATCAAGCCTTGCAACTCATCGACGCACGCTCGCTCGATGACAAGTGGACCGCCGCCAAACGAGACGAGCTGCGAGCCACCGCCCTGGCCGCACGAGCACGCGTCGCTGTCGCCGCTTCCAATGAAGATGCAGCTATTGGCGATCTCACCGAAGCGATCGAGCTGCAGCCCACCGATCCCTGGACGCGGCACCGTCTTGCGAGCCTGCTGGCTCGTCGTGGCCAGAAGGAACAAGGACGCGAAGTGATGGACGCTGGGGCGGCACTCGCGCCCACGAATCCCCAGATGCGATTCGCGCAGGCCCTGTACTTGGAAACCATCGATGACGCTCGACAAGCCGTCGCAGCCATCGAAGCCGTTCCACCGGAAAGTCGCGACACGGACATGAACGCCGTGCGCGATCGTGCGCAGCTGACCGTCGTTCGTGAGCTCATCGACTCTGGAGACACTGCGCAAGCGCGCTCGCTGTTATCCGACGTCCGCGCACGCGCCAATCCCGACGACCTGGGCGTACAACTCAACATCGCCTATCGCGAATGGCAACTCGGCGACGAGCGAGCGACCGCCGAGATTACCGATCGCCTGGCTCAACTCGCCCCGGAGCGGGCCGACGTCGCGATGCTCGCCGCACGCGCCAAGTATGCTCAGCGTGCATTCGGTGCCGCGCGCGATTACTTCAAACATGCCGAGACCGTCGGCGATGCGGCCACTGTTTTGTCGGCGCGACAGACGCGGGAGCAAATCGAGAATCGGTTGCACAACTGGATGTCGGTGGGTGCCGAGATGCGCCACAAGCCTGGAGACGACGGCATCTCCAGCTTCGATGCGCGAGTGATCTCCTCACTATGGCATCACGCTGTCGACTATGAACGACGCGTGTGGATGCAGGCGGATGCAGTGAGCATCGACGCTGGTAGATTGAGCGCTGACTTCGACGACGCTGCGGACTTCGGCTCAATCCGGGCCGCAGGACCGAACGCCGCTCGACACTACACTAACGACAGGCAAGATGGCGTCGCCCTCGGCGTCGGCTATGTCACCGACAACTTTGCCGCCGATATCGGCAGCACGCCGCTCGGATTCGAGTTACACCACATGGTCGGCGGCGTGGAGTGGCGGCCGGATCTTCCTGAAGTTTCCATGTCACTCGGCTTCTCTCGACGAGCCGTTCGCAGCAGCGTGTTGTCGTATGGCGGGATGCGCGATCCCATCAGCGGCGTACGTTGGGGCGGAGCTGTGCAGACAGGGCCTTATGCCGACGCCGGCCTCTATCGCGAACGTTACTCGATCGCCGGTGCCCTGCGTTTCAGCGAGATCACTGGCGAGCACATCCCGGACAACAAATTCCTCGGTGCACGAGCCGCCGGGGACTGGAAGTTCTTCTCTCAACCGTATGCGAACGCTTCCCTGGGCCTGGCCCTCAACTACTGGCAGTACGACCACAACCTGCAGAACTACACGCTGGGTAACGGCGGCTATTACAGCCCGCAGTCTTATGTGAGCGTCACCCTCCCGCTCGAAGTGTGGGGCGAATATCGGGATTGGAGTTATCGCGTGCGCGGCTCCGTGGCTCACTCACAAAGCAAGACTGACACCATCTCGATTTATCCGACGGACCCGGCGTTACGAAGCGCGGTGAGCTCAGCCGTCTTCCAAGGCGACAGCAGCAGCGGCAGCACGAGCTTCTCCGCCTACGCCGCGGTTGAGCGCCAGCTTTCAGCGACGTGGATCATCGGAATGAAATTGGATATCGACCGCGCGGACTACTACGACCCGACTGTGTTCTCGATCTATCTTCGACACACGCTCGCGCCCTGGACAACGCGCATCGCCGTGCCGCCGCGCCCGATTCAGCCGTACAACGACAAGTAGTTCACTCCCTTCCCGCATCCCACGCGGTCCACTCGCCGCTCGGCATGCGCACCATGCTGGTATCGCGAATCTGTAGCAGCGTCGTTCCTTCGTTCTGCGCCACTGCATCGGTCTGCGGCAGATTCTGCGTGTACGAGCTCACATGCAGATCCTGCTTCGCGAAGGGATTGTCGGCGATGAACCGCGACAACAACTCACTGACCGCAAGATAGCTGGTCGGCGACGACACGCGCTGCTGTACATCCGCCGCATCGCTATTCGCATTGACCAACAACACACCCACCGGCACGCGGGTGATCGCACGCGTCGGCACTTCGCGTAACCCAGGAATCTGGCGGCGATCGCCCCGCACGGCCGCGCCATGCTCGGGAATGAACATCACGACCACTCGTCGGCCCGACGCCTGCAAGTCATCGAGAAAGCGGCGAATGTCACTGGAGAAGCGCGTCATGCGAGCTTCATAGGTGGACCCGGTACGTCCGGCGCCGTCGACGCGATTACCGTCGTGCAAGCTGATGCTGTTGTAGTAAAGCGCGACTCGCGTCGTCTCATCGCTGAGACGCTGATTCCACCAGCGCGACAGCACCGCGTAGTCGTCGTAGATCGGCGAGCCGTCGAACGCATGCTGAGTGACCGGCGCGTTGGTATGAGGCAACGGCTCGGCGGGAAAGCCGCCATGCACGCGCACGTCGCTGAAGAAATCGCCGAAGTGACCGTCGTGATTCATCAGCCATTGCGGCTCGAAGCCCACGCGCTGCAGGCCGTCGATCAACAGGCACTCCTTCTTCGGCGGCTCGTACAACTCACGCTGCTCGACCTGACCGCAGTTCGCGCGCAGCAGCCGAATCGCCGCCGGACCGCTATAGCTCGCGCCCGAACTGAACTGGTCGAACACAATATTGAAGCGATGTAACAACGGATCTTCGTTGTCGCGCACGAAGTCCAGATCGTCCCAGGACAGCGAGCAGACGTGCAGCAGGATGATGTCGTAAGGCGCATCGTCGCCCGCCAGCGGCGAGAAGCGCACTTGTCGCTGCTGTTCCTTCGCGTAGAACTCGGCCAGCATCGTATTGAGCGCGTCGGCGCGCATGTTGCGCGGATCGATGACTGCCGCGGCTTGTGCCGGCCTCGCGGCCTGAGGGACGTTGGCCATCGCCGGCTCCAACGGAAAATGCGCTTCGGGCTGTACCAGAATGATCAGGATCGCGATGAAAACGAACGTGCTGAGCCGCAACTTCCGACGCGCTAACGCATACACGAACCCGAACACCACCAGACCGAGCAGCAGCCGCCAGTTGATGAAGCGCTGGGCCAGCTCCCACAAATAGTCGGGCGTGAAGTCCTTCAGAAAATTGGTTTGCTCCAGCACGCGCGCGAACGGCGGCAGCCAGGAATCGTGATACAGCAGCAGGATGCCGAGCGGGATCGCGATCAGATTCTTGGTGAAGCGCTGGCGTGGATTCTGGGGCGGCAGCGCGGTGAAGATCGCGAATGCCAGATTCCACCAGGGATTGAAGCCAATGTAGCCCAGCGCGAACAAGCCGAACTTGGCGAAGAAATAGGCGCTCCACAATCCCATCAGCTCACCGCCCGTTTGCGTACATCGTTGTGCCACCAGGCGACCAGCGCGTTGTGCACGCTTTCGAACAAGCGCAGATAACCGGTCGCGCCAAACGAGAACACTTCAGCCAGGCTGGCCAGCGGACGATCCGGCTCGGCGCCGCGATCCCAATCCGCCCAGGCGCCCGGCGCCGCAAACGTGCAGCGGACATAGCGCGCTTCATCCTCGATAGACATCGGCAGCAGCTTCAATCCGACGTGCACGCCTCGTACGACGGCCGCTTCGACCGGGAACCGGAAGTCACAATCGTCGCTGACCAGCTCGACGGTGAGCACATCGCCGCGTCTGACGGAACCCGGATTCAGCAGCTGAACGCCCAAGCCTCCCATGGAGAAATCTTCGGTTTCGCACCCGATTCGAGTGCCATCCGCGGCGACCAGCATCGCGGGCATTGACTTCACTACTCGATGCGCGCCGCGCACCTGACGCGTCTCGGCAGCCACACCCAGCACGGCGCCCAGCAACGTCAGATTGAACAGCGTCCAGATCAGATTCACGACCACGGTCGCCGCTTCAAAGGAATTCCAGAACAGCAGCCGTGGAATGGCGATCAGCGCACCGATCATGTTCAACAACACCAGCACCAGATACGGCGCCGAGATGCGCCAGTCGAAGAAATCGTGCTCGATCAGTCCGCCCTTGGCCGTGACATTGAACTTGCCGAGCCGCGGATTGATCAATGCCACCGTGGTCGGCAGCGCGATGTACCAGGACAGCACCGCTTCATACGCTTCATTCCAGAACGAATGGCGGAAGCGTCCCTGCAGATGCGAGTTCGCGATACTCGACTGCACCAGATGCGGGAGCGCATAGGCGCCGAGCGTCACGGCGGAGGCATTGATAATGTGCAGCTCGAAGAACAAATACGTGAGGGGCGATGTGAGAAAGATCAGCCGAGGGATGCCCGAGAAGAAATGCAGCATCGAGTTGGAGTAGCACAGCCGCTGAAAAAAGCTCAGTCCGCGCCCCAGTAATGGATTGTCCAGCCGGAAGATCTGCGCCATGCCTCGCGCCCAGCGAATGCGCTGACCGATGTGCCCCGACAGACTCTCCGTCGCCAATCCACCGGCGAGCACCTGGCGTAGGTACGCGGTGGTGTAGCCGCGCCGATGCATCTTCAATGCGGTGTGCGCGTCTTCGGTGACGGTTTCAACGGCGATGCCGCCCACCTCCTCCAACGGTCCACGACGCAGCACCGCGCACGAACCGCAAAAGAACGTCGCATTCCAAAGATCGTTGCCGTCCTGGATCAACCCATAAAACAAGTTGCCCTCGTTGGGCACGCGACGGAACGTGCCGAGATTGCGCTCGAACGGATCGGGCGAAAAGAAATGATGCGGAGTCTGGAGCATCGCGCACTTCGCATCGCGCAGGAACCAGCCCATGGTGGTCGTTAGAAACGTGCGCACCGGGATGTGATCGCAATCGAAGATGGCGACGAACTCGCCTCGCGTGAGCTTGAGCGCGTGATTGAGATTGCCGGCCTTGGCGTGAAAATTGTTGCCGCGGATGATGTACTGCGCGCCGCAAGCCTCGGCGAATTCCTTGAACTCGCCGCGACGGCCGTCGTCCAGCACATACACTCGCAACTTATCCGGCGGCCAGTCCAGATTGAGTGCCGCGAGCACCGTGGGCTTCACCACTTTCAGCGGCTCGTTGTACGTCGGAATGAAAACATCCACGGTCGGCCAACTGCTGCGATCCATAGGCAGCGGTGCCGGCTTGCGCCGTAACGGCCTCGCATTCTGGATATAACCGAGTACCAGCACGACCCACGTGTAGCACTCCGCCGCCAGCAGTCCCATGCCGAGGAACGCCTCGAGCGGCGAATCCAGATCGGTGGTCTGCGTCAGTCGCCACCAGATGTATCGCGACGACGCGAGTACCGAGACACCCATCAGAATGATGGCGGGGCCGTACCCGGTGAGCTGGCGCGTCAACAATGTGAGCACCCACATCGCCACCAGCACGATTGCTTGCTGCCCCAGACTCAATGGCGTGGTGGCAGCGACGATGAATACAACAACAATGCTCGCGATCAGCGCGTGACGAACGGCCCCATGCAAGCGTGAGAATGCCCGACTCAACGCCAGCGACGCGCTCTCGAGCTTCTGCGAGCTCGACCAGGCGAGCGGCATGATGTAGGGATAGGCCGCCTGATGTAACAGAGTACGTATCGAGGGCGGACGACCGCGCCTGGCATCTGCCGCATACGTCTCGGGCTTCGACCAATATGCGCGCGGAGGATCGACGAGCAGCAGGCTGAGGACCCACGAGCGCACGCTGCTCGGATTCGTCACCCGCAATTGCCGGGCCAGCGCGAATACGACCGGCCGAATGTAGCGAATAACCCATTGCGGCCAGGGGCGCGCCTGTTCCGCCGGCAGTACGATGAGATGCCACAACCAGCGCCCGAACGCCTGGCCCCAGCCGACTTCCAGCGGCCGCCCTGGCGGCGTGCGCGGATGGAAGCGGGAGACCTGAATGGTGTCGTTCGGATTCAGCACGAAGGTTCGCGATCCGCCTGGCTCGTCCTGGGTCGGCGGGGAGAATAGCGACGCGCGCTGTTCCGGTGCAGCGGGTATTTCCACAGCATGCTGGATTTTCAAAGCCCCCGCCCCCACACGGGAACCATCGCTGGTCGCGGGACATCTATCCCTCGATACTGTAATCATGAGCGACCGAACTGCCGCTCACCCTTTGACGCCCGGGTAACTCACGATGACGTCGCGCTCTTCTGGTGCAGCTGTCGCCTCGCATTACGACGACATGCCGTTGTCGCTGGTGCTGTTTCGCTATCTGTGGCCCTTCTGGTTGTTCAAGGACGCCAGCCGCGGCGATCGCATGACCCGCGCGGCCGCTTACCGCCACAACCGCAGTATGCGAATCTATCTGCCCGGCTATCTGATGAAATGGATGCTCAGTTGCGTCACCGCGTTCGCCATCGCCGCTGGCTTCGGCTCGCTCTCGACGGCGCAGGCCGCGAGCGCGACCGGCTCGCTGGACGTGTTCGCCATCATTGCCGCCGGCTGGGGCATCATCTTCGCGTGCAGCATCTGCGTGCTGTTCCTGACCAGCTACATTTATTTGTATTTGAGCCGCAACGACGCCTGATGCGATCGCTGCTGGCAGTCCTGTTGTTGTTCAGCGGGGCTCTGGCTTGCGCCGCTCCTCCTTACGAGACTCGCGCCGAACACGATCCCGATGGCATCGGCAAGTTCTATCTCGGCCGTGAGATCGCCCACGTCATGGGCCCAGGCGGCGTGCCCTGGCTGGAACGGCCGGAACGTGAAGTTGAAGAGCGGCCGCAGCTGACCATTGACGCGCTGGAAATCAAGCCCGGACAGACCATCGCCGATCTCGGCGCCGGCTCCGGTTATTACAGCTTTCGAATTGCGCCCTTGGTGGGCGAGCGAGGCTCGGTGTTCGCAATCGATGTCGAGCCGCGGATGCTTAGGATTATTTCCGAGCGCGCCAAACGGGACGGCATCAAGAATGTCACCACCGTGCTCGGCACACCCAGCGATCCCAATCTCGAGCCGAACAGCGTCGACCTGTTGTTCATGGTGGACGTGTATCACGAGCTGGAGTTTCCTTTTGAAGTCATGACCAAAGTGCGTGAGGCGCTGAAGCCGGGCGGCCGGGTCGCACTCATCGAATATCGCGCCGAAGATCCGGCCGTCATGATCAAGCCGGTCCACAAGATGACCGAGCGACAGATCGTCCGGGAGCTGACCGCCGCCGGTTTCCGGCATCAGAAGACCGTCCGCACCCTGCCCCTGCAGCACCTCGTCCTGTTCCAGAAATAGCGTTATCCTTGCCCGATATCGGGCAGGATTGTTGGGAAATGACGCACGAGTCGGCAGACTTCGCCTCCGCATCGGATTCGAAGGGGGCGCAGGACGACATGAGCGAGTTGGTCGACTATCTGGCCCGCTCCAGCCGCCTGACACCCCAAGAAGCGGCCCGGCTGGTCAACGAAGTTCTGGCCTTCATGAGCGAAGTGCCCGAGGACTTCGTCCGCCGCCGCCATCTCGCCCTGCAATCGCAGGGCCTGTCGAACCGTGCGATTTATCTGCAGATCAGCGACGAGCTGGCCGGACGACGTTTTCGCGCACCGGAGTACAGCGAGCGGCAGATCCGCAGAATCATTTACGGTTGATTCGCTTCGGAAGGTTTACTCATGTGCGGCATCGTCGGTTATATCGGCAAGCGCGAGGCGGCGCCGATTCTCGTTGAAGGCCTGCGACGGCTCGAATATCGCGGCTACGACTCGGCAGGCATCGCCTGCGCACGCAACGAGAAGCTCACGGTCTTCAAGAGCAAGGGCAAAGTGCGCGACCTCGAGCGCTCGTTGCCTGAGCGACTGAAAGGAACAACAGGCATAGCCCACACCCGCTGGGCAACGCACGGCGAACCGAGCGATCGGAACGCGCATCCACACACCGATACCAGCGACCGCTTCGCCATCGTTCACAACGGCATCGTGGAGAATGCCGCGCAGCTTCGTTCGAAGCTTCAGGCCAGCGGCGTGACCTTTCGATCGGATACCGATTCCGAAGTGCTGGCCCATCTCATTGCCGCCATGCCTGCCGACACCCTGGAAGGCCGGGTTCGCGGCGCGCTGCGCCTCATCACTGGCACTTACGGACTCGCTGTTATCGACGCCGAGCGGCCCGAAACGATTGTGGTCGCCCGCAATGGCAGCCCGGTCGTGCTCGGCATCGGCGACCGTGAAATGTTTGTTGCCTCCGATCCTTCCGCGCTCGTGCGACACACGCAAAGCGTCGTGCATCTGGACGACGGCGAAGTCGCCGTGGTCCGCGCCGACGGCTTCGAGACATCGACGCTCGATGGCGGCGCCACCGCCAAGAAACCTTCGACGATTCCCTTCACCGACGAATCGTTCGACAAGGAAGGCTACTCGCACTACATGCGCAAGGAGATCGCCGAGCAGCCCGAGTCGATCCGTCGCACGCTGAGCGGTCGACTCGACACGCGTTTCCAGACAACTCACATCGGCGGCTTGGAAATGGCGGCGCGCGAGCTGCTGGAAATCCGTCGCGTGAAAATTCTTGGTTGCGGCTCGGCGTACATCGCCGGCTGCGTCGGCGCGCATCTGATCGAGCAATTGGCTCGCGTGCCGGCGCATGCGGAGCCTGCGTCCGAGTTTCGTTATCGCAATCCTGTGATCGAGCAAGACACGCTGTACATCGCCGTCTCTCAATCCGGCGAGACCTTCGACACGCTCGCAGCCGTGCAAGAAGTGAAACGCAAAGGCGGCCGCGTGCTGGGCATCGTCAACGTCGTCGGCAGCACCATCGCACGCGAATGCGGACGCGGCATCTATTTGCACTCCGGCCCTGAGATCGCGGTCGTGTCGACCAAGACTTTCACGTCCACTGCCGTCGCCTTCGCGCTGCTCGCCATTCATCTCGGCCGCATCCGCGACATGTCCACCGCCCACGGCGCTCGCCTGCTCAAAGCGCTGGAAGCGTTACCTTCGCAGGTTGAAGAGATCCTTGCGATGGAACCGCACATCGCGAAACTGGCGAAAGAACTGGCGCCCCACGAAAGCGCCTATTTCGTCGGCCGCGCCGCCGGCTATCCGGTCGCGATGGAAGGCGCGCTGAAGCTGAAAGAGATCAGCTACATTCACGCCGAAGCCTACCCCGCCTCCGAGCTGAAACACGGCCCCCTCGCCCTCATCAGCCCGGAGACCCCGACCGTGGTGATCATGCCCCGGGACGATCTATTCCCAAAGAACATCTCCACCCTCGAAGAAATCCGCGCCCGCAGCGGCCCGATCTACGCCATCACCCACCGCGGCGATCCCCTGCCGGTCGCGGTGAACGGCGTCATCGAAGTCCCGAAATCCGAGCCTGAACTGGACCCGCTGTTATTGAATATTCCTCTGCAACTGCTCGCCTATCACGTGGCGCTCGCCAAGGATCGGAATATCGACCAGCCGCGGAATCTGGCGAAGTCGGTGACGGTGGAGTGAGGGGGAACCGGTCACAATCTGTGACCGGTTGATCGCCGCCACCAGAAACGCAACCCCTTACCCTGAATAGGAACGAAGTGTTCGCGATATTTCTGGCGAAAATCGCAATTAATTGACATGTCCTAGCGACCGCCAGGCTGCAGGCTTTCCGTCCCGGCCCAACCAGCAAGATAGGACGTCGCTATGTCGCGAACAAGCAAAGATAAGGAGACGGCGCTCGTACCCGTGGAGCGCATTACACAGTCGATACTAATTCTTCGCGGACACCGCGTACTGCTCGACAGTGAGATCGCAACGCTCTACGGCACAACCACGAAAGCACTCAATCAAGCCGTCAAGCGCAACGCCGCTCGCTTTCCAGAGGATTTCATGTTTCGGCTATCGCCTGGCGAAGCCGATGCGATCAACCGGTCACAATCTGTGACCGGTTCCCAAAGACATCGCGATCCGCGCCTGCCGCCTTTCGCCTTCACCGAGCACGGCGCGATCATGGCTGCCTCGATCTTGAACAGCAAACGTGCCATAGAGATGAGCATCTATGTCGTACGCGCTTTCGTACAGCTGCGCACTCTCCTAGCCTCGAACAAAGAACTCGCGAAGCGTCTCGATGCGCTGGAAGCTCGTGTAACGCGCAAGTTCGCTAAACAGGACGAGGTGATCGTCGAAATGGTCAAGGCCATTCGCCAGCTCATGAAGCCACGAGAACCCAAGCGTCGCGGTATCGGCTTCATGGCCGACTGGAGCTAACAAATATTAGTGACCACCGCGCTGGCGTGCAGCGATCTCTGACTGTCGCAGCGCACTACTTAGGCATCCCTCACGCCGACTTCATAAGACCAAGGAGGAATCGGCGTTCAGCATCTAACGATGCATAGCGATAGGGTCGATCCACCGGTCAGGGAGTGTTTTGCCCCGGAGATTTGTGATGCTCAAAAACCTGACCATCCGCGCACGCCTGCAGTTCGCCTTTGGCGTCGTTTGCGTGCTCATGGTGATTGCCGCCACCGTCGGTGGGCTGGGGACGAGAAGTATCGTCGCGGTGGCCGACCAGACGATGAATGGCGAGCTGAAGCTCGCGCAGCTGGCGACCGAGCTGCGGGTCGATGTCTTGCAGCTGCGCCGCTTCGAGAAAGATGTATTCATCAATATCGAAACAGCGGGCAAGGTGCAGGAGTATCGAGGCAAGTGGGAACAGTCTCTGCGAGATGCACAGCAGGCGCGCAGCGAAGCTCTTGCGCTGGCGAGTGACGAAACTCGGGCACCGTTGAACCAGCTCGAGAAAGAGCTGGAAGCATATGCGGCCGGCTTCCGGAACACGCTGGCGGAAATTCAGTCAGGCTCGCTGAAGACCACTGCGGAAGCCAACGCGGCGATGAGCAAATACAAACAGTCCGTTCATCAAGTCGACGCGCTCGTTCTCGAAATTGTGGGCGGGGCCAATAAGGAAGCGGGCAAGGTCGACGCCCTCATGAAAGGTCATAGCGATTCGGTCATGACCACGCTGGTTGGCCTGACCGTCGCTTCCCTGTTGTTCGCGGCCAGTCTGTCGATCGCCATCACCCGAGGCATCGTCCGCCCGGTTCGCTCGGCGGTGCAGCTGGCGCGCAGTGTCGCGGACGGCAAGCTCGGGCATGACTTCACCATCAACAGTCGCGACGAAGTGGCGGAGCTGCTGCATGAGCTGAGCCGCATGGACAGCAAGCTCTGCGAAATCATCGGCGAGGTGCATGCGGGCGCGGGCAAAGTGCGCTCGACGGCGGCCGAGCTGGCAGAGAACAACGATCAGCTCTCACAGCGAACGCAGGGGCAGGCCAGCTCGCTGGAGGAAACAGCAGCGGCCATCGAGGAGATGACTGCCGCCATCAAGGCGAACGCCAGCAGCGCGACCAATGCCAGCAACCTGGCTCGCAGCGCCAGCGAAGTGGCGACAGCCGGCGGCAAAGTTGTGACATCCGCAGTCGGTGCGATGTCGGCCATCAACGATTCCAGCCGCCGCATCGCCGACATCATCTCGGTCATCGATGAGATCGCCTTCCAGACCAACCTGCTCGCCTTGAACGCCGCGGTCGAAGCCGCCCGCGCTGGCGAGATGGGCCGTGGATTCGCGGTGGTCGCCGGCGAAGTTCGCAGCCTCGCTCAGCGCAGTGCTGACGCGGCGAAAGAGATCAAACAACTCATTGGCGACAGCGTGGAGAAGGTCCGCGCCGGCTCGCAGCTCGTGTCCATGTCTGGCGAGCAGTTACAACAGATCGTCGAAAGCGTGCGACGTGTTGCCGGCGTCGTCGAGGAAATCGCGAGTGCGAATTCCCAGCAGGCTTCAGGCGTGTCGCAGCTGAACGATTCGGTCTCGCAGCTGGATCACATTACTCAGCAAAACGCGGCGGGGACTGAGGAAATCGCGGCGGCCAGCAAGATGATGCATGAGCAGTCGGAGCGACTCGCGGCGACGGTCTCTTATTTCTCGATACCGCACCAGCCCACGAGTATCGGTCGGCAGCGTCCGCAGACGCGGACATCGCAGGCGGCCAACATCAACGAAGAGTACGAAAGCGAGGCGCGATACGGCACTTAAGCAGCAAGTTTTGACGTTGCAATCTGCAACTTCAAAACAGCCTCAGTGGCAGACCTTATTTCTTCCGGTCCGCTTCGCTTTGTAGAGCATCTCGTCCGCGGTCTTATACAAATCCGCAAGCGACATGTTCTCTTGCAGCGAGCCGGCGCCGACGGAAATGGTGACGCGGATATTCTTATCCTCGGCGACGAACGCGTGCGCCTCGACCAGCGAGCGCAGTTCTTCGCCGATCTTGGCGGCGTTGTGAAGTGAGGTCTCGGGCAGGATGACACAGAACTCCTCGCCGCCATAACGACCGAGCCGATCGCTAGGACGCAACCGTCGCTGCAAGATGCCAGCGAGCCCGCGAAGCACCGAGTCGCCGGTCAGGTGACCGTGCGTATCGTTGATGCTCTTGAAGTGATCGATGTCGAGCATCAATACCGACAGCTCGCGACCATGCCGACGCGCGCGGGGAATCTCTTCTTCCAGCAACGAATCGAGCCGCTTGCGATTGGCGAGATCGGTGAGGCCGTCGGTCACGGCCATGCGATGGATGATCTCGTGATATTGCAGCTCGATGTCCGAGCCGGACAGGTATTTGAAAATCGTGTCGCCGACCTTCAGCCGATCGCCCCGCTGCAGCTGGCGCTCGCGGACGGTATGGACGTCGTCGTTGATGAAGGTGCCGTTGGTGGACACGAGGTCGACGACGAACAGGTTGCCGCCCCGCTGCTCCAGGCGGGCATGCCGGCGGGAAACGCAGTCGCTCGGTAGGACAATGTCATTGTCACGACCGCGCCCGACGGTGGTCTCGGACTTGTCGAGGACATAACGTCGGCCCAGATCGGCCTGCACCGGCGCATGGATGACCACCAGGCACGCCTCACCGGGCCGCCTGACGCGCAGCTCATCGAGCCCCGTAACCCGGGTTTGTACGTCGTAGTCGTGGTCCACGCGCGCAAGATACTGTGCGCAGTGAGGAAACGTCTAGCGCTCGCCGACCACCCAGCCGACAAACGGCCACCCCGGGTACACGGAGGTACCCCGCCGCCACAGGCGGCGGCGAGAGGCAAAAGTCACGCCTTTTGCCGGTTCGCACGAGGGTCGTGGCAGGATGCCCGATCCCTCGTTTATTAAAAGTTGAATCCGGGCTTATGGGGCAGCAGTCCGCGCACCTCGGCGTCCTTCAGCTCGCGCCATTGCCCCGTTTTGAGCCCATCCAATGTCAAATTGATGATCCGGACGCGTTGTAGCCGCAACACTTTGTAGCCGAAGAACGAGCACATGCGCCGGATCTGGCGGTTCAAGCCCTGGGTCAGAATGATCCGGAAGGTCGCCGGCGCAACCCGCGTGACTTTGCAGGGCCGGGTCACAGTGCCGAGAATCCGCACCCCGCTCGCCATGCCATTGAGAAAGATCTCAGTCACGGGCCGGTCCACCGTCACGACATATTCCTTTTCGTGGGCGTTCTCGACGCGCAGGATTTCGTTGACGATGTCGCCGTTATTGGTCAGCAGGATCAGCCCTTCGGACTCCTTGTCCAGACGACCGATGGGAAAGATCCGCTCGCGATAGTTAACGAAATCGGTGATGTTGCCGGGAATCTCGCGATCGGTGGTGCAGATGACGCCGACCGGTTTGTTGAGCGCGAGATAGACGTGTTTCTGCTCGCCGCTGACCGGCTTGCCGTCGACGCAGACGACGTCGCCTTCCTTGACCTGAGTGCCCAGCGTCGCGACCGCGCCGTTGATGGTGACCCGCCCCGCTTCGATCCGTGCATCAGCCTCGCGCCGCGAGCACAGCCCCGTCTCGCTGATGAACTTGTTCAGCCGCATGTCACGTCAAGCGGACGGGATGAACTCGTCGTCGCCCTGGTGCTCGCGCTCGAACATCAAGAACTCGTGATAGCCGCAGCGGTTGCCGTACGGATACTTGCGACATACGTTCGGCCGCGCTTCATAGACGGTGCAGCGGCGCTCGTCGGTATCGAAGAAGCGGCAGATGGTCTTGTAGATGTGATCTTTCTGATGCCGCAGGATCTGCTCGTCCACTTCCTTGGTCTTGTAGTTGTAGGTGAACTTCTTTTTGGCCTCGTCGTGCGACAGACCGAAATGCTTGGCCAGGCGCGCGATATCGTGCTCGCTCACCGCGATCCGCGAGTGACTGCAACAATAGCCGGGACAGGTCGCACAGTCGTAACGCATCTTGGTCATGGGACGACTCGCTGCAGCGTGCTGAAGGTAAAGGCGTGGGCGTGACGTTCGTCGGCCGGATGATACTCCTTCGCGACCTCGCGCCACTCCTGTTCCTTCAACTCAGGGAACACCACGTCGCCCTCGACGCTGGCATGCACGCGCGTGAGATGGATGACCTGTACCTGCGGCAGGACTTGTCGGTAGATGTCGGCGCCGCCGACGATCACGATCTCCGGCGCCGGCTGCGCGGCCGCAATCGCCGCGTCGATCGAAGTCACCACGGTGCAGCCGGGAATCTCCAGCCCCGGTTGACGCGAGATCACGATGTTCTGTCGACCGGGCAGCGGACGACCGATGGAATCGAACGTCTTGCGCCCCATCACGATGGGCTTGCCCAGGCTGAGCGCCTTGAAACGTTTCAGATCGTCCGGCAGTCGCCACGGCAGCTGATTGCCGCTGCCGATGACGCCGTTGTCGGCCACTGCGACGATGATGGACAGCATCAGCGCTTTTTGGCCTTCTTCTTGGCCTTTTTCTTCGCCTTCGCGTCGCGCAGGTCGGTCGGCTCCTTGTCCAGCATGGTGCCGCGACATTTCTTGGCGCCGCAGCGGCAGGCGTACAACGCCAGCTCGGCCGGATCGTCGGTGCTTTCCCAGGTGAGCTGATAGTCGTAACCCAACTCTTCACCGGGCTTGATGTCACGGATCGCGTCGATGAACACGCGGCTGTTCTCGATCACCGTCTCGCAATTGGGATTGCAGCTGTGATTGATGAAGCGCGCGTCGTTGCCGTCCACGCCGGCATCGATCACGGTGCGATTGCTGGCGATGAACAGGAAGGTGTGACCGTCGTCATCGCCCTTCTTCTCGTAACGGGCATCCGCCTCGCCATGAGAAATGCGCTCGCCGAGATACTCGATGACGCGTGCGCCCTTCTTGATCGGCACGATCGCGTAGACGCCGCGACCGTGAATCGGCGAGTTGCGAGCTTCGACCAGCGGCGAGTTCAGCACCGCCGCCTTCTTCTTGGCCGCAGGCCGGCGCGCTTTGCGTACCGACTTCTTCTGCGAACCTCGAGTGGACTTGCTGGACGAGCGAGTTTTAGTGCGCGACTGAGTGCGACGGTTCTTCGTAGCCATTTAGACAGCGATGGGCGCTTTGATGGAAGGATGAGCCTGGTAATCGACGATCTGAAAATCTTCGTATTCGTACTCGAAGATCGAGGGCGGCTTGCGCTTGATCACGAGCTTGGGCAGCGGGAACGGCTCGCGGCGCAGCTGTTCGTCGGCCTGCTCGAGATGATTCAGATACAGGTGACAATCGCCGCCGGTCCAGATGAACTCGCCCGGCTCGAGATCGCACTGCTGCGCGAACATGTGCGTCAGCAACGCATACGAGGCGATATTGAACGGCACACCGAGGAACACATCGGCGCTGCGCTGGTACAGCTGGCACGACAGCTTGCCGTCGCCCACCCAGAACTGAAACAACGCGTGGCAAGGAGTCAGCGACATCTGCTCCAGCTCGCCCACGTTCCAGGCGTTGACGATGATGCGGCGGGAATCGGGATTGCGACGGATCAGATCCAGCGTGCGGCTGATCTGGTCGATGGTCTTCCCATCCGGGCCCGGCCACGAGCGCCACTGCTTGCCGTAGATCGGGCCGAGCTCGCCGTTCTCGTCGGCCCACTCGTCCCAGATCGACACACCGTGGTCGTGCAGATATTTGACGTTGGTGTCGCCCTTCAGGAACCACAGCAACTCATAAACGATGGACTTGAGGTGCAGCTTCTTGGTCGTGACCAGGGGGAAGCCCTGCGCCAGATCGAAGCGCGCCTGATGCCCGAACACGGACAGCGTGCCAGTGCCGGTGCGATCGGTCTTGCGCAGACCGTGCTCCCGGATCTGCCGAAGCAGCTGCAGGTACTGGATCATGACGCGGTCGCGAGCTGCTTGGCGCCGTAGTTGCCGCTCGCCTGCTGGCTGCGATACGCCCAGGCCATCACGATGGCGCCGAGAATGATCATCGGCAACGACAGGATCTGGCCCATGGTCACCCAGTTGAACAACAGGTAACCGCGATTCTCATCGGGCACGCGCACGAACTCCACGGCGAAACGGCACACGCCATACACGATCAGGAACAAACCCGTCGGCGCCAGTCTCGGCCGCGGCGTGCGCGTGAACAGCCACAGGATGACGAACAGCAGCAGCCCTTCGAGCACCCCTTCATAAAGCTGCGATGCATGGACGTGCAGTACGCAGGGATCGATGCCAAAGCGCTGACACAAACGATTGGCCTCGGCGGCCTGCACGGGATAGAGCGGCGCCGGGTCGACGATAAATCCCCAAGGCGCGTCGGTGGGCTTGCCCCACAACTCACCGTTGATGAAGTTACCGATGCGACCGGCGAAGATGCCCACGCCAGGCAACGGCGCGAGAAAGTCGAGCACGTCGGCAAAGCGGCGCTGCCGCTGACGGGCGAACAACAGCGTCGCGAGGATCACGCCGATCAAACCGCCGTGGAAGGACATGCCGCCTTCCCAGATGCGGATGACGGTGAGCGGGTCCGCCATCACCTGTTCGCCGCCGTAGAACAGGATCCAGCCCAGACGACCGCCGAGGATCACGCCGATGGCGGCGAAGAAGATCAGGTCGTCCACTTCGGTGGGCTGCCAAGTCGAGTCGGAGCGAGCCGCCCGCCGACGCGCCAGCCACCAGCCCGCCGCGAAGCCAATGACATACATGAGCCCATACCAGCGCACGGCCAGCGGGCCCACCGAGAAGATGATCGGGTCGATCGCGGGGTAGGGAATCATGATCGGCGAGTATACCAATGCCTCGAGCGATGGCCTGACTTCGCCCGCCCGGTGGTTCTAATCGGTCACGACCCGGCAGAAGTACGCCTTCAGGTAGCGCGTCTCCGGGATTGCAGGGTGGATCGGATGATCCGGCGCCTGGCCCCCGACTTCCACCACCTGCGCGAACCGACCGAGATGACGCGCACCCCGCTGAATCGCAGTCAGCAGGTGATCCGGTTCCAGGTGATACGAGCAGGAGCACGACACCAGGATGCCGTCTTTATCCAGCAACTGCATGGCGAGCTGATTGAGCCGCTTGTACGCCGCCTCGCCCTTGGGCACGTCTTTCTTGCGCTTGATGAACGCCGGCGGATCGATCACCACCACGTCGAAACGGCGGCCTTCGCTGTGGAGCTTCTCCATCACGTCGAACGCGTCGCCTTTGACTACCGCGGGCTTCAGGCCGTTGGCGGCGGCACTCGCCTGCAACTGCTCCAACGCCGATGCCGACGAATCCACACAAGTGACTTCGGTCGCACCCGCCTTCAGCGCGCCCAAGCCCCAGGCACCGAGATAGCTGAAAACGTCGAGCACACGCGCGCCGCCGACGTATTTGCGCAAAGCCAGCCGATTGGCGGCCTGATCGAAGAACCAGCCGGTTTTCTGGCCGCTGCCCAGCGGCACCTGGAATCCCACGCCGCCCTCGTCCACGACCACCGACTCGGGCGCATCGCCGAACACCGTCTCGACGTAGTGCGGCAGCCCTTCCAGATCGCGCACGCCCGCGTCGTTCTTCCACACCAGCGCCGTGGGATTGATGACCTTTTTCACTGCGGCTTCGATCTGCGGCCGCAAGGCTTCCATACCCGCCGTGGCGATCTGCCCGACGATCACGTCGCCGAATCGATCCAGCACCAGGCCCGGCAGCGCATCGGATTCGCCGTACACCAGCCGATAGAACGGCTTGTCATAGAGCGAATGACGCAGCGATTGCGCCACTTGCAGACGATGCACGATCAGCGACTTGTCCGGCGGGTACTGCGGGCTGCGGCCCACGATTCGCGCGCTGATCAGCGAATGCGGATTCACATAGGCATAGCCCAGGAATTTGTCGCGATCGGAGACGATGCGACAGAGCGCACCCGGCTTGAACGCCGTCAGCGGCGTGCGGGCTGTGTCCACTTCGTTGGAAAACACCCACAGGTGGCCAGCGGCTAGACGACGATCCTCGCCCCGCTTCAAGCGCAACTCGGGCAGCTCGGCGGGCGTAGAGGGCGTGGGGGTCGGTGTATCGGGGGAGGTGTTCATTTAAAGTGGGCGCATTCTATGCACGATTCAACACATCGCAACCGTCTCGCTCGAGAGACGAGCCCGTACCTGCTGCAACATGCCGCGAATCCGGTCGATTGGCACCCCTGGGGCGAGGAAGCCTTAGGCCTGGCCAGGCGCGAGAACAAGCCGATTTTACTGTCGATCGGCTATTCCGCCTGCCATTGGTGCCACGTCATGGCGCACGAGTCCTTCGAGGATCCGGCCAGCGCCGCGGTGATGAACGAGCTGTTCGTGAACATCAAGGTCGATCGCGAGGAGCGCCCCGACCTGGACCGCATTTACCAGATTGCGCAGCAGATGCTGACTCAGCGCGGCGGCGGCTGGCCGCTGACGATGTTTCTCTCCCCCCAGGATCAGCGTCCCTTCTTCGGCGGCACTTATTTTCCCAAGGAAGCGCGCCACGGCCTGCCCGCGTTCACCGACTTGTTACAACGCGTGGCCCAGTTCTATCGCGAGCGCGGCGCTGACATCGCCCAGCAGAGCGAAGCGTTACAGCAAGCGTTCGATCAGCTGCACTCGCCGCCCGCCTCGGGCGACACCGCTTTGACATTGGCGCCGGTCCACGCCGCTCGCCAGCAACTCGCCGGTGCCTTCGATCCTGAATTCGGCGGCTTCGGTGGCGCGCCGAAATTTCCGCATCCAACAAACATCGAATTCCTGTTACGTCAGTGGCGCGCGACGGCCGGCGCCGAAGAGCCGGATCTGCACTCGCTCTACATGGGCACACTGACGCTCAAGCGCATGGCCGACGGCGGTATCTACGATCATCTCGGCGGCGGCTTCGCGCGATACAGCGTCGATGCTTACTGGATGATCCCGCACTTCGAAAAGATGCTTTACGACAACGGGCAACTGCTGCGCGTTTATGCACACGCCGCGCTGGCCACCGGCGAGCCGCTGTTCAGTCGCATCGCCGGTGAAACAGCCGATTGGATGATTCGGGACATGCAAGCTCCCGAAGGCGGTTTCCGGGCGGCGCTCGATGCCGATTCGGAGGGTCACGAAGGTAAGTTCTACGTGTGGCAGCCCGAGGAAGTGTCACGACTGCTCGATGCGGACGACTACGCGGTGTTCGCTCGACACTTCGGCCTCGATCGCCCGGCGAATTTCGAAGGTCAGGACTGGCATCTGCATGTGTTTCGTTCGGAAGACGATATCGGTACCGAGCTGGGCATCGAGCCGGCGGAAGTCACCAAACGTCTCGAGCATGCGCGTCGCGTGCTGCTGGAAGTGCGCAATCGCAGAGTCTGGCCGGGGCGTGACGACAAAGTGCTCACGTCGTGGAACGGTCTCGCGATCAGCGGGCTCGCTGTCGCAGCCCGTGCGTTACGCCGAGCCGATCTGGCCGACGCCGCAGCTCGCGCGGTCGATTTCATTCGTCAGCAATGCTGGCGCGATGACCGGCTGCTCGCGACCTACAAGGACGGCCGCGCGCGTTTCGCCGCTTATCTCGACGACTACGCGTTTCTGCTCGACGGCGTGCTGGAACTGTTGCAAACCCGCTGGCGCAGCGAGGATCTGACATTCGCGACCGGGCTGGCCGAAGCTCTGCTGGCGCATTTCGAGGATCGCGAGTCCGGCGGTTTCTTTTTCACCGCCGACGATCACGAACAGCTCATGCATCGCTCCCGTTCGTTCAGCGACGAAGCATTGCCGGCAGGCAACGCGATCGCAGCCCAGGCACTTACCCGGCTGGGGCTACTGCTTGGAGAAACGCGATACCTGGATGCAGCAGCCAAGACGCTGCGCGCCGCCTGGCCTGCCTTGCAGCACTATCCTCACGCGCATACGGCTCTGCTCGTTGCTCTCGAAGAACATCTGGAACCGCCCGAGATCGTCATCGTGCGCGGCGAGCGCACCGAAGCGGAAAGTTGGCGTGACGAGCTGGCGAGGGTCTACACGCCGCGACGATTGGTGTTCGCGATCGCAGCGGATGCCTCGGGACTTCCGTCTGCAATTGCGGATAAGAAAGCTCTGCCTGAAACCGCTGCGTATGTGTGTCGCGGGATGACTTGCTCAGCGCCCGTGCGCTCGCTGTCTTCGCTGGTGGCGCTGACCCGGGGTTAACCTAGGGCCTGTGAACAGGCCCTGGTTTATTTCTTTTCTTTGGCGCGCTTCTTCGCCTGCTTCATGTGGCGGGAGCGCTCGATGCCGGCCATTTGTTTGGCACGCGCCGATTCGATAGCTGCGTTGAGCGCACGCTCGCCCCAGAGCTTCAGCTGCACGACGTCGTCGATCACGTCCTGCGGCACTTCGTGATGATCGGTGGTGAGGTCGAACGCGTTCGGGTACGGCTTGAACTGCGGCATGCCCCGCGCGACATAATCGTCGAGGTTGCTCTTATCGGTGTGCAGGTACAACTTCTCGCCCATCACGATGGCGAGCAAACGATCGTCGATGAACACACCGACGCCGCCGAAAATCGCACGACTGGATATTCGCCCGAGCGGCGCTAGTTGTTCTGCGACGTAACTGGCCAGGCTCGACTTGACCCGCATATCGAGCTACTCACTCTTCCTGATTGCTTCCAAGCAGCGCAGAGTTTACATCGCGAGCCCTTACTGTAAACCCGCGATCGTCACTAACTGGCGACACTGTGCGCCAGTCGACAACAAGGTGCTGGGAAAATCCGCCAAAAACGCCCGGGCGGCAGAAAAAGTTATACGGTCGCGCCGAGACGTTCCAGGTGCTGGCGAATTAAGTCACGCAGCGGCGCGTGCACCCGGACGTCAAATGCAGGTGCCTGCTGCCAGTCATAGCCCCAGGGATTGGCGCTGCGCATGGCCTCCGGCTCGTCGACGAAGCGCGGATGCACGTGAGCATGTAGAGCGGGCTCCACGTTACCGAAGATCGCGTAATTGATTCGCAGCGCGCCGGTCGCGGCGAACACCGCATCGCCCAGCAAGCCGAGCTCGGAGAGGAACAAATCGCGTTGGGAGCGCTCCAGCGCGTGCAAATGCGGCACGACCGGATCGGGTAACAGCAGACAATAGCCGGTGAGCACTTGTCGCTGGCCCATCACCGCCCAGCCCGAGCGCAGACGCGCGACCACGGTGGGATCGTTACCAGCGCGGCAAGTCTCGACCAGACGATGAATGGCAGTGGTCATTTGCGGAACACGAAATAAACCGCGCCCATCATACAGAGCGCCGCCCACAGGTAATCGAGCTTGAGCGGCTGACGCATGTACAACATCACGAACGGCACGAACACCGTCAGCGTGATCACTTCCTGCAGGATCTTCAGTTGCGGCAAGGTCAGCACGGTGTAACCGATTCGGTTCGCCGGCACCTGTAACAAATATTCAAACAGCGCGATGCCCCAGCTGATCAGCGCCGCGATGATCCAGGGCTTCTGACTGAGCTCCTTGAGATGCGCGTACCAGGCAAACGTCATGAAGACGTTCGACATCGTCAGTAACAGGATGGTCCGGAATACCGGGCTCATGGGGTTTCGATACGGGGTTGGGGCACGTCGATCTTGCGCAGACGGGGCGGCGACGCGCTGCTATCCCGCTGTAATACGAAATCGAACTCGTCGACGCGCGTGCACAGATCGAAATCGCGTTCCGGCGCCCAGTCGCACGCCGGGTCGAAGAACTTCACGGCGCTGGACGCCTTGCGCAGCTGCTCGCGGATTCCACCGACAGGCATGGGCTCACCCAACAAGCGAGAGCGCAGCAGCTCGGCGCACAGATCGTCTTCGTCGCAGTTCTCGCGCGCCTCGTGGCCCATGCGAACCAGCGTGACTGCCTCGGGCCGGAGCGCCTGGATATATCGAACAATGGCGCCGGCATTGACCAGCGCGCCGGTAAGCGTCTCTACGGAAGCGGGCACGCTGGTGAATCCCTGCGTTCCAGCGTGCGTGGTGTGAATGATGGTGCGGCCGGCGACATCGAGCTTTTCCAGGTCGGCAGGTGAATTGCCGCAGTCGAAGCCGGGCAACGGTCGCGCGTGACGCTCACCGATCAGCAGCCAGTCCGGATGCTGACGCTTGAGCTCGCGCGCGTAATCGACTTCAGCGACGGGAATGACGGTCGCCGCGCCACGCGAGAACGCGTACGCGGCGACCGAAAACGCTCGGAAGACATCGATGACGACGGCCACGCCCTGCGCCGACTGCGCACCGACGACGTGATCTACAACCGTGACCTGCAAGCGGCGACCTCGTTCAGGCCGCCGCGCTCAGGCAGCGCGGCCTCGACCGCCAGCAGCCTTGCGCTGCAGGCGAACCACACGTCGCGCGTCGGCGGTCTCGTTCATCACGACGACCTTGGCGCGCTTGAAGAAGTTGAAGTCGGTGGCGCTGGCCCAGGTGTAGGCGCCCATCATGCGGCCCACCACCAGATCGCCCATCTCCAGCTCCGGCAACATGATGCATTCGTCGATCACGTCGATGGAGTCGCAAGTCGGGCCCGACAGCACGCTCTCGAACAGCTCGCCACCTTCGCGCAGCACCGACACCGGATACTTGGCGTGGTCGAACATCTGACCGCTGTACGAACCGTACAGACCGTCGTCCAGGTAGTACCACCAGCGACCGTCACGCTTGGCCTTGCCCATCACCGAGGAGACGGCGATAGCGGCAGGCGCGGCGATGAACCGGCCCGGCTCGGCGATCACGCGGACGTGCGGCGGCAACTTGGCGAGCGCGGCGCGGATCGGACGGCAGAACTCGTCGATCGGCGTGACCGCGTCGTTGTACGAAACGGGGAAACCGCCACCGATGTCGAGCACGTCGAGCGACGGCAGGCCGGCCAGCACGGCTTCCGCCATGATGCTGGTGCATGCCTGAACCGCTTCGACATACTTCGCCGGATCGGTCGCCTGGGAGCCGACGTGGAAGGACAAGCCTTTCACGCGCACGCCGAGGCGGCGCGCCTGCTCAATCATGCCGAGCACGTCGCCAGGGGCGCAGCCGAATTTCTTCGACAGGTCGACGACAGCGTTCGGGCTACGGAACGACACGCGGATCAGCAGCTCGGCACGCTTGCGATAGCGCACGAACTTCTTCACCTCTTCCGGGTTGTCCGCGACGAACGTGGTGACGCCGTAACGGAGCGCGTCACGGATGTCGCTGTCACGCTTGATCGGGTGAGTGTGAATGCAGCGGCTCGGGGCAATGCCCTGCTGCTTCACCAGCTCGACTTCGCCGGTGGTGGCGAGGTCGAAATAAGCACCTTCGTCGCGCAAGCACGACACGACCGCGGCGTGCGGCAGCGGCTTGAGCGCGTAGTGAAGGTCAACACCAGGCAGCGCGGCCTTGAGGGCGCGGTACTGGCGGCGCACCTGCTCGCAGTCCACCACCAGCAGGGGCGAACCGAAGCGGGCGACCAGCGCACGGATTTCGGTTTCCGTCAGCGTGGTGGAATCGAAGGAGTGAGCCGGAGAAACGGCGAGCGATTGCTTGGCTGCGCGGGGCAACACCTGTTGGGCACCTCTCAAAAAGCTGCGAACACTTAACCAACCAACAAGAGCGACAGAAATCTTGAACGTCTGAAGCTCTCACAAGTTCTGGTCGAGCGGCACTGCAGCTTACGCGTGGTGCTCTCTTACACAGGGCGACGCGAAATTTATCAAAAATGTCCGGCGATGCAAGAAGCGCGTCACAGTTTTTATCCCCGCGGGCGAAAAAAACTCCGGACGCGCGAACTACAGCACGCAATCAACCACACTCTCGCGCTCTCTTACGTACGAAAGTCCGAGTTAGATTCACCACATGACCGCCACGACAGACACGCGCAGAGAGTTGGACGCGCTGCTGAAGAGCCGCGTGCCGCTGATCGTCATCGAAACGCGCGACGAGCCACGCGCGCTCGCTCTGCTCTCCTCGCTGACGCCGAACCTCGCTACCACCGGACACACGCCGGTATTCCAGTGGACTGTCACGGAAGGTTTGCGCCGGCTCGACATTAGTTTGGGCGGCGCGCAGCAACACAATGCCGAGCCGGACGCGGTGCTGAAATCCATGCGCTCCACGCCGACCGCGGGCGTGTACATCCTGCTCGACTTTCATCCGTTCCTGGCCGATCCGGTGAACGTGCGACTGCTGAAGGACATCTGTCAGGACTACGACCGCGTCGCTCGCACCGTCGTGCTGATCAGTCATGAGATTCAGCTGCCGCGCGAGCTGGATCACTTGTGCGCTCGGCTGACGCTGGCATTTCCCGATCGAAACGAGCGTCTCGGCATCGTCGAGCGGGTCGCTTCGGAGTGGTCGAGAACTTACGGTCAACGTGTAAAGACAGATCGCAAGTCTCTGGAACTGCTCGTGGAAAATCTCGGCGGACTTTCCACCGGCGACACCGAGCGACTGGCGCGCAAAGTGATCTTCGACGACGGCGCGCTGCTGCCGACGGATCTGCCGGCGGTGATGCAGGCGAAATATGAATTGTTAAACCGTGGCGGCGTACTCGCGTTCGAGTACGACACCGCGCAGTTCGCCGATCTCGGCGGCATGTCGCGGCTGAAGGAGTGGCTGCGATTGCGGAAACCGGCGTTCGACGGCAGCGCGCCTCAGCTCGAGGCCCCGAAAGGTGTGCTGCTGCTCGGCGTGCAGGGCTGCGGTAAGAGTGTCGCGGCGAAAGCGGCGGCCGGCATTTTCGGCGTGCCCCTGCTCCGGCTGGATTTCGGCGCCATCGTGAACAAATACATCGGCGAGTCGGAGCGCAACCTGCGCGAGTCGCTGACAACCGCGGAGACGATGTCTCCGTGCGTGCTGTGGATCGACGAGATCGAGAAAGGCGTCTCCCTCGGCGACGGCGACAACGGCACCTCCCGGCGTCTGCTCGGCACGTTTCTCACCTGGCTGGCGGAGAAGAAGACGCGCGTGTTCGTGGTGGCGACGGCGAACGATATTTCCGCGCTCCCGCCGGAGCTGGTACGCAAGGGACGCCTGGATGAAATTTTCTTCGTCGACCTGCCGAGCCCCGCGGTCCGCGAGGACATCCTGCGCATCCATTCGAAGAAGCGAAATCTGGCGCTGGTCGACAACCACGTGCGGCAACTGGCCACGGCGTGCGAAGGTTTCTCGGGCGCGGAAATCGAACAGGCAGTGGTGTCGGCGGTGTACGCCGCTCACTCGAGCGGCGCGCCTGCGACCGCTCAGCACATCCTTCAGGAGATCCGCGCGACCCGTCCCCTCTCGGTGACGATGGCGGAGAAGATTTCGGAGCTGCGGGAGTGGGCGGCGGAGCGAACGGTTCCGGCTGACTGAAGAGGGCCCTCAATCGCCGTACGGCTCAGAACTGCACTCGCATCTGTCCGAGCCGTACGGCGATTGAGGGCTTCTTATTCAGCCCGGCGGCCCGCCCTCTTCGCCGAAGTCGGCGACCCAGGCAGCGATGTCCTGGTCGTAGGTGACGATGTTCTCGGCGCTGGCCGAGCGACGCAGCCGGTCGCGCACGGCGTCCCACTTCTCACCTTCCGGGACTTCCTCGACCAGAATGATCTTCGCTGACGCCTTATCGAGCGTGCGCAGATTCGCGTACAGGTTGCGCGCGTAAATATCCGGCCGGATACCGGCGTTGATCCACGTCATGAACGGATTGGCCGTGCCCGGCGGCCGCTGCGCCAGCACCGCGACTTTCTCGTGATTCGCCGTGAACTCGTTCATCACCGTCTCGAGCCGACGGCTCGGCACGACGTTGACCGGTGTTGCCGGCGAGTAATGCCGTGACGTCGAGCCCGGCACGCGCGGCGTGCTCGGATTCGGACCGACCTGGATGGTCGGCACCACCGCCTGGAGCTGCGACAGACTGATACTTCCCGGGCGCAACACCCGCGGACCGTCAGCGAGACAGCTGACGATGGTGGATTCGAGACCGACCTTGCAGTCGCCGCCATCGAGCACGAACTTCAGCTCGTCGCCGAACTCTTCGCGCACGTGCTCGGCCCGCGTCGGACTGACATGGCCATATTTGTTCGCTGACGGTGCAGCGATGCCGCCGCCGAACGCGTTGAGCAGCTGCTGCGCGACCGGGTGATTCGGCACGCGAATCGCGACCGTGTCCTGCCCGCCAGTAATCACGTCGTTGACCGCCGGGGCGCGCTTCGCCACCAGCGTCAGCGGGCCCGGCCAGAATGCATCGGCGAGCTTCTTCGCCTCCGGCGTCATGTCGCGCACCCAGCGCTGCAAATAACGCGGGTGATCGATGTGCACGATCACCGGATGCGTCGAGGGCCGACCTTTGACGCGGAAAATCTTACGCACCGCGTCCGGATTGTTGGCGTTCGCGCCCAGGCCGTACACCGTCTCGGTAGGAAATGCCACGAGCTCGCCGGCGCGCAGCGCTTCGACGGCCTCCTGGATTTCCTGTTGTAGAACTCGTCCTATAGCCATGGGCGCAATGATAGCAAGAGGGCTCCGGCCCGTTGGTCGCGCGCGACGAACGGTCTTATTCGAGTGCCGTCCGGGTCCAGCCTTGCGCCGTTCGGCGCAGCTCGTAGGTCGGCCAGAAACGCTTGTCGAGCTTCAGTGTCATGACTTCAACCGACCCGTTCCAGGTCACAGTCCGCAGTCTGAGCGAGCTGCGGTCCTCGCGGCCGCTGACGGCCTGGATGAACTGATCCAGATCGGCGACAGGTTTGCCGTCCACCTCGACGATGCGCCGGCCCGCCCACAGCTGATAACGCGTCGCTGGCGAGCCGTACGAGAAGTACGCGACAAACACGCCGTCTGGATCGATACCACGCTGGGCCGCCAGCGCACGGTGCGGCTTCTGCAACACCGCGCCGGCCCACACGACGATGCGATCGAGATCGCGGCCGCCGAGCTCTACCGTCGGCACCTCGATGACCTGCACGCCTTTGTCACGCCAGACGGTCACTCGCACCGACGGCTTCTGCACGCTTCGCTCCACCTCACGGAAGCGATTCACGATGGTGCCGTCGACATCCAGAATCAGATCGCCCGAACGCAGCAGCCCGTCCGCAGGCGAGCCGCCGACCGTGCGCACCACGCTGAGTACCTGACGGCGCTCGGGGCTGTGTTGTTCCAAACGGCGGATCCAGTCATCCGGCAAATCCTGCTTGCGCGCAACCGCCAGCGGCACCGGCTGCAACTCAGCTTCGAGCGAATGCAGCGCGCGGCCTTCGCGCAGTAACGGCAACATCTCCTGCACCAGTTCGGCCGAGATGCCGCGGTTCTCCTGCGCAATCTCACGACCGGCTTCATAAGCGAAGCTGGCCCACGTTGCGATCACCGCGCCGCTCTTGTCGACCAATACACCGTCGTAGTCGGCCGGTCCATTAACCAGGGATATAGTTTCCAGATTCGACTCGCGGAACTGCAGTGTACGCGACAGGGGGAATCCCACAGGGTCCACCGACGCGACCGTTGCCGAGCGCGACTGCACCTTGCCATCGGCGCGCATGCCGACCGCCCACACTTCCTGACCCGGCTGCACATCGACCGATTTCAACGTAGCGGCCTTGGCGGGCGTCGCCCCGATCAGCTTCGGGTCATACGAAATCGCGGCGATATTGTGCAACGGATGAATGTATTCGACGCGACCCGGCACTTCGATCGAGCCCGCGAACGTGATCCGCACATCGCCCAACGGCGACGGCACCGTGTTGCGATCCACGATCACGAGGCCGCGCTCGGCATCGACGATCAGGCCCGTGCCGTAATAGCTGCGCTCAGTGATGCCCGACACCGAATACGGCATGTCGAAATTCACCAGCACCAGCGACGGCGCGAGCTTGTTGACCAACGGATCGGCCGTCTTGGCAAACGTCGTGGTCGCCGGGTCCGGCGCCTTCGCGACACCGTCCTGACCCCAAGGCGTGCACGGCCAAGTGCCTTGCTTGTCATCACGCTTGCAGACGCGCGCCGGGAACCAGCGGCGATCCATACGAATGCTCCGCCACTGCGCGGTTTTCGGGTCGTCGATGGTGAAGAAACGCAGCGTCACACGCTCGCCGTCGCCCAGCTTCGCCAGCACCTCTTCGAGATCGCCCAGACCGCCAATCTCCGTGCCGCTCGCCTCGCTGATGACAGCACCGCGAGGCACGCCTGCGGCGCCGAGCGAGTAGCCGGGATTTGCGACATACACGCCTTTGATCGGCACATTGATGTGACGTGCCTGCTGCCAGGACAGGTTGTGAACGACGGCGTCCCCGAACTCCAGGAACTCATCCGGCATCACTTCATACATGTCCTGGATGGGCAGCTCGCGCTCGAACGCCTGACCGCCGCGCTCGATCGACAGCTTCACCGTCTTGCCGACGCCATCGTCCAGCGTGCTCGCGAGCAGTGAGAAGTCCGCGGTGAGCTGGCCATTGATACGAACCAACACGTCGCCAGGCTCGAGCACGTTCTCGGCTCGCGAGCCCTTCTGCACTTCCGACACCACCAGCATGCCGACGGTGTTCGGAAACTTCTTGCGCACTTCGATCTCGGATTCATTGCGCAGGCCGAGGCGACGCACTTCGTCGAACGGCGTGTAGACGAACACGGTCTGCAGCGTGCCGCGAGCCACCGGCTTGTTCTTCTGAACCGCTTCCAGGGCACGCGTCACGCGATCCAGCGGCAGATAGAAACTGGACGCCGCCGCCGAGCTGCCACCGGCGTTGAGCGCCAGCACGCGACCGTCGATATCGATCACCGGCGAGCCGGACGAGCCGCCCGAGGTGCTCGACGCCGCCTGGTAATAAAACGTGTTGAAGTCGTTGTACTTGCCGAGGCCGTAGTTGGGCGCCTCGCGATCCAGGCGCGCCAGCGTGCCGGCCAGGATCGACAGTTGTTCGCCGGCATCGTTGCCGATGACCCGGATCTCACGTCCCACCTGCGCGCCCTGCGGGAACAGCTTCAATTCGGTGGGCTTGATGAAACGCAGCTTCGACGGGTCGTAACGATAGAAGCCGAAGTCGTGCACCGGGTCGCGGTACACCGGATACAACGTCACTTCCTCGCGGTTCAGAAACACCGCCGTGGCGGTCACCGGGCCGGGCGTCACGACGTGACGATTGGTGAGAATCAGGCCGCGCTGGGCATCGACGACGAAACCGGTCGCCTGACTCGACATATTCCATTCGGTGTCGAAGGCGCGGGCCAGATCGACCTGGATGGTGACCACGCCGCTGGCGACGCGTTCCAGCGTGCGGGTCCAGCGTGAATCCTCGACATCGGGGACCGGCACCGCCGCGGGCGGCACCGGCGAGCCGGCACCGGGCACCGAGCCGGGCGCCTGGGAATGCGAAGGCAGAGAAGCGAGCAGCAGCAGTCCGGCAACGGCGAGAGTTCTATGCATGAGTGAACCGCGTTCGAGGCTGTTTAAGGAGCCGCGACCGAAGGGTTCACGCTGTTGCCCGGGCCGTTCAGCCCAGCAGCAGGAACCCCCAGATCACGATCAGGACGCCGAAGGATAACAGCACGGCGGTCGAGCCGACGTCCTTGGCCAGCCCGGACAGTTCGTGGCGTTCCAGGCCGATGCGATCGACCACGGTCTCGATACCGGTATTGAGCAGCTCCACGATCAACACGAACAGCACCGAGCTGACCAATAGAGCCTTTTCCACCCCGGTTTTACCGAGGTAGACCCCCAGCGGCAGCAGAACCACCGCCAGGGCCACTTCCTGTCTGAATGCCGCCTCGAAGCGGAACGCGCCCCGAAAACCCTTCCATGAATTGACGAATGCGAGCAGTAGCCGGCGCATGCCGGCCAGCTTGGGGCGCTGCGTTGTTGTCATTCAGTACTTCTCATTCCGTACGTCAGGTCGAGTTGTTTGGCGGCGCGCACATCGTCCAGGCGCCGGACCGGCAAAGTATACGGTGCGCCCTTGACCTTGGCCGCATCCTGCTCGGCCTCGGCCTGAATCGCGATCAATGCGTCCACGAAACCATCCAGCTCCTCCTTGGCCTCGGTCTCGGTGGGCTCGATCAACAGGCACTCGGGCACCAGCAATGGGAAGTACGTGGTCGGCGCATGGTAGCCGTAGTCGAGCAGACGCTTGGCGAAATCCATGGCGTTCACGCCCAGCTCCTTGGCCTGGCGCTTCATCGTAATGATGAATTCGTGGCTGGCGCGACGCTCCGGATACGCCGCATCGAAGCCCGCCTTCTTCAAGCGAGCCAGCAGATAATTGGCGTTGAGCGCCGAGAACTCCGCGACCCGATGCATGCCTTCGCGACCGAGCATGCGCATATAAACATACGCACGCAGCAGCACGCCGGCATTGCCCATGAACGCGGACAGACGGCCGATGGTCTGCGGCACATCCTTCTCATCCAGCCAGCGATAGTTGTCGCCGTCCTTACCCACGGTAGGAATCGGGAGGAACGGTAACAAACGCTGACCTACGCCGACCGCACCGGAACCCGGGCCGCCGCCGCCGTGCGGCGTCGAGAAGGTCTTGTGCAGGTTCATGTGGATCACGTCGAAGCCCATGTCGCCCGGGCGCACCTTGCCGAGAATGGCGTTGAGGTTGGCGCCATCGTAATAAAGCAGACCGCCGGCCTCATGCACGAGCTTGGCGACTTCTTGAATACGACGCTCGAACACGCCCAGGGTCGACGGATTGGTCAGCATGATGCCGGCCGTCTTCGGGCCCAGCGCGCCCTTGAGCGCATCGATATCGATATCGCCATTCGGCAGCGACGGAATCTCGACCACCGTGCAACCACACATGGTCGCAGTCGCCGGATTGGTACCGTGCGCGGCATCGGGGACGATGATCTCCGTGCGCTCCAGATCGTTGCGAGCTTTGTGATAGGCGCGAATCATCGCCACGCCGGCAAACTCTCCTTGCGCGCCTGCCATCGGCGTCAGCGACACACCCTTCATGCCGGTGACTTCCTTGAGCATTTCCTGCAGCTCGAACAGGCACGCCAGGAAGCCCTGGCTGACCGAGTTCGGCGCCAGCGGATGACGACCCAAAAACTCCGGCAGCATCGCGAACGCGTTACACGCGCGCGGGTTGTACTTCATCGTGCACGACCCGAGCGGGTAGAAATGCGTGTCGATGGAGAAGTTCAACTGCGACAGGCGAGTGAAGTGACGCACGGCTTGCAGCTCGGACACTTCCGGCAACGCGGCGCGCTTGCGACGACGAAACTTCTCCGGCACCTCGGCGGAAACCGCTTGCGGATATTGGCCAACGGCGCTGCGCCCGGAGCGCGAATGTTTGAAGATCAAAGGTTCAGAAATATGGCTCACGGCTTGCGCTCCAGAACGTCGGCCAGGGCAGCGGCGTAGGTATCCAAATCCGCATCGGTGCGCGTTTCCGTCGCACACACCAGCAGCGCGTTGCCCAGTTCGGGATAAAGATTCGACAAATCCAATCCACCGACGATATTGCGTTTAGCCAAGGCGTCGAGCACATCGCTCACCTTGACCGACAGCTGTAACACAGCTTCATGAAAACGGTAACCGTCGAACGCGAGTTTCACGCCGGGGATGCGCGTGAGTTTCTCGATCAGCTTGCTCGTCTGCCGTTGCGAAGTCGCCGCCACCGATTCCAGACCGGCCGCGCCGAGCAGCGACATATGAATCGTCGCCGCCGTCACCAGCAGGCCCTGGTTGGTGCAGATGTTCGAAGTCGCCTTGCTACGACGGATGTGCTGTTCGCGCGCCTGCAGAGTCAGCGTGAAACCCTGCTTGCCATCGAGGTCGACGGTGCGACCGATGATACGTCCCGGCATCTGACGCACATGTTCCATACGCGTGGTCATGAAGCCGAAGTACGGGCCGCCCGAAGACAGCGGCACGCCGAACGGCTGACCGTCGCCGACGACGATATCGACGCCCTTCGTGCCCCACTCGCCCGGCGGCTTGAACAACGCCAGCGACAGCGGATTCACGACCGCAATGACCAGCGCATTGTTGGCATGCGCCCAGTCGGTGATCGCATCCACGTCTTCCATCTGGCCGAAGAAATTCGGCTGCTGGATGACGACGGCGGTGAGATCTTCGCCCTTGAGCGCCTCGAGCTTCGAGAACTGCAGTGTGCCCTTGCCGGACTCATACGGCAGCACCGTGAAGCTGAGATTCTGACCTTCGACGACGGCGCGCGAGACCGACAGATACGTCGGGTTCAACGTCGACGGCACGACGATGCGGGCCGACTTCGATTTGCGATGGGCGCGCACCGCCATCAAGCACGCTTCGGCGAGCGCCGATGCGCCGTCGTACAGCGACGCATTCGAGACTTCCATGCCCGTCAGGCTGCTCATCATGGACTGGTATTCGTACAACAGCTGCAGCGTGCCCTGGCTCGCTTCGGCTTGGTACGGCGTGTACGCGCTGTAGAACTCACCGCGCGTGACGATCGCCCAGACAGCAGCGGGAATGTGATGCTCGTAAGCGCCGGCGCCCAGGAAGTTCAGCGGCCGACCGTCCTGGCTGGCTCGTGCCTGCATGAGGCGCCCGACATCCATCTCGCTCAGTGCATCGGGAATCGCGGCGAGCGATTTGATCCGCAGCGCCGCCGGAATTTCGTCGAACAGCGCATCGATGCTGGGCGCGCCGATGGCGGCCAGCATTTCGCCGATCTCGGTTTCGGTATGAGGAATGAACGGCATGGCGGCACTCAGTGGGCAGCGTCAGCGACGACCTTCTCGTAGGCCTTGGCGTCGAGCAGCTGTTGCAGCTCGCCGTTGTTGCTCGGCTTGATCTTGAACAACCAGCCGGCGCCGTACGGATCGCTGTTGACCAGCTCGGGCGAGCCGCTCAGCGCGTCGTTCGCGGCGATCACTTCACCCGACAGCGGGCTATAAACATCGGAGGCGGCCTTGACCGACTCGACCACGGCGGCGGCGCCGCCTTTGCTCAGCGACTTGCCCACTTCCGGCACTTCGACGAACACCAGATCGCCCAGCGCGCCCTGCGCATGGTCGGAGATACCGATGGTGACCGTGCCGTCGCTTTCGACGCGCGCCCATTCGTGGGAGTCCAGATACTTCAAATCGGCTGGAATGTTCGACATGACGATGTCCTCAATAACGAAGCGAAGATGAAATCAGAAAAACTCGAATATTCGAAATCTGGCATACGGCACGGAGGCCGCGGCGCGTTACGAGACGAGCGGCTTGCCGTTGCGCACGAACGGATATTTCACGACGCGTGCGGAGAGCAGCTTGCCGCGGATATCGACCTCGACGCGATCGCCCGTCGCCGCCGGCACCCGCGCGAAGCCGATGGATTTCTCCATGGTCGGCGAGAAAGTGCCGCTGGTGAGCTCGCCGTCGCCGGCCGGAGTCACGACGCGCTGATGACCGCGCAGTACGCCGCGATCGTCGAGAATCAAACCGACGAGCTTGCGCTTCACGCCCGCCGCACGCTGCGCATCGAGCGCGGCGCGGCCGACGAAATCGCGCTCCGGCGGATCGAATGCGACGGTCCAGGTCAGACCGGATTCGAGCGGTGACTGTTTCTCATCCATGTCGTTGCCGTACAGGTTCATGCCCGCTTCGAGACGCAGCGTGTCGCGCGCACCGAGACCGCACTCCGCGACGCCGGCCGCCTTCAGATCGCTCCAAAACTTGGGCGCTTCGCCGACCGGCAACATCACTTCCCAGCCGTCTTCGCCGGTGTAACCGGTGCGGGCGATGAAGTATTGACCGAGCTCGCGGCCCACAAAGGTCTTCAATTGCAGCGCTTCGTCAGCATGCTTGCCGATCAGCGTCGCGGCCTTCGTGCGGGCGTTTGGGCCTTGCACGGCGATCATCGCCAGATCGGTGCGCGGCTTGATGTCGACGCCGAACTTGTCGGAGAAGCGCTTCAGCCACGCGATATCCTTGTCACGCGTGCCGGCGTTCACGACCACACGGAACCAGGACTCGTTGATGAAATAGACAATGAGGTCGTCGACCACGCCGCCCTGCTCGTTGAGCATGCAGCTGTACAGCGCTTTGCCTGAATCCTTCAGCTTGGCGACATCGTTGGCGAGCAGATAGCGCAGGTAGTCGCGCACGCGAGCGCCGGTGACATCGGCGATAAGCATGTGGGACACATCGAACATGCCGGCGTCGCGACGGACCGCGTGATGTTCTTCGATCTGGGAGCCGTAATTGACCGGCATGTCCCAGCCGCCGAAATCGACCATGCGGGCGCCGGCGGCGACGTGTGTGTCGTACAGGGGAGTCTTGAAGCCCATCGAATGCTCCGGATTGGCCGAGAGTTGAATCAGGTAAAAAGGTCCGCGCCGAACGGATGACCGTTCAACGCCCCTCTGTCCTGTGACCTGAGAGATCCGGCCCTCACTGGCAGTAAGGCACCTCTCCCCTTCGGTGAACTGCCCCTCCGAATCAGTCAGAGTTCGCAGTTACTCTCCAGAGCCCGCCGTGTGGTGGGCGGAATTCCGCCCGGTCCACAGTGCACGCCGTTCATTTGCCTGAGCGTTTCCGGGCGGTTGCGCCTTCGGCGGCGGGGTCGTTCCCGCTCTCTCCGGCCGTGCCTTGCGATGGGTGCGCGTATGGTAGCCGAAGCCGGCATACAATACGCATCTCTATGCGCCCAACCCGACGTCAATCCATCCCCGTTCGTATCGGCTCTGTCACTGTGGGCGGTCCCGCCCCGGTCGTCGTGCAATCGATGACCAACACCGACACCGCCGATATCGAGTCCACCACCCAGCAGATCAAAGCCTTGGCTCGCGCCGGCTCCGAACTGGTGCGCGTTACTGTTAACACCGACGAAGCCGCCGCCGCCGTCCCGCACGTCCGCGACCGGCTCGCACGGATGGGCATTCACGTGCCCATCGTCGGCGACTTCCATTTCAACGGTCACAAGCTGCTCAAGGCGCACCCGGCCTGCGCCGAGGCGCTGGCGAAATACCGTATCAACCCTGGCAATGTCGGCCGCGGCAGCAAGCGCGACCCGCAGTTCGCCGAAATGATCGAAGTCGCGATCCGCAACGACAAGCCGGTGCGCATCGGCGTGAACTGGGGCAGCCTGGATCAGGATCTGCTGACCCGTCTGATGGACGAAAACTCCAAATCCGCCGATCCGATGGACGCCCGCGATGTCACGCGCGAGGCGCTGGTCGTCTCGGCGCTGGAATCGGCCAAGCGCGCCGAAGAGCTGGGCCTCGGCTCCGATCACATCGTGATTTCGTGCAAGGTCAGCGGCGTGCAGGATCTGATCTCTGTGTATCGTAATTTGGCGAAACGCTGCGATTACGCGCTCCACCTCGGCCTTACCGAAGCCGGCATGGGCTCGAAAGGCATCGTCGCTTCCACCGCGGGTATGGCGGTCCTGCTTCAAGAGGGCATCGGCGACACCATTCGCGTCTCGCTCACACCCGAGCCCAATGGCGACCGCACCACCGAGGTCATCGTCGCGCAGGAGATTCTGCAAACCATGGGGCTGCGTTCGTTCATGCCCATGGTCGTCGCGTGCCCCGGCTGCGGCCGGACGACATCGACATATTTCCAGGAGCTCGCCCAGAAGATCCAATCTCACATTCGCCATCAGATGCCGGAATGGCGCAAGCAATTCGTCGGCGTCGAGGACATGACCGTCGCGGTCATGGGCTGCGTCGTCAACGGCCCGGGCGAGAGCAAGCACGCCAACATCGGCATCAGCCTGCCCGGCACGGGCGAGCGGCCGGTGGCCCCAGTCTATGTCGATGGCGAGAAAGGCCCCACGCTCAAGGGCGAGCACATCGCCGAAGAGTTTCAGTCGCTGGTCGAGGAGTACATCGCCAAGACCTATGCGCGGCGGGAGACGGCATGACGTCACTCACTGAACAACGCTGCAAGCCCTGTGAAGGCGGCATCGCACCGCTGTCGCTGAGCGAGGCGCAGTCGTTGATGAAGCAGCTGAGCGACGTTTGGAAACTCGCCGCCGACGGGCGCAGCATCCGCGCCGAATGGAAGTTTCGTAACTTTTATCATGCGATGAGCTTCGTGAACGCGGTGGCGCATATCGCCAACGCCGAAGATCATCACCCCGACCTGGAAGTCGGCTACGGCTATTGTCGAATGACCTATAACACTCACGCCATTGGCGGGCTGTCGCAGAACGATTTCATCTGCGCCGCCAAGGTGGACGCTCTACCACGCACTTAGCTGGAGACCCGACATGCGCCGCGTTACGTTAGCTCGACTCGTCGCAAGTATCGCTGCCCTCCTCTACCTCGCCCCCGCATTGGCGATTTCGGTAACCAAGCTGACCTACGACGCGCCGAAAGATCAACTCGTGATGACCATCGCGTATCGCGGCACCAACCCGGATCATCAGTTCCGCGTGCAATGGGACAAGTGCACCAGGCTCGACGATGAGCGCATGCAAATCCTCGGCTTGCTGATCGACGACCAACCCAACGACCACGCCCGCCAGGACTTCACCAAGCCCATGCGCATCGACCTGCGCGACTTCACCTGCCGACCGTCCAAGGTAACTATCCGAACCTCCGCCGGCTTCTTCACCTCGATCGATATCCCCGCACCGAAAACCAAGTGGAGCCCACCTCAGCCCGGCTCGGATCCGCGCAACGCGCCGTAACTACGCAACGCTGGCGACAGCCTCAGTAGAAAGCACAGGCCCGACCGGGTGGCAAAACTCGCGTTGAGCGAAAGCGATGCGCTCGGGGGCGGGGGCGGAGAAGTTGGCGCGCTCGTCGCAGATTTTCAGGCGGCGTAACAAGCCCTGCCGGTTGGCGATCTGAATCGCCAGCCCCGGGCGGGCATTGAGCTCGAGCACCAGAGGACCGAGGTCGCGATCGAGCACGACGTCGACGCCGATATATCCCATGCCGGTCAGCTCATAACATCGCGCCGAAATATCCAGGATCACATCCCAGTCCGGAATCTTCAGCCCCGAAATCGCGTGCGTCGTATCCGGATGATGCGTGACCACCTGCGTTCCGACGACGCCATCCAAAGTCACACCGGTGGCGAGATCGATGCCCGCGCCGACCGCACCCTGATGCAAATTCGCTTTGCCATGCGACTGACGCGTCGGCAGACGCACCATCGACATGATCGGGAAGCCGCGATACACGATCACCCGAATGTCCGGCACACCTTGATAGCTGATGCGCTCGAACAGCGGCGAGAAACGGACCATATATTCGACGATCACCACATCCTGCACGCCGCCCAGACTGAACTGTCCGTTGATGGCATTCGAAAGGTGATGCGACAGGAAGTCGTCGTCGAGCAACGTGCCGCTGATGGTTCGATACCGTTGCGAGCTGCGCCCCGAGATCACGACGATGCCGTCGCCCGCGCTGCCATGCGCCGGCTTCAACGCGAACTCCGGATGATCCTTCACAATCTCCGGCAGCCGCCGGATGTCGTGCTGAGTCTCAATGACTCCATACAACTGCGGAACCGCAATCCCCGCCGCCAACGCCAGCCGCTTGGTTTTCAGCTTGTCATCGACCAGCGGATACAGCCGCCGCGGATTGAAACGCAGGATGTAATCGCCGTTGCGCTTGTTGAGCCCAAGCACCCCTTCGTCGGCCAACCCGCGGTAGCGGCCAAACATTACGGGCCACTCCGCGACGGCGACAGCGCTTTGAAGCGTCGCAATTCCAGCAATCGATAGCCGGTGTAACGACCCGCCAGCAGCGACACCGCGATCACCAGCAACAGCAGCTCAGGGAACACGAAGATCAAGTGTTCCAGCCACGCGATGCCCATGACGACATACGCGACCGCCGCCACCAGCAAGCTGCCGATGCCTTCCTGAATGGCCTCGGACGCGCCACGCTCCTCCCAAACAATGGACATGCGCTCGATAGTCATCGACAGAATGACCATGGGGAACAGCGCAATCGACAGGCCCGGCTGCAGCTCCAACTTCTGACTGAGCACGCTGATGCCCGCCATCAACAACACGACGACCGTGAGCACGGTGGTCAAACGCGGTACCAGCAACAACCGCAGCTTCTCCAGATAAAACCGGATCAACAGCCCCAGCGAGACGATGATCGCGAACAACACGATGCCCCACAGCAACCGCGTCTCGCGAAACGCCAGCGCGACCAGCACCGGCATGAACGTACCGAACGTCTTCACGCCGATGAAGTTACGCAACAGCATGATCACCAGCGCGCCGATCGGGATCATCATCAGCACCGCGTACACCGCCTGCGTCGCGATGGGCAGCGAGAACAGCGAGAAGTCCATCGCGTGCGAGCCGGTCAATTCGGCCCGACGTTCCGCGACCACCATCGAGTCCAGCAGGTTCTGCTGAACCGCGAGCGTCACATCCAGATTGCTGCCGCCTTCGAGGCTGGCGATCGGCTCGTCGCCCCGCCACCAGATCAGAAAGTCCGGCGGCAAGCCCTGCTCCAGCGTCTTGGGATCGAAGTACAACCATTGCACGCCGTCGTGCACTTCCAGCAGCTGCTGGGATTGCACCGGGCCCGTCACGCTACGCAGTTGAATGCCGTGCGCGATACGAGCCGGGATCTGGGCGCCGGCCAGAAAGATCGTCGCGAGCTCAGCCGCATCGGCATTCGCGCTGCCGCGGCTCATGAACAGGCTGACATACGGATCGCGCTCGGCATGATTGATATGACGAAGCAGCTCGGTCGTGAAGCTCGCCACGTCCGCCGACTGACGCCGCACTTCGGCAATCAAACCTTCCATGGCGATGCGCGACGGCTCATCGAGCACCGGCGGCTCAGGAAATGGCGGTGTCGTGTCCTCGGCGATCCGGCTGGCATCGCGATACACCTGCGCCCGGTAATAGAGCGTTTGCGGACCGTTGGCCTGACGCAGCGTCCATTGCGATTCGCGGCCCGCCGGCGCGCTGCGGGTCGCATGACCGAAGCCGCGCGAAATGAAATTCTCATCCAGAATGGAAAAGCCCGGCGTCAGGTTCGGAATGCGCAAAGTCGCTTTGACGGCCGCCGGCCCCGGATCGAAGCGCACCGCCGCCTCGACGGTCCAGACGCGCGTCTGTTCCTGCGGCTGCAGCGGGAAGCCGAGCACTTGCGACTTGTACGCGAACAGCGCCAAGCCGATCAGCGCCAGCACCGCTGACAGCACATAGATGTGACGATTGTTCATTCGATCAGGCGGGCGGAATCTTCGCTCTTGATATCGACCAGCAAATCCACGGGAGCCGCAGCGAACCGACAGGCCGCGGCAACATCGCCATGCTCGACCAGCAACGCCAGCTCCAGCGCGCGACCCAGAGTCATCGCCACCCGGCGGGCGTGGGCCTGCAGGCGACGCGGGTCGTCATTGTGACTCAACCAGCTCGAGACGTGCTCGACAGCAGCCAGTGCCTGCCGACCCACCTTGGCCAGGCGCTCCTCTCCCTGAGCCGAGATAGCTTGCTGGACCCGCTGCCGCAATGCCGGCAAGCCGACGCTGAGCTCCCCACGCAGCACTGTATCCAATGCCAGCACATTCGTGGTTCCTTCCCAAATCGGCAGCACCTGCGCGTCACGTAACAGCAGCGGCAGACCGGTATCTTCTACATAACCGGCACCACCGAACGCTTCTATGCATTCGCTCACAACGTGGACGGCTTGTTTGGCGGTCAGCAGCTTGGCGATGGGCGTGATGACTCGAAGCAGCGCTTTCTGGACATCGTCGAGCTCGCCGGCTTCCTGCCGCCCCATCAGCTCGACCAGTTCGAAGGCCAGCAGGAACGCGCCACGCGTTTCCGCTTCCAGGCCGGCGAGCGTATCGACGTGCAAGGGCAGCTCGTCCAGCTTCGCACCGAACGCGCGTCGCTGACTGGCATAGGCACGCGCCAATGCCATCGCCCGGCGCATGAAGCTGACCGACGTCACGCTGTTCCAGGCGCGGGTCACGGTCAGCATGGGCTCGATGTTTCGAGTGCCATGCCGGGTGTCGCCGACCAGCACTGCCCGCGCACCGTCCAATGTGAGTTCAGCCGTCGGGACCTTTCGCGTCCCCAACTTATCTTTCAAACGCTCGACGCGAATGCCGTTCAAGCTGCCATCGTCGTTGTGAGTCTCGACGTAGAACATGGCCAGACCGCTGCCGCCAGGACCATTGCCTTCGGGGCGCGCCAGCGTGAGCGCCATTTGTGACGTAATGGCCGAGGTGAACCACTTCTTGCCATACAACCGCCATTGGCCCGACTCGTCGCGCACAGCGCGAGTCAACGACGCACCAACATCGGAGCCGCCGGTCGATTCGGTCATCCATTGACCGGACGTCCAGGCCTGCGCAGGATCGCGACTGGTCAACCGAGTGACGGCTCGATCGATGAGTGGCTGATTGCCGGAAACGGACAACGTACGGGCGGCACCGTCGGTCATGGCCAACGGGCAGGTATAAACATCGGACGACGGATGGAACAGATACACCGCCGCGAACTGATGGATTCGGGAAAAGCGCCCGTGACGACGCTCATAGGGAATCGCGATCAGCCCCTGGCTCGCCGCAATGTCAGCGGCCCGGCGCCACAGCGGCGAGACCTCGATACGATCGACGCGATTGCCCCAGGCATCCCACTGCGTGAGCGTCGGCTCGTTGAGTCGGTCCTGCAGCTGCAGTCGATACATCTCGCCGCCAGCCGACTCGCCCAGCTCCGCGAGCGACGGCTCGATCTCAGCCAACATTCCAGCCGGCAGGCGTCGCTGCAAATAGTCACGCAAAAAGGCGTCGTCGCCATACTGGTTGCCCAGCACCGGCGGGGATTGGATGAAGAGCGTGCTTTGCATCCCCCGGCCCACCCTAGTTGAATCGTGTCCGTGCAGTTCAGCGATGCGAGCGAACCAACGCCGGCGCCGCCCCGCGTATGCCGAGCGCACGCCCCATCAGGAAACGTTTGGCGAGCATACTGCCATCGAGCATGCTCAAGCCGGTGCGACGCGCCCAGCCGAGCGTATCGGCGCGACTGCCAAACAATTTGTTCAAGCCATCGACCAGACCCAGCGCCACCGCGTTCTCGCTCTTGCGCCAGCGCTCGTAACGACGCAGGACCCGTCGCTCACCAATAGCGACCGGCGGAAGTCCACCCTCCAGCTCCTCCGCCAGCACTTCGACCAGCGCGGCGCTGTCCAGGAAACCGAGGTTCACGCCCTGCCCCGCCAAGGGATGAATGGCATGGGCCGCATCGCCGACCAGCACGAATCGCTCGCGGCAATACTCTTTGGCATGCGTGAGCCGCAAAGGGAATTGTCCCCGCGGGCCGGCCAGCTCGACCTTGCCGAGCGTGTTGTCGATGGCCCGTGCCAACTCATTGCCAACCTGTTCGGGCGCTTCGGTCACCAGACGTTCGGCATGGTCCGGTGTGGTGGTCCACACGATGGAACTGCGCCCATCCGCGAGCGGCAGGAACGCAATCGGTCCCTCCGGCAAGAATCGTTGCCACGCCGTTCGCTCATGCGGATGTTCGGTGCGCACGTGAGTAACGAATGCGCGTTGATCGTAATCCCAACCGCGAGTTTCGATGCCGGCGAGCTTGCGACTCAACGAGCCGGAGCCGTCGGAGCCCACGATCAGCGCCGCCTCGATACGACGACCGTCGCTGAGAATCGCAGCGGCACGATCGTCCTCGAACTCCAGACCGGTCAGCTCGCCACGAAGCAACGTCACCCGATTGCGGAAAGCGGCGCAGTCATGGATCGACCACAGCACGCGACGGTTCTCGACGATATATCCCAGGTTGGGCTCACCCGATTCGCTGGCGGAGAAATGAATCGACCCGGGACCGCGCGGCTTGCCGTCAGCGTCCCATACGCTCATGTCGTCGTACGCACAGACGTGCTGGCGCGGTATCAGCGGCCATGCACCGATCTCGCTCAGAATGCGCTCTGAAGCGCGTGAGATCGCAGAGACGCGCAGATCGATGTCGTCGACCGCCTCGGGCGGGGGCATTGTTGGCGGGTTCGCCTCCAGCACAGCGATGCGCAGATCGGCGAAGTGACGATTGGAGGCGGCCAAGGCGGCGACACAAGCGCCGACCATACCGCCACCGATGATCAGAATGTGGAAGCCTGTTTTCATCCCTTGCTCAACGGCGCACCGCGTGCCAGTCGCGGCACTCGACCCGCCGCTCCCAACGACAACTGCGATAACGCGTCCTTCGCGGCCGGCATGAGGTCGAACGCCAGCATGCCCGCATTCCGCAGCAGCTTGATCGGACCCAACGGCTGGGAGAACAACCTCACCATGCCATCGGTGAAGCGCACGATGTTGCCGCGATCGGCCGCCCGCCATTCACGATAGCGTTGCAGCCACATGCCATCGCCCGCATCGAACTCGCCGTTGGCTTCCGCGAGCCCGTCGGCAAGCACTTCCGCGAGGCTCACGGCATCGCGCAGGCCGAGGTTGAATCCTTGCCCCGCGATCGGATGCAGCGTCTGCGCCGCATTCCCCACAATCGCCAGACGCTCGGCGACGTACTCGTCCGAACGGGTCAACGACAACGGATACAAGTGACGTTGCCCCACCCGCGTGAAGCGGCCGAGGCGGAAACCAAACGTGTCCTGTAAGCGCGCCAGAAACTCGGTATCGCTCAGGGCCGTCATTTCTTTGGCGGTCTCGGGACTGAACGTCCACACCAGCCCCAATCGACCCTCCGTCAACGGCAGCAGCGCGAGCGGCCCCGCATTAGTGAAACGCTCGTACGCGACGTGATCGTGGAAGTGCTGAGAGAGCACGTTGCTGACCAGCGCGACCTGCTCGTAATCCCAAGTGCTAGAGCCGATGCCCGCCGATTGCCGCACGGTGGAACGAGCACCGTCGGCGGCGATTGCGAGCTTCGCCTCGACGATGCGCACGCTGTCGTCCATCGCGCATTCGAGACGCTGGACGTGCTGTTGTAATTGCATCGACTGAACTTTGGCCGGTGCCAGCACGGTGATGGAGGGCTCAGCCTTCAGCCGCCGCCACAACGCCGCGCCCATGACGCGATTGACGACCACGTAGCCCAGCGAGCTCAGTCCCTGTTCCTTGGCATCGATCCGAGTGAAGCCAAAGCGGCCTTGATCGGAAACATGAATGCGACGGATCGCGGTGGCCTCGCGCTCGATCAAGGGCCACACCCCGAGCGCTTCGAAAATGCGTCGGCTGCCGTTCGATATCGCAGTCGTGCGATCGTCGAAGCTCGGTTGATCGACGGCACCGAAAGGCGCGGCCTCGATCAGCACGACTTTGAGCTGCAGCTTCGCCAATGCGAGCGCCAGGCTCGCGCCGACCAGTCCGCCGCCGGCAATGGCGACGTCGACCACCAGGGGAGTTGAATCCGGGTCGCTCATGAGCTCATCAACTTCTCGATGCCGTCGGCGTCCTTGACCAGACCCGCCGTCAGCACCTCGTTGCCATCCTTGGTCACGACCACGTCGTCCTCGATACGCACGCCGATATTCCACCAGCGCTTCGGCACGCCCTTGCTGCCGGCCGGAATATAAATCCCCGGCTCGACCGTCATCGCCATGCCCGGCTCGAGCACGCGCCATTGATCGCCGATCTTGTAGTCGCCGACATCGTGCACATCCATGCCCAGCCAATGACCGGTCCGATGCATGTAGAAGCGGCGATACGCCCCTTCCTTGATCAGATTGGGCACCTTGCCCTTGAGCAGGCCGAGCTTCACCAGGCCTTGAGTGATCGCTTTGACGGCCGCCTCGTGCGGCTCGTTCCAATGATTGCCCGGCCGGGTCTTCTCGATCGCGGCATGCTGGGCTTCCAACACGACCTCATACACGGCCCGCTGCTCGGGCGTGAACCGACCGCCTACCGGAAAGGTGCGCGTGATATCGGACGCATACAGCTGGTATTCGCAGCCGGCGTCGATCAACAACAGGTCGCCGTCGTGCAGCTCTTCCGAATTCTCGTGATAGTGCAGGATGCAGGTGTTCGCGCCGCTGCCGACGATGGGGTGATACGAGATATCCGCATCGTTCATCCGGAACTCGTGCAGCAGCTCCGCCATCACCTGGTATTCCTTGCGGCCGGGCTCGACGAACTTCATCGCGCGCGTATGAGCGGCGACGGCGATGCGGGCCGACTCGCGCATCGCGTCCAGTTCGGGGCGCGATTTGTATAGACGCATGTCGTGCAGCAGGTGATCGAGCGCCACGAATTCCTGCGGAGGCTGCACACCGGTCCGCGCCTGCGACTTGAGCGAGTTGACCCAGCCGATCACGCGTTGATCGAACTCCTGATGCAGGCCCATCGTGTAGTAAACGCGTGAACAGTGTTCCATCAATCCCGGAAGGATGTCGTCGATGTCGTTGATGGGGAACGCATCGTCAGCGCCGTAATCGCGCACAGCGCCTTCCGGCCCCGCGCGTTTGCCGTCCCAGGTTTCGCGGGCCGGATCGCGCTCGCGAGTGAACAGCACATATTCGCCGTGGGCGCGTCCCGGTATCAGCACGGCAACCGACTCGGGCTCGGCGAAGCCGGTGAGATAGAAGAAATCGCTATCGGGCCGATAGTGATAGCTGACGTCGCTATTGCGCGTCTTCTCGGGAACGGCGGGCAGGATGACGATGGCACCGCGGCCCATCATCTTCATGAGCTGCCGGCGCCGGCGGGCGAATTCGTCTTTGCGCATGATCTACGCTGGTTGGATTAATGCAGAGGACCGGGATCGGCGTTGGTATCGTCGTCGTCCAGCTCGATGCCGGTGTCTTCGCCGGTCTCGATACGATGGGCGGCGGCGGGAATCAGCTCGTCGTGGATCAGCTGCACGCCGACGCGCACATACTCGACCACTTCGGCATAGGCTTCTTCTTCGCTCTCGTTGCCGTCGCCTTCGAGCTCGACGCTGGCGCGACCGATGTGCGTGAGGTCGTTGAGAATCTCGTTGACGTTGCCGGGCAGCTCTTCCTGTTTCACCGGCTTGCCGCCGGTGCCGAATCCATACAGAAAGCCCTGGCACCACTGCGACAGGCCGCTGGCGCGTGCGGTGAGCGGAATATCGTCATCGGGCAGCAGCGCCTCGAATTCCATGTCTTCGCCGCGCAACGCATTGAGCGTGTCGGCATACAACAGACGTAACGCCTGCTGACTGTCCTCGTCGTTACGCTGCTCGGCGTCGGGAATGATTTCTTCCAGCCAGCGCTCCATCGGATAGTGGGGCGAGGTGCACAGCGCGCCGACCAGACAACCGTGGGCTTCCGCCGCCGGCACCGACGAGCCGAGTCCTTCCAGGACGCGAGCGACTTCAGCGAATGTGACTTGCAGCATCCGCCCTATCTTAGCACTGTGCCCTTCGATCCATGGATTTGACCGATTCCGGGCGCGGTTTGACCGGTCGGGGAGCGGGACGCATAATCGCCCGCATGAATCCTGGTTCGTCCAATGGCAGTGGGGCCTCCCGGGCCGTCGTCGATCAAGAGCTGAAACAGCTCGAGCGGCGCGTGGACGAGCTGGTCGCGCTGGTCTCCCAATTGCAGGAAGAGAACCGCGCCTTGCGCCAGCGACAGGATTCGATGATGACGGAGCGTGCCACGCTGCTACAGAAGAATGAGCAGGTGCGTGCGCGGGTCGAAGCGATGATTGGCCGCCTGAAGGCGATGGAGCACAACGCATGAGCGACCGCCTGGTCCGTGTCAGTGTGCGCATCCTGGAAAAGGAGTATCAGGTCGCCTGTCTGCCCGAAGAGCGCTCCGAGCTGCTCGACTCGGCGGAATTTCTCAACGGCAAGATGCGCGACATCCGCGACGCCGGCAATATCGTCGGCCTGGACCGGATCGCGGTGATGGCTGCTCTGAACCTCGCGCACGAGCTGCTCAAGCGCAATCGTAACGAGGCCATCGAGAGCGAAGTCAGCGAGCGCGTCAAGCAGATGCGCGAGCGTGTGGAATCGGCACTGAGCCGAGGACAGCAATTGCCGCTGTAGGCATTGAAAGCCCGGCGATCTGACCCAGATATCGGGCTCGGATGAACTTGGGACTGCGGATGCGCGTTACGGACGCAGACTCAAAATGGTTTTGTTATGGCGCTGCCTGCGGTGTTCGACGTGTGTCGGGTTACCTCTCGACCCTAACGTTAATACCCCAGGGATTCGGTTTCGTGGTAGCCGTGTGCATGTCCGTCTCGAACGGAAAGCCTTAGCTATCATGGCTGCGTCCCACCTATTGCTCCGTGTCGAGAGCAATGGCTCATGACGGCACAGGCGGGTAGCGCCTCCTCTCTCTCCTCCGCGTCGGCGGCACTGCTGGAACGACAGCAGCTGCGCCGACAGATGCGGCAACTCCGACGCGCGCTCTCTCCAGCGACACGCGATGAAGCGCATCGGCAATTCGCCCGCTTACTCAGCGGCACGCATCGGCTGCGCCCTCAACAACGGATCGCGGTGTATTTCGCCTACGGTCACGAAGCGGACCTGCGCTATGTGATCGACGTCGCACGCCGGCGCGGTTGCCTGCTCTACTTACCGGTCATCACCGACTTTCGTCATAGCCGCATGCGCTTCGTGCGTTATCGAACCGATAGCGTGATGCGCGTAAACCGGTACGGCATCGCCGAACCCGATCCTCGTCATGCCGAAGTCATCTCGGTGCGCCGACTCGATCTGATCCTGCTGCCGCTGGTCGCCTTCGATGAGCGCGGCTGGCGACTCGGCAGCGGCGCCGGTTTCTACGATCGCAGCCTGCATCACTTGCGCGAAGGACGCCGCTGGCGACGACCGACGCTCATCGGCGTCGGTTACGAATGCCAGCGCGTCGCTCGACTGCAACCCGATCGCTGGGATGTGCCGCTGGATGGCATCGTGACTGAACGCGGACTGCGTTGGTTCGAGCGTCACCCTGCTACGCTCTGATCATTCACTCACGGAGTCGTCATGAACTACTGGTTGATGAAGTCCGAGCCCTCGGTGTTCGGCATCGAGCAACTCGCGAAGGCCAAGAACAGCACCACCGGCTGGGATGGCGTGCGCAATTTCCAGGCGCGCAACTACCTCAAGGAGATGAAGCAGGGCGACCTGGTGTTCTTCTATCACTCGAGCTGCGAAATCCCTGGAATTGCAGGCGTTGCCGCCGTACAACGCGAGGCGTATCCGGACCCGACGCAGTTCGACAAGAAGAACGATCACTACGATGCCGCCAGCGATCCTTCGAGCCCGCGCTGGCTCATGGTCGATGTGAAGCTCGTCAGGAAGTTCGACAGGGTCATCGCACTCGATGAGCTGCGCAAGCATGCCGACGGCAAGCTCAAGGACATGATCGTGCTCAAGCGCGGCAACCGACTGTCGATCACACCGGTCACGAAGAGCGAATGGAGCTTCATCGAGTCGCTCGAACGAGCATCGAGATGAGTCGAGGCGAGTCCGAGATGAGAGGGAGCACAACAAAATTGCACGCGCCTCTTGCTTGCAACTTTTAGTTTATGTATATACTGCGCCCGGACTAACTCGACATGGAGATCTAGTATCATGGCAACGAAAGCAAAGAAGTCTGCGAAGAAGAAAGGCGGCAAGAAGAAGGCTGCCAAGAAGAAGTAAGTTCTTCTGAGTAGATGATGATGAAGACTGTGCCCGCGAAAGCGGGCACAGTCGTTTCCGGACCCTGGAAAAATAGGCTTTTCCGATTACCGAGCCAAAGAGCCGCACACCATGAACGCCGACCAACTTAAGCAACAGGCCGCCCTCGCCGCCCTTACCCATGTGGAAGAGGACTCGGTTCTCGGCATTGGAACCGGGTCGACGGTCGACCTCTTCATCGACGCGTTGGCTGCGCAAAAGCTGCGCATTCGAGGCGCGGTATCCAGTTCGGAGCGCTCGACGACGCGTTTGAAGCGCCATGGCATCGATGTGCTCGACCTCAATACCACCGGTGAGCTGGACCTCTACATCGATGGCGCCGACGAGTCGGATCGTCACCGACGCCTGATCAAGGGCGGTGGGGGTGCGTTGACCCGCGAGAAGATCGTTGCCGCCGCATCGCGGCGCTTCATCTGCATCGCCGATGAATCCAAACTCGTCGGCGTGCTCGGTAAGTTCCCCTTGCCGGTCGAAGTGATTCCGATGGCGCGCTCGTATGTCGCCCGACAATTGGTTGCTTTAGGGGGACAGCCGGTCTATCGCGAAGGCTTCGTCACCGATAACGGCAATCAAATCCTCGACGTGCACGGTCTGTCCATCGTCGATCCGGTCACGATGGAGAGCGAGATCAATCAGCTCGCCGGCGTCGTGACCGTCGGTCTGTTCGCGCGACGACCGGCGGATCTGTTGATTCTCGGCTCGCCTAACGGCGTGCAGACGATTTGAAGTCGGCAACCGCGGCCAGGATCTCTGTGACCAGCTTTGGACCGCGATAGATGAGGCCGGTGTAGATCTGAATCAGATCCGCACCTGCCTGCAAGGCAGCAACCGCCGCCGCACCTGAATCGATCCCACCCACGGCAACGAGCGGCACGTCGCTCCCCAGATGCTCACGCAAGACGGGGATCGACTTCAGCGCCAACGCACGCATCGGCGCACCGCTCAATCCACCTTGCTGCTCGCTGTTCGCCACACCCTTCACCACATCGCGAGTGATCGTGGTGTTGGTGGCGATCACTCCATCGATGCGCAGCTCGCGAACCAATCCGGCAATCGCGGCGAGATCTTCAGTCGCAAGATCGGGCGATACCTTCACCAATATCGGCAGCGCCTTGCCGGAGCTTGAGGTCAATTGCAGTCGCGCTTCGAGGAGCGCATCGAGGATGGGACGCAATTGATCGACCTGCTGCAGTTGTCGCAGGTTCGCCGTGTTCGGTGACGAGACGTTCACGGTCACGTAGTCGGCATGAGGCGCGACGACACGAAAACATTCGACGTAATTTCGCGCAGCATCTTCGAGTGGCGTGGTCGCGTTCTTGCCGATGTTGATACCGCACGGCCCTTTGAACTTGCGCTGCGCCAGACGATGCGCGATCGCCTCGCTGCCTTCATTCGGAAAGCCCATGCGATTGATGAGCGCATTCACTTCGGGAAGACGAAACAGTCTTGGCTTCGCGTTACCGACTTGTGCCTGAGCTGTCACCGTCCCCGCTTCGATAAAACCAAAACCGAGTGCCCCGAGTGCATCGATGTGCCTCGCGTTTTTATCCAGACCCGCCGCCAGACCAACGCGGTTTGGAAAACGCAAACCCATGAGCGTCACGCCCTCCTCCACCTTCGACTCATGCGCCCCGAGCATGCCCAACGAATGCGCCACCTCGAGCATGGAGAAGGTCACTTCATGCGCACGTTCACCTTCGAGCGAAAACAGCAGAGGCCGAAGCAAAGGGTAGAGCGAGTCGATCATGTTGTGGCTGGCGAGTGCGCGTTTGATGGAGGCGCGATTATCGCAGTGAAGAGGACGCGCGGGAGAACCCCCAAAAAGCAAAAGCCCGCCGAGAAGGCGGGCTTTGCGTATTGGTTGGGGGACTAGGATTCGAACCTAGGTTGACGGAGTCAGAGTCCGTAGTCCTACCGCTAGACGATCCCCCAATAATCCAAGGATCGCGGTTAGCGCTTCGAGAACTGAGTTCCGCGACGGGCCTTGCGGAAACCGACCTTCTTACGCTCGACTTCGCGGGCGTCGCGGGTCACGTAACCGGCGTCGCGCAGCGTCTTGCGCAGAGTCTCGTCGTATTCCATCAACGCACGGGTCAGACCGTGGCGGATCGCGCCGGCCTGGCCGGTGATGCCACCGCCCTTCACCGTCACTTCGACATCGAAGCTGTTGTCCATGGCGACGGCTTCCAGCGGCTGACGCACGATCATGCGCGCGGTCTTACGGCCGAAGAACTCATCGAGAGTCCGGTCGTTGACGCGGATGTTGCCGGTGCCCTTGCGCAGGAACACGCGGGCCGTGGAGGTCTTGCGGCGGCCGGTGCCGTAGTTGGTCTGGGTGGCCATGTCTGAATACGTACCTTAGGAATTAGATCTCGAGCGCCTTCGGCTGCTGCGCGACGTGCGGGTGCTTGTCGCCCGCGAACACATGCAGCTTCTTGAACATCGCCCGACCGAGCGGGTTCTTCGGGAGCATGCCCTTGACCGCGAACTCGATGGCGCGCTCGGGGTGCTTGTCGAGCAGCTTTTCCAGGCTGGTGCTCTTCAAGTTACCCATGTAGCCGGTGTGGTGATGGTAGAACTTGTCCGTCAGCTTGCGACCGGTCACGCGGATCTTGCCCGCATTGACGATGACGATGTGATCGCCGGTGTCGCAGTTGGGCGTGTAAGCCGCCTTGTGCTTGCCGCGCAGACGCGAAGCGACCTGCGAAGCCAGGCGGCCCAGGGTCTTGCCGGTCGCGTCGACCACATACCAGTCACGACGGACCGTTTGCGCATTGGCGAAGACGGTACTCATTGAAATCTCCGGGAAAACTTTAACGCCCCTGCCCACATAACAACAGGGGGGGTCGAAAAGGCCGGCAAGTCTAATGGACGACCGGGGCCAATGCAAACGCTTAGAAGCATTGGATTTACAGCAGGATCCCTTAGGCAGCGCCGGACACCCCGGAGCGGCCCGCCGGCGGGCGACATATATAATGAATCCCCATGGAATCCTCGAGCCCCGCCGAGCCGACCGGCCGCCGTTATACCCTCCTCGACCGCCTGCTGCTGCCGGCCGATCAGACCCTGCGAACCCTGTTCGCCAGCCACGTCGCGGCCCGGCCGAATCCCGCCGAAAACCAGCCCGAAACACCGGAAATTGCCGACAACCCGGCCAACCGCCGCCATGTGGCCGCGCTGATGCGGATCAATCATTCCGGGGAAGTGGCCGCCCAGGCGCTGTATCAGGGACAGGCGTTCACTTCGCGGGCCGATGCAACCAGGGCTTCACTGATGGAAGCGGCTCGCGAGGAGACCGACCATCTGGCCTGGTGCGCCGATCGCATCCGCCAGCTGGGCGGCCGGACCAGTGTGCTGAACCCGCTGTGGTATGCGGGTTCGTTCACCATCGGGGCCCTCGCCGGGCTGGCGGGCGACAAGGTCAGCCTGGGCTTCGTGGCCGAGACCGAACGCCAGGTGGTGGAGCATCTCGACGGACATTTGCAACGTTTGCCGGCGGAGGATGCGCGCACCCGCGCCATCATCCAGCAAATGAGCGCCGACGAAGAACGTCATGGACGCAATGCTGAACTGGCCGGCGGTGCGGAGTTGCCGGGGCCGGTGCGGGGGTTGATGAAGCTCACCGCCAAAGTGATGACACGGACCGCCTATTGGCTATGAGAGTGTGACCGGGTCGACACATTGGGGCTGAACGACGTTGGGCTCTGCCGTCAAATAGTCGACGTAAAGTTTTGCCGTGCAAGCAAAAGCTTGCGGTGTTGGGTCATACTGTATTAAAAGGCGCGGCAAGACATATTGTCGTCAAGTCATCCCACTAAAGTCATTTAGTTACAAGCACAAGGCGAATAGGGGCGGGTATGGAAGAGGGCGCAAGGCCATTGAGCGATATTCCGGCGATCAACCGGTTCCTGAGCTATTGCCGAATCCGCACGGTGCCTTCCAAGACCGTCGTCATCCACGCCGGCGACCTGCCCGATGTGCTGTATTACATCGTCAGCGGCTCGGTCGAAGTGATGATCGAGGACGAGGAAGGCAACGAGATGGTGCTCGCCTACCTCAACAAAGGGCAGTTCTTCGGTGAGATGGGTCTGTTCTACGAACAGCCCACCCGCAGCGCCTGGGTCCGCACGCGTCAGCAGTGCGAGCTCGCTGAAATGACCTATCCCCGCTTCCGTCAGCTCGCGGCCGAAAGCCCGGGCCTGGTGTTCGAGCTTGCCACGCAGCTCGCCACCCGCCTCGATCGCACCAATCGCAAGCTCGGCGATCTCGCCTTCGTCGACGTGACCGGTCGGGTCGCGCACGCCATCATGGATCTGTGCAGCGAACCGGATGCGATGACTCATCCGGAAGGCATGCAGATCAAGGTGAGCCGTCAGGAGCTGTCGCGCCTGGTCGGTTGCTCGCGTGAAATGGCAGGCCGCGTGTTGAAGGTGCTGGAAGATCAGGGTCTGCTGCGCGCTACCGGCAAGACCATCGTTGTATTCGGCGCGCGTCCGAAGATGAAGACCAAGCCGCCGCTGGCTGCCGCCGCGGGTCGCGCTGGCGCTGCTACTGCAGGCACGTCACCTGCCAATCGTCGCACCGACGAGGACGACGAAGATGATGATGACGATTTCGATGACGAGGACGAGGAATAAAACCTCGCCGGGTCGCGAGACGACTCACTGAAGAAGGCCGCGCAAGCGGCCTTCTCTGTTTCTGGCGCCAGCTACTTGGTCGCTTTCGCGATCTCAGCACGCATGTCTGAAATCGTCTTCCGATAATCCTTCGAGCCGAAGATCGCCGAGCCCGCGACGAAGGTATCGGCACCGGCCGCCGCGATCTCACCGATGTTGTCGACCTTCACGCCGCCATCGATCTGCAAGCGAATATCGCGACCGCTCGCCGCGATCATCTCGCGCACCTTCTTCAATTTGCCGAGTGCGGAAGGAATGAACTTCTGTCCGCCGAACCCCGGGTTGACCGACATCAGCAAAATCATATCGACCTTGTCGAGCACGTAATCCAGCACATTCAGCGGCGTGGCCGGGTTGAGCACGATGCCGGGATGACAGCCGTGCTCGCGAATCAAGCCGAGCGTGCGATCGATATGCTCGCTCGCTTCGGGATGAAAACTGATCCACGACGCGCCGGCGGCGGCGAAGTCAGGAATGATCCGATCGACCGGCTTCACCATCAAATGTACATCGATGGGCGCGGTGATGCCGTGCTTACGCAGCGCCTCGCACACCAGCGGACCGATGGTGAGATTGGGCACGTAATGATTGTCCATCACGTCGAAATGAATGGTGTCGGCGCCGGCCTCCAGCACGGCCTTCACCTCTTCGCCGAGACGAGCGAAATCGGCGGAGAGAATCGAAGGAGCGATCCAGGGTTGATGTGTGGGCATGGCGGAAACCTCGTGAGCCAGGGCCTGATAATACTCATTGGCTGGGCCGCGTTGCGCCTCCAATCGCCTGCAGCAAGGCGATTGGAGGCACAACCCATTTAATGAATAAATATCATTAGATGGGACGAGCTATTGCGGTTCAGGACGTCGTTGCTCCTCCCTTATGTACTGCAGAGTACACGGCGGTCGTCCCGCCTAGCCCTGAACCGCAATAGCTCGTCGCGGCCCAGCCAATGAGTATTATCAGGCCCTACCGCATCGCGCGTGCTTCACGCAGCACTTCGTAAGCAGCGCGAACTTGCCGGGTTTTTTCCTCGGCGACTTTCATCATCGACTCCGGCAGGCCGCGCGCGACCAGCTTGTCGGGATGATTTTGATTCATCAAGCGGCGATATGCCTTCGTGACTTCGGCATCCGACGCCTCGGCGGTAACACCGAGCACTTCGTAAGCTTGCGCGACTTTATCGACCTGGGGGCGCGCCTCGGGCGGTTGACGGGACGACTGCTGCATTCGCAGGAGCGCCTCCATCTGTATCACCTCGTAAGCCGACACGCTCAACGTCGCCGCAACGCGTGCCATCACCTGGCGCGCGGCCGGCGCGAAGCTGCCGCTCCACAAGGCGGTCTGCAATTGAATCTGGATGAACATGCGCAGGACGTCGGGGCGGTCGGCCAGCTTGCGGCGCAGCTGTCGCAGTGTCGCCTCCAGCGGAAATTCCTTTTCCTTGCCTTGCGTGAACAGCTGGATCGCGAATTCGACTTCGCGCTCGCCGAGGCGGAACTCGGCCATGATGGCGCGGGCGGCGCGGATATCATTTTCGGAGACGCGCCCGTCCGCCTTGGCCATGTGGCCCATGGTCAAGAATGTGGCGCGAAAGAACGCTTCCTGCGCGCCCATGCCGGACATCTGGGCGGCGGTCGCGTCGTCTTCGTCATTGCCCAGGCGGCCGGCCAGACCGCTCTCGGCCTGCGCGTCGAACAGGTGACCGATGAAGGTGCCGAACAATGCGCCAACCGGACCCGCGGTCACCCCGCCGATCAGCGCGCCCAGTGCTTTACCTTGCCAGAACATCGATGCTTGAAGGCCTCGTCAGCCGCTGCGACAATCGTGTCCTAACTTAGGACACGGGCCCAATGGTAGCAGTCCGGTGCTGCACCACCATTCGCCCGACGCTCAACAGTGTTTTTCCTCTCATTTTTCATCGAGTAATCCTGTGACTCAGCCCTCCCCGCCCATGCACGAGTCGCACTTGAGCGGCCTCAAGCGCATCTATCAGGGCAAGGTCCGCGACATTTACGCCATCGACGACAAGCAGATGCTGATCGTCACCACCGACCGTCTGAGCGCGTTCGACGTGGTGCTGCCCGACCCGATTCCGGGCAAAGGCGCGGTGTTGACCAAGATCTCGCGCTTCTGGTTCGACCGCACCAAGCACATCGTGCCCAATCACATCCTGGATACGCCGCTGGAGAGCGTGGTCACCGATCCGGCCGAGCGTGCGTTGATTGCCGATCGGTACCTGATCGTGAAGCGCCTCAAGGCGCTGCCCATCGAGGCGGTGGTGCGCGGTTACATCATTGGTTCGGGTTGGAAGGATTACCAACAGAGCGGCAAGGTGTGCGGCATCCAGCTGCCGGAAGGTCTGCGACAGGCCGATCGCCTGGCCGAGCCTCTGTTCACGCCGGCGACCAAAGCCGAGATCGGCGAGCACGACGAGAACATCGATTACGACCGCGCCGTCGCGATCGTCGGCCGCGGTCTTGCCGAACAAGTGCGCGCCACCGCGCTCGCGTTGTATCGCTTTGCCGCCGAGTACGCGCTCACCCGCGGCATCATCATCGCCGACACCAAATTCGAATTTGGCGTCGACGACGCCGGTCACCTGACGCTGATCGACGAGGCACTGACACCCGATTCCTCGCGCTTCTGGCCCGCCGATACCTACCGCCCCGGCACCAGCCCGCCGAGCTTCGACAAACAATTCGTGCGGGACTATCTGGAAACATTGGTGTGGGACAAGCGCGCTCCGGGGCCGAAGCTGCCGCCGGAAGTGGCTCAGAAGACCGGCGAGAAATACGCCGAAGCACTGCGCCGCCTGACCGCATAGGGCACGACTTCGAGCCGGTTGCATGCCAAGAACGATCGCATTGATCTATCTGGCCGCTGGCGCCCTCTGGATCTTCCTGACCGATCGCTGGCTGGCCTGGCTGGACCTGGATCCTCACACGCTCGAGGTCCTGCACACCAGCAAGGGCTGGCTGGCGATTCTCGGCTCGGCCGTACTGCTGTACATCCTGCTTCGACGACACAAGCGACGCGATGAAGCGGCAGTCTCCGCGCTGCTCGAATCACAGCGCGAAGTGCAGCAGATGAATGCCGAGCTGGAAAAGCGCGTGGCCGAGCGCACGCGTCAGCTGCAAGCGGCGAATCGCGAGCTGGAGTCGTTCGCTTACGCCGTATCTCACGATCTACGCGCACCGCTGCGCAGCCTGTCCGGCTTCAGTCAGATCCTGCAAGAGACTGCCGCCGAGCAGCTGGACGACAAGTCGCTGCATTATCTGCGACGCATTCACGATGCGAGTCAGCGCATGTCTGGCCTCATCGAAGCACTGCTCGGCTTGTCTCGTATCAGCACCGCTGAGCTGGCGATCCGGCCCGTCAATCTCACCCAGCTCTGCACCGACGCCGCCGCAGCGCTGCGCGAGAAGTTTCCGGATCATAAGGTGCAGATCGAGATCGCACCCAACATGCACGTCGAAGGCGATGCCCGATTGCTTCGTATCGCCGTGGACTCCCTGCTCGGAAATGCCTGGAAATTTTCGATGAAAGCTGCGCAGCCGACGATCGCTGTCGGCGTTCAGACGGGCGTGACCGGCGGTCACATCTACTTCGTGCGCGATAACGGCGTCGGCTTCGACATGGCGTACGCGAACAAATTGTTCGTGCCATTCCAGCGTCTGCATCCGGACGCGGAGTTTCAAGGCAGCGGCATCGGGCTCGTCACCGCGCAGCGCGTGATCGCGCGTCACAACGGTCGCATCTGGGCCGAAGCCCAGGTCAACGAAGGCGCGACGTTTTATTTCACCATCAACGCGCCGCTCGCCCCGCCTGCCACGCCTTGAAGACGTTGTGAATTTCGGTGACGCCGTCGGTCAGCGCCGCCGGCCCCGGCTGCAAAATAATCGGTGACTTGATCTCATAAAGCTGTGCGTTGGCGACCGCGGGCACCTTGTCCCAACCCTCGCGCGCGATCACGTTCCCCGGCTGAAATTTCTTGCCGCACCAGGAGCCGAGAATGATATCGGGCGCGCGTCGCACGACTTCCTGCGGGTCGGCGATGATGCGGTTCTTCGCCAGCGATTGACGCGAGTTGTCTTCGAAACAATCGTCGCCGCCGGCCACGCCGATCAGTTCCGAGACCCAGCGGATGCCCGAGATCATCGGCTCGTCCCACTCCTCGAAATAAACGCGCGGACGGACGGTGAACTGCGCCGCCGAGGCGCGAATCCTCTCCAGATTCTCAGCAAGCTTCACGCACAGCTGTGCGGCCTTGGCCTCGCAGCCGATCATGCCGCCGAGAATGCCGATCATGCCGAAGATCCCGGCGATGTCGCGGTGGTTGAAAATGTGAACGTTCAGCCCGTGCCGCACCAGATCGGCGGCGATGTCGGCCTGCAGGTCGGAGAACCCCAGCACCAGATCGGGCTCGAGCTCACGGATACGATCGACCTTGGCGCTGGTGAACGCCGAGACCTTCGGCTTCTCCTTGCGCGCCCGCGGCGGCCGCACGGTGAAGCCCGAAATACCTACGATGCGCCAGTCCTCTTCGAGCAGGTACAGCGTTTCGGTGGTCTCCTCGGTGAGGCAGACGATGCGGGTCGGGAAGTTGCCGGTTAAATAACTCATAAACTTGCTCACGCCGCGGCCGCGTGTCACGCTCATCGAGCATGATCGCGCCGTTGCTAGCTCGCCTGGAACATTGGCTGTTCGAGCCGCCGGAATCCATCATCGGCCGGCCGTTGTGGAAACTTACGCGCATCCTGCGGTATCCCTACGCGCTGATCCGCGATATCGCCCTCGGCGAGCTCACGCTCCGCGCCATGAGCCTGGTGTACACGACGCTATTGTCGATCGTGCCCATCATCGCCCTGTCCTTCTCGGTGCTCAAAGGCCTGGGCTATCACCGCGAGCTCGAGCCGGTACTGTACAGCTTCCTGGAGCCGCTCGGCGACCGCGCCTACGAGATCACCCAGCAGGTGATGGCGTTCGTCGATAACGTGCGCGGCGGCGTGCTGGGCTCGATCGGCTTGATCTTCCTGCTCTACACCTTGATCACGACCGTGCAGAAGGTCGAAGAGAGTTTCAATTTCGTGTGGCGGGTCGAGCAGCCCCGCAGTATCGGGCGCCGCTTCAGCGAGTACCTGAGCGTCATGGTGGTCGGGCCGGCCGTCATCGTCGCGGCATTGGGAGTGATTGCAACGATCGGCAGCACGACGTTCGTCGAAACACTGTCGCATTACCGGCCCTTCGACACCGTGCTGCTGATCTTGGGTCGTATCACGCCCTATCTGCTGGTCTCGGGCGTGTTCACGTTCATGTATGCCTTCGTGCCCAACACCAAGGTGCGATTGCGTGCCGCATTGATCGGCGGTGTCGCGGCCGGCGCCGCCTGGGCCTTCAGCGGCATGGTGATGGCGCAGTTCGTTTCCAGGGCGTCGACCACCATGGTCATCTACGCCGGTTTTGCCATCGTCATCGTGGCGCTGATGTGGCTGTACATTTCCTGGCTCATCCTGCTGCTCGGCGCGCAGCTGTCGTTCTATATCCAGAATCCGCAGTACCTGCGACCCGGGCGCGGCGTGATTGCGCTGAACTCGAGCATGCGCGAGCGAGTGGCGCTGTCCATCATGTATCTCATCGTCAACGATTACCGGACGGCCCAGCATCGCTGGACGTCGAATCGTCTCGCTGAACATCTGGATCTGCCGGGCGCGGCGCTCACACCGATCATGGACGCACTCGAATATCGCAAGCTGTTGCTGGTCGCGGAGGATGACAGCTGGGTGCCGGCACGCGATCCGCATACGATCGAACTGAACGACGTGCTGGACGCCGTACGTCACGACACCGCAGGCCCGCGTCTCAGCAAATGCAGAGATATCGCGCCCGCGGTGGAAGCGGCTCGGATTGCCGAGCAGGCGCTACAGAACAGCTTGAAGGGAAGAACCGTGGCTGAGTTGGTGAAGGAAACGAATGTCGTCCAGCACACGCACGGCCATCACGTGCCCAATCAGCACGCGTCCAATCAGTGAGGCAGACGATTACTCGCCTGCGATCGTCATCTTCTCCAGCAGCACCGATCCGGTTCGAATGCCGCCGCGCGCGTCGACGTCGCTGCCGATCGCAACGATCTCTCGATACATGTCCTTGAGGTTGCCGGCGATGGTGATCTCGTTCACCGGATATTGAATCTCGCCGTTCTCGATCCAGAAGCCGGCGGCCCCGCGCGAGTAATCGCCAGTGACGCCGTTGATGCCCTGGCCCATCAACTCCGTCACCATCAGGCCGCGATTCATCTTCTTCAGCAGCCCCTGAAAATCATCGGCGCCGTGCGACACGATGAGATTGTGAACGCCGCCGGCATTGCCAGTCGTGCGCAGCCCGAGCTTGCGGGCCGAATAGGTGCTCAGGATGTAGCCGGTCAGCACACCGTCCTTGATCAACTCGCGATCGCGCGTGACCACGCCTTCGCTATCGAAAGGCGAGCTCGCCAGCGCCTTGGGGATGTGCGGCCGCTCGGAAATCTGCACCCACGACGGAAAGATCTGCTGACCGGCGGCGTCGAGCAGGAACGATGCACGTCGATACTGACTGCCGCCACGAACCGCACCGAGGAAATGTCCCATCAGTCCGCGAGCCAGCTCTGGAACAAACAACACGGGCGCAGTGATCGTCGGCAACTTCTTCGCATTCAACCGACGTAATGCTCGAGCGGCAGCCGTCTTGCCAATCGACTCGCCATCTTCCAACTCGCGCCAGTCGCGCACCGAGCTGTACCAATAGTCGCGCTGCATTTCGCCGTCTTCCTGCGCGACGACCACGCAGCTCAGGCTGTGAATGCTGCTCGGGAATCCACCAAGGAATCCAAGTGAGTTACCGAACACGCGCAGGCCTTGATGACTCGACAGCGTCGCGCCTTCGGAATTGCCGATGCGCTTGTCCGCTTTGAGCGCGGCCGCTTCGCACGCCACCGCCAGATCGCGCGCGGCATCGGGCTCGATGCCCCACGGATGTGACAGCTGCAGATCGGGAAACTCACGCGCCAGATCTTCGGGATCCGGCAGACCCGCGCACTCATCTTCCGCCGTGAAGCCGGCGATGCTGAATGCTTTGGCGACGGTTTCGCGAATCGCTTGCGGCCGCAGGTCGGCGGTGCTCGCCGTGCCTTTGCGTTTACCGCGATAGACAGTGATGCCCATCCCCCGGTCGCGTTGATACTCGAGCGTCTCGACTTCGCCCAAGCGTGCGGTCACGGACAGCCCGGTGTCGACGCTGACGCCAACCTCGGATTCGGTGGCACCGAGCTTTCGCCCCTCCTCGATGGCTAGGGCAACCAGGTCCTGCAGGTCCTGTTGCGAGTGGCTGAGCTGGGTGGATGAGGTATTGGGAACTTGAGCCATAGCCCGATTGTATCAGTCGACTTGCATGAGGACCGCCAGGCCCGCATCCTTGCGCCCCCAGAAACGGCCTGTCCTACATGATCGACGACGCCGACCAAGACGACAGCCGCCCCAGCAAAAGCCTGCGGAAGCGGCAGAGCGATGACCTGCAGCAGCTCGGCGAAGCGCTGATCGAGCTGTCGGACAGCGAGCTGGACGCCCTGCCCCTGCCTGATCAACTGCGCGACGCCGTGGTGCTGGCCCGTCGAATCACCGCACATGGCGGCCTGTACCGGCAGAAACAGTACATCGGCAAGCTGATGCGTAAGATCGACGCCGAGCCCATCCGCGAGGCACTGGCTGCCAAACGCGACCGGGAACGGGTCGAGGCAATCCGTTTTCACCGCATCGAGCAATGGCGCGACCGGTTGTTACGCGAAGGCAGCGAAGGCGTCGCCGCGCTGACCGCCGAATTTCCTCACGTCGATGGCAAGGCCGTCGGCAAGCTGATCGAGCGCGCCCGGAAGGAACAGCAGCAGACCTCCCAGAAAGTCACGCCCGCCGGGCGCGAGCTGTTCCGCGTCTTACGCGACGCCCTGTCAAACGCAGCCCCCTGATACAATCCCCCTTATGAAACCGCTAGTTGGCATCATCATGGGCTCCAAGTCCGATTGGGAGACTTTGCAGCCCGCCGCGAACACCCTGGAGCGCCTGGGGATCGCCTTCGAGACGCGCGTGGTCTCGGCCCATCGCACACCGGACTTGCTGTTCGAGTATGCGGAGACGGCACGGGAGCGCGGCCTGGAAGTCATCATCGCCGGCGCCGGTGGCGCCGCCCATTTGCCGGGCATGACCGCTGCGAAGACCAGCCTGCCCGTGCTCGGCGTGCCGGTGCAGTCGAAGATGCTCTCGGGCATCGACTCGTTGTTGTCCATCGTGCAGATGCCCGCCGGCATTCCGGTCGGCACGCTGGCGATCGGTCAGGCCGGCGCCACCAATGCGGCGTTGTTTGCCGCCTCGATCCTCGCGAACAAATACGAGCCGGTGCGCACCGCGCTCGACAAGTTCCGGGCTGACCAGACCGCAACTGTGCTGGCCAATCCCGACCCGTCCATCACTGCCCTTTCCCGCCCATGAAAATCGGCATCATCGGTGCGGGCCAGCTGGGACGCATGCTGGCCCTGGCAGGCTATCCGCTCGGCCTGCGCTTCGTGTTCCTGGATCAGAGCAGCGACGCGCCCGGCGGTCAGGTCGGCAAGATCATTCCTGGTGCATTCGACGATCCGGACAAGCTCGCGGAGCTGGCCGACGAAGTCGACGTTGTAACATTCGACGTCGAGAATGTGCCGGTTGCCGCAGTCGAGCCCATTGCAAGCTCGAAACCTTTCCTGCCGCCGGTGAAAGCTCTCGGTGCTTCGCAGGATCGCTTGCACGAGAAAACATTGTTCCGCCAGCTGAAGATTCCGACGCCGGAATTCATGGCGGTCGACTCGATCGAAGATCTGCGCGCGGCCGTTGAAAACATCGGCCTGCCCGGCGTGCTCAAGACGCGACGTCTCGGTTACGACGGGCGCGGTCAGTTCTATTTGAAAAAGCCCGCGGACATCGAAGCCGCGTGGCAGGCGCTCGGCACCGTGCCGTTGATCTACGAAGGCTTCGTCGATTTCTCGCGCGAGGTTTCCATCATCGGCGTGCGTAGCACGCGTGGCGAAACATTGTTTTATCCATTGTCGGCGAACACCCATTCGCAAGGCATTCTGCGCTACTCAATCGCGCCGTATCGAAGCGCCTCACTGCAGAAGCAGGCGGAAACATATATGCGCCGCCTGTTGAAACATCTGGACTACGCCGGGGTACTCACCATCGAGTTCTTCGTCCGCGGCGGCAAGCTGATCGCCAACGAGATGGCGCCCCGCGTGCACAACTCCGGACACTGGACCATCGAAGGCGCACAGACCAGTCAGTTCGAGAATCACGTGCGTGCCATTCTCGGCTTGCCGCTGGGAAGCACTCGCCCGAACGGGCACTCGGCGATGATGAACTTCATCGGTAGCATTCCGGAGCTCGGGAACATTCTCCGGGTATCGGGCGTACACTTCCACAGCTACGGGAAAGAACCGCGGCCCAACCGCAAGCTAGGACATTGCACCATCAACGCCCCATCGCCGGCCGCCAGGGATCGGGCATTGCAGCAGTTGCTCCGGCTGAAGATGTAACTCGAGCGGGACCCCTGGTCAGCGCCAGATTCTGGTGAATTGACGGTGGGATTTTTGTGTCCGGCTACGGTTCTCCGTAAACTTACCTCGCCTCGACCGGGAACAGATCCAACCGCATGTATCTCGAACTGTTCAAACTGCACGAACTGCCGTTCCGGCTCACGCCGGATCCGCAGTTCCTGTACCTGTCCAAGCACCATGCACGCGCCAAGGCGTACATGGAGTCCACCATCTGGTTCACCGACGGTTTCGTGGTCATTACCGGCGAGATCGGCTCGGGCAAGACCACACTGATCGAGACCTTCCTCAAGGAGCTCGAAAAAGACGTGGTGGTGGCGCAGATCAATCAGACCCAGGTCACCGCCATCGAATTCCTGCAGAGCGTGCTGGTGCAGTTCGGCTTTTCGCCGTTCAAGATGAAAAAGGCCGAGCTGCTCGCCACCCTGAACGAGTTTCTGGTCGAGCAATATGCCAACGGCCGACGCGTGCTGCTGATCGTCGATGAAGCCCAGAATCTGTCAAACAAGGTGCTGGAAGAGATCCGCATGCTATCGGGCGTGGAGACCACCAAGGAAAAGGTCCTGCGCATCATCCTCGCCGGTCAGCCGGAGCTGAACGACAAGCTCAACGCGCCGGGACTGGTGCAGCTGGCTCAGCGCATTCGCCTGCGCTTCCATCTGACCGCGTTGTCCAAGGCCGATATGGCCGCATACATCCAGCACCGTCTGGAAGTGGCCGGCTCGCAGGGGCGGCAGATTTTCGATCCGGAAACATTCTCGTTGATCTACCGCTACACCGGCGGCGTGCCGCGTCTGGTGAACACACTCGCGGACACCGCGATGATGGCCGCGTTCGCGCAGGATCGCCCTTCTGTGACGGTCGACGATGTGAAAGCCGCCGTCGAAGAATTGCAGTGGGTCGAATACGCCGAGCGTTCTGTGAAATTGCAGGCACTGCATGGCATGCCGGGCAGCATGAACGGCGGAATGCACGGTGGCATGAACGGTGGAGAAGAAACATCGACCGGTGCGCGTCGTATCGTGCTCGGTCGCATCCTGGTCGGCTTCAACGGTCAGACCATCGCCGAGCGCGAGCTGACGCCGGGCCGGTTCATCATCGGCCGCACGCCCGATAACGATCTGCAGATCGACAGCAAATTCATCAGCCGTCATCACGCGCAGATCATCACTTCGATTCATACCTCGGTGCTCGAGGATCTGAACAGCACCAACGGTATCTACGTGCGCTCCAAGCGCGTCCGCCGCCGCATGCTGAACGACGGCGATGTCGTGCAGATCGGTCAGCACGAGATCATGTATTTCGATGAGCGGACCAATCGCAGCCGGACGGCGTTCCATGAACTGGACGACGACGCGCAGCCGATGCATGACGGCCCGGATCGCGGTCACGCTGCCACGCTCGCGCAGGACGACGGCTCCTCATTGCAGGAACGGGCCGAGCGCGAGGAAGAAGAAGAGGAAGAGCAGCGGGCGAATGAGTTCGGCGGCGGTCGCTAGATCTTGTCGTCGAGCGAGCGGCTGTTGTATTCGGCCTGTTTGGTCCGATAGTCCTTCCGGCGCAGCCAGAGCACCAGTCCGCCCATCAGGCTCAGTGCACCCACGGTGAGAAACACACTGGGCCAGGTCTTGGCTTCGACCACCCAGGCCGCGGCCAGCAAGGCGATCCCCACCAGCATGTACAGGTAGGGCAGCAGCTCGTAGACGGGACGAGAAATCCACATAGGACGGCAATCGTAGCAGCGCGACCGCCGTCCGGGGAAACTGACTACGCGGCCGTGCCGCCGACGGTCAGGCCGTCGACCCGCAGGGTGGGCTGGCCGACACCCACCGGGATGTCCTGCCCTTCCTTGCCGCAGGTACCGACGCCCTCGTCCAGCTTCAGGTCGTTACCGACCATGGACACCCGGCGCATGACTTCGGGGCCGTTGCCGATCAGCGTAGCGCCGCGCACCGGCGCACCCAATTTGCCGTTCTCGATCAGATAAGCCTCGCTGGCCGAGAACACGAACTTGCCGGAAGTGATATCCACCTGGCCGCCGCCGAAGTTGCGGCAATACAGGCCCTTCTGCACCGAGCCGATGATTTCCTGCGGATCGTGCTTGCCCGCCAGCATGTATGTATTCGTCATACGCGGCATGGTCATGTGGGCGAACGACTCGCGACGACCGTTACCCGTCGGGGCGACACCCATCAGTCGCGCGTTCAGCTTGTCCTGCATGTAGCCGCGCAGGATGCCGTTCTCGATGAGCGTCGTGCACTGAGTTGGCACGCCTTCGTCATCGATATTCAACGAACCACGGCGCGAGCCGAGCGTACCGTCGTCAACGATGGTGCAAAGCTCGGACGCGACCTGCTCGCCGATCTTGCCGGAGAACGCCGACGTTCCTTTGCGATTGAAGTCACCTTCCAGACCGTGACCCACCGCCTCGTGCAACAACACGCCGGGCCAACCCGGGCCGAGCACCACAGTCATCGTGCCCGCCGGCGCCGGGACCGCGTCGAGATTCACCATCGCGCCGCGCACCGCCTCGTGCACCAGTTCTTTCCAACGATCTTTTTCCAGGAACTTGGCGAAGCCATAACGACCGCCCGTGCCCGAATAACCCTGTTCGCGGCGACCGTCCTTCTCGACGATCACAGAAACATTCATGCGCACCAGCGGGCGCACGTCGGCGGCCACCGTGCCGTCGCTCGCCATCACCAGCACGACTTCATGCGCGCCGGACAAGCTCGCCATCACCTGAGTCACATGCGGGTCTAGACGCCGCGCTTCGCGATCGACACGCTCGAGTAATTGCACTTTGTCGGTGTCGCTCAAGCCTTCGAGCGGATCGAACGGCAGATACAACTGATGACCGGCGGTCGAGCGCCAGGCCTGCATGGATTTGTTTGCTCCGCTGCGCGCGATGGCACGCGCGGCCATCGATGCTTCGGTCAGCGCCGGCAACACAATCTCATCGGAATAAGCGAAACCGGTCTTCTCACCCGCGAGCGCACGCACGCCGACGCCCTGCTCGATGCTGTGCGAGCCATCTTTGACGATGCCGTCTTCCAGCGACCACGACTCTTCGCGGCTCAGCTGAAAATACAAATCGGCGTAGTCGACGCTGTAGCCCATGACGCTGCCGAGCACACTGGCGATGCGGTCGTCATCGAGCCCCGACGGCGCGAGGATGGCCTGACGCGCCACATCCAGCGGCTGCGACGCGTTGAACGCCTTGGGCAGCTCCAGATGCAGACGGTCATGAACGGCGGTAACTGTGGTGCTCATGCGCGTGGGTATTCCTCGTGATCGCGAGATCAAAGCGTGGGCGCGATTGTAAATCGCCGGTGCGACAGCGCCGGGAATCGTTCGCGAAGTTCTTGTTGGACAGTGCGGTCGATTTCCGCCACTGCAAGGCCGGGACCGGCGTCGGTCACGCGAGAAAGGACCTGGCCCCAGGGATCCACGATGAGCGAGTCTCCCCAGGTCTCCCGCCCATTGGGGTGGATGCCACTTTGCGCTGGGGCCAGGACATAGCACAGATTCTCGACCGCCCGCGCACGCATCAACAATTCCCAATGTGCCTTACCGGTGGGTGCGGTAAACGCTGAAGGCAGGCTAAGGATTTCCGCCCCCTGCTGTTGAAGTACCCGGAATAGCTCGGGAAAGCGCACGTCGTAGCACACCGCCATGCCGATTCGACCCAGCGGCGTGGGCACGACACAGGGCTCGCGGCCAGGCGCGACCGTGGCAGATTCCCGATAGCGCTCGTCGCGCTGAGGCGCGTCGCGATTCGGAATGCCTACATCGAATAGATGAATCTTGTCGTAGCGACCGACGCAGCGACCGTGATCGTCGAACAGCAGCGACGCTGACGCGACGCGCTGGGGCTCATTCTCGACGCGCAGAGGAATCGTGCCGCCGATGATCCACAACCCCAGCTCACGGGCGCAATGACCTAGAAACGCTTGAATGGGCCCCTCGCCCGGCGTTTCGGCCACCTCGACCTTATCGGTCTCTTTGCGGCCCATGATGGCAAAGTTTTCAGGCAGTGCTGCGAGGGTCACCTCTTGGGCTCGGGCACGCTCCAACAAACCGCGCGCCATCGCGAGATTGGCTTCGACCTCGGGCGCCGAGGTCATTTGCAGGACAGCTGCCCGAACTGTGTTAGTCACCCGTTACTTCCGCTTTGGCGTCCGCTGCATCCACCCGTTCCACCACTGGGGCATCCCAGGGCCCGGTGATGCGATAGTAGCCGCGCGTGATGCCCTTGAGCGGCTCCTTGAAGACTTGCGAGAACAGCAGCACCGCAGCGCCGACGACCGGGCCACCGGCAAGCGCGCCTGCGACCGGCAATGACGCCCCCAGATTCCCTGTGACAACGGCCGTTTGGTCGTAATCACGCGTACCAAGACCAGTACGACCTGCGATACCGATCTCGGCAGCGGGACCTCTCAGCAATAAGTTGTTGGTGTAAGCATTGCCGTCGCGTAATTCGAAATCGCCGCGCACGGTATCGAACGCCAGACCTTTCTCAGTGAGATCGCTGAAGTCCAACGCCAATCGACGCGGCAGCGCGCCGACGCTGAACAGGCCAAGCACGCGCCCCGCGCCCGGCTGCAAATTCACAATTTGCCCGGTCTCCGCTTCGATACGGATCGCGCCCGAGGCGTGCTCGAGAATGTTGCTGTCGTAGCCGCCATTCCACGCGAGGTCCGCTGTGATCGCGCCCCGCTTGGCTTCGAGGAACGGCGTGTAATTCAACGCCTTCAACGTCGCGGCGACATCTTTGCTTTCGATGGACGCATCCAGCGTGGAACGCGGACCATCCACTGTCTTCAACCATTCGCCCTGCGCCTCGGCTCGCACGGATTCGGCGAGGACGGTCGCACTGTCGAAGCGAATGCCTTGCGGGACTCGCGTTGCTTTCAAGTCGACCGCGCCAACGGTGCGCGTGCCGAGCAGCAAGCTGCCCACGTAGATCTGCATGTTCGGCAGATTGCGCGGATCCAGATCTTCATCGTCATCTTTGTTGGCTGCGCCGCCCTGCTCTTCGTTCTGCACTTTGTTGATGACCAGTCGTTCCATCGTCGCGCGCAGCGGCTGTGTGCCCGTGAACGATTCCGGAATCAACACCTGGCCCGTCGCACTGTCGCCGCTCACGTCGACGCGCCACCCACTCTGAGTCGATTGCAACAGGCCGCGCAGATCGGCGAAGCGATAACCGAACATTTGAAAGTCGGCGACCCGCACGTTCGCGGCCTGGAGATAGTCGGACAGCTTCGGACCATCATCGTTGCGTGCGGCGGCGGTACCCGGAGCCGGGTCAGGACCGCGCAGTGCCAGCCAGTCATCGAGAACGAACCGTTGCACATTGCCTTCGATCCGAAAGCCGCGATGACCGGGTAATGCGGGCGCGATCGCATCGGCTCGCACGCCACCGCGATCCAGCGTCCAGCCATCGTCGGATGAACGCAGGCGAATCAACGCTCGCACATCGCCATAAGAGGTGCGTGACACCAGCTGTTCATCGTCTATGTCCAAGGCCACTTGCAACGGCCGCGAATCGGCCATGCCTTTGCCGATCGGTTCCGGCAAAGCAATCCCCAGCCCGCGCAGATCGGAATCGATTTTGATGTTCCGACGCTGAGCCGCCTCGCTGTCGCCGCTCGCGATCGGCATGCTCACGTGGTAGTCGCTGGCGCCACTCAGTTTCACCGTGGCCGGCAACGAGAACAGCGAATGCAGCTCGGTGGCTTCCGCGTGACCCAGCGCATTCAGCTGCGAGGCGTTGGCATTCTGCTGCTCGATCTTCACGCTGAGCGGGCCGCCCAGGAAACGACCCTTCAGGTCCGCCTGCGCGATCAATGAGTTCTTCACCGTCAGCTCGCCGGTCAACGACTGCACCGGTGCCGAGACCTTTTGCATCGTCACGGTCGCATCGGCGAAACGCGCGGTGACATCGATCTTGCGATTGTCGAGATTCTTCAGTGGCAATTCCAACCGTACATCGGCGGTCATCGAACCACGTCCACCCAAGCGCGCGAATGTTTCTCCGAGCCGCGGACCGATCGGGCTGCCTTTCACGAACGCCAGACCTGCATCGAGATCGCTGGCGGCGGCCGCCTTGATCGACAGCTCGTTCTGTCTGAAATCCGGAATGTCGGCCGTGGCCTGAGTCATGCGCAGATCGCCGATCATCGCGGACGTCGCATGCACGCGCATACCTTGATTGCGGAACTCGACTTCCGCCATCAGATCGCGCGCCGGCTGCCAGCCTTCCTGATAATCGAACAACGCATTCTGGACCTGGGCTCGAGCCAGGAACGTTCCTTCGTTCTTACGGAACGGAAACTGGCGCATCGGTCCCTTGTAGGTGAACTCGGCGGTGGCGATGCGGCCGTCGATCAGCGCGTGATCGAACCACTCCAGCGTCTTCGGGCCGAGCTTGTCGGCCGGCAGATATTTGTGGGTCGAGCCGACCTTCAGATCTTCGCCCTGCGCGAACAGATCCATGATGGGCGACGTGCCGTCGCTGGGCAGGGTCAAATGCATGCGCGCCACCGCGCGACCATCATCACCCTGCACCCGGAACTGATCAGTGCTGACGACCAGACCCGCATCGCTTCGCTGCCACGACACCACGCCTTCGGCAGAGGATGCGACCAGCACGTCACGAAACGTTCGCGGCAAGCTGAACTCGATCACCTTGCTCGCGAGTTTCAGCTGACCCGCATGATCGTTGATGTCCAGACTGCCGGTGACGCCAGTGACTCCCGGAGTCTGTAACACCGGCTCGAATCCAATGTTGTCGAGCTTGGTTTCTAACGAATACGTGACGGGCACATCCGGCGCCGTGCGCGCGAATGAGAACTTCACATCCGTCAGCGCGCCTCGGGTCTGCATTGCGCGAACCCGCGCGAGTGTTTCGCTTTCGGGCGCGTAGACCAGCCAGGGCCAGATGTTTGCCAGCACGATGCGATCCGCTTCGCCGCTGACCTTGAGCATGCCTTGATCGTTACGAGACCAGCGCGCCGCGATCTTCTTTGCCTGCCACGACGAGTCGCTGCGAATTGCATCCACATCCGACAGCGTGACGCTCCACTGATTGTCCGCCTTCTGCGCATTCAGCGCGAAGGCCAGTCGCGAGTAGCTCAGGATTTGAGGCGCGGGCGCGGATTCCTCTGCAACGACCGCCGGCTCGGGCTCGATGGGATATTTCGGCGTGGGTTTCGGTGGCGGCGGCGGATCGCTATCGGAAACATAAGGGACGAGCGGCGCGGCCTTCGGCAACGGAATCGTCCACACCGGCAACTCCGTGGTGAGCTGGCCCACATCGACGGCTGCCGACAGTTGCAACAGCTCCGCGCCTCTCAACGTGCCGCTCACCCGTAAGGCGCCGTGACCGCTCTCGGGCGCCGGCCACGCGTCGGGCAACAGATCGGCCCAGCCGGCCAGGTCCAGCTTTTGTCCCTCGACGTTGAAGGTCGATAGCAGCTTGCTGGAATTTTCGAGCGTGCCTTCCGCCGTGGCGCTAAACTTCAATTCCTCGCCCAACGTCCTCGGCAAGGACGCCATGCCTTTCAAGTCCATCGAGTCGGTGCTGCGCTTGAGCTCGAAACTCACCCCCGACAGCGACCAGGGGCCGCGTCCGGTGATCGCATCTCGAAACGACACCACGGCGTCATGCACGACGAAACGACCGGTCGGCAATTGTTCCAACGAGATCGGCTTGATCTCACGTTCGGGCAGCGCGCTTTGGCCGAGCAACTGGATCTTGCCTTCGGTGGTACGGATCAGAGCGATCTCCGGCGCCTCGAGCGAGAAGCGACCGCCGGTCAGACGACCGTTGACGAGGGACGTCCAGAGATCGAAGCCGACGCTGCCCCGACGCGCGACAAACAAAGTCCGTGTGCGATCCGGAGTGCGCACCGCCGCGTCATTGAATACCAGCTCCGGACCATAGAGCCGCAGTCGTGCGCTCAAGGATCGGAACTCGACGATCAAGCCGCTGCGCTCGCCGATCCAGTCCTGCAGCTGTACTCGATATTCCGGCACGCGGCCGACGATGAAACCGAAGGTCGCAAACAACAGGCCCACGAGCATGGCGAGCACGATCAACGTGCCGAGCAGCCATTTGAGAATTTTACGTGGGCGGGAAGACATTACTGTCGGGCATCACACTGCGATCACATCAACACCACATCGTACTGATCCTGTTGATAGAGCGCTTCGGTCTGAAGGCGGATGGGCTTGCCGGTGTGCACTTCCAGCTCGGCCAGCGCCGCCGACTCCTCATCCAGCAGCCGCTCGATCACATCCTGATGCGCCAGCACCATCAGTTCCTGGAACTGGAACTGACGCGACTGTCGCAGAATCTCGCGGAAGATCTCGTAACAAACTGTTTCGGTGGTCTTGACGAAGCCGCGACCCTCGCAGGTTGGACACGCCGAACACAACATATGTTCAAGGCTCTCGCGGGTACGCTTGCGGGTCATCTCCACCAGGCCCAGCGGCGACACCGACGAGATGTGATTCTTCGCATGATCGGCGGCCAGCGATTTCTCCAGCGCCTGCAGCACCTGCTTGCGGTGCTCCTCTTCTTCCATGTCGATGAAGTCGATGATGATGATGCCGCCCAGATTACGTAAGCGCAGCTGACGCGCGATCGCCACGGCCGCTTCCAGATTGGTCCGGAAAATCGTCTCCTCGAGCGAGCGCTGACCGACATACGCGCCGGTGTTCACATCGATGGTGGTCATCGATTCGGTCTGGTCGAAAATCAGATGTCCGCCGGATTTCAGCGGCACCTTGCGCTCCAGCGATTTCTGGATTTCGTCCTCGACGCCGTACAGATCGAAGATCGGGCGCTCGCCGCGATACAGCTCGATGCGCTCGGTCATCTCCGGCATGAAGGTGCGCGCGAATTCGATCATGCGCTGATGCGTCTCGGGTTGATCGACACCGACGTGCTCGATGCCGCTCGATACCACGTCACGCATGACGCGCACCGGCAACGGCAGATCCTCATGCACCAGGCTGCCCGGTTTGGCGGCCGCCGCTTTCTCGCTGAGCACGCTCCACAGTTTCTGCAGGAACATCATGTCGGCGCGCAACGCGTCTGGAGTCGCGCCCTCAGCAGCAGTACGCACGATATAACCGCCGGGTTCATCGGGGCGCACGAACAGGCTCGCGGCCTCGCGTAAGCGCTGCCGCTCAGCTTCATCTTCGATGCGTGCCGAAATTCCGATGCCGCGGCCCTTGGGCATATAAACCAGATACCGTGACGGAATCGTGATGAACGTCGTCAGACGGGCGCCCTTGGTGCCGAGCGGATCCTTCAGCACCTGGACCAATATTTCGCCCCCTTCGCTGACCAGAGTCTGAATATCCGGCGTCCGACCCTCGTCCACCGGCAGATCGGGACTGCCGTTTTCACCCACGGCCGGGTGCACGATGTCGGACGCGTGCAAAAACGCGGTGCGCTCCAGACCGATATCGACGAACGCGGCCTGCATGCCCGGCAGCACGCGCGACACACGTCCCTTGTAAATATTGCTGATGAGACCGCGCTTGTTGGCCCGCTCCAGAAAGATTTCCTGCAGGACGCCGTTCTCGACCAGGGCGGCGCGGGCCTCGCGGGGGCTGATGTTGATCAGGATCTCGGCCGTCATCCCTGAACCTCGCTCGCGATCTGATGCGCGCTCAGCAATTCGGCGGTCTCGAACAATGGCAGGCCCATGATGCCGGAGTAACTCCCGGCGATATGCCGGATGAACACGGCGCCGCGCCCCTGAACGGCATAGCCGCCCGCCTTGTCGGCCGGTTCCCCCGTGCGCCAGTAGGCCCTTATCTCCGCGGGTGTCAGATCGCGAAAAGTGACATCGCTGATGCTCAGGCGCACGTCGCTGCCGCTGGCGCTGCGGACCGCAACGGCCGTGTGGACCTGATGAGTACGCCCGGACAGCAATTGGAGCATCCGGACACAGTCGTTTTCGTCAGCCGGCTTGCCGAGGATGCTTCGATCAACGACGACGGTGGTGTCCGAGCCGAGCACCGGTAGACGCTGATCTTGGGGAAGGCTGTCCCAGAGGGTGTCGGCCTTCAGAGCGGCGAGCCGTGTGACATATTTTTCCGGCGCCTCGGCGCCGGCCACAGATTCGTCGACGGCCACCGGCGCGACGCGGTGCGCGACCCCGATCTGGCTCAGCAACGCGCTCCGGCGCGGGGACGCCGAGGCCAAATAGATCAACGGCTTGGCGGTTGAAATTGGGGGTGATGACATGCGCCGAAGGATACAGGATGAGTTACCTCCTGTACGCTCGGGCGGTGCTCGTTAGAACTGCTGGTTGGCCAGGAACACATCCAGGTCGGCGGCCGAGAAGAACACCAGCGACACCTGCTCGATGGCATCGGCCCGCGCCAGCGCCTCGCTGATCGCGGTCGACGCGATCGCCGCCGCTTCGTCCTTCGGATAGCCATAAGCGCCGGTGGAAATCGCCGGAAACGCCACCGAGCCCAAGGAATGATTCGCCGCCAGCGCCAGGGATTTCTTGTAGCAGGACGCGAGCAGCGTATCGGGCTGCTGATCCCGGCCCCAGACCGGGCCGACGGTATGAATCACGTAACGCGCCGGCAGATTGCCCGCTGTCGTCAGCACCGCCTCGCCGGCCGGCAAGCCGCGCGGATAACAGGTCTCCCGCAGCTCCTGACAGGCCCGCAGGATTTCCCCACCGCCGCGCCGATGAATGGCGCCATCGACGCCGCCCCCGCCCAGCAACGTGGAATTGGCCGCGTTCACCACCGCATCGACCGGCAGCCCGGTGATGTCGCCGGTGCGCACCTCGACCCGACCGTTCAAGAATTTGTGACTCATGCTGGCTTCCGGGCGGTCCTCCCCGCGCACCCAGCGCAGGGCGGCGGCCGGCTCCTCGAACATGCGCATCCTTATGTCCGCTCCGACCGCCTCGCTGATCAATATCAGGACGTGGGCGGCGGCCGCCAGGTTCCCGGGCTTGAAAATTGCGGCCCAGCGCACTTCGCAGGGGACCGCGATGTGCATCAGGTAGTCGCGAAAGCGCTGGATTTCGCTGTAATCCCAGTTGCCGTAGGCCTCGCGATAGTCGGCGACGGCATGCATGCCCGGGACATATTCCGGATCGGCTCGTGCCTGATTCAGCAACTCCATCAACGAATCCGCGCTCAACTCGCCCCAGACTTTGAGTCTTATCAGGTTCGCGCCGGTGTCGATCGAGTAGCTGGACTCCATGACTATCGCCATAACCTTCGATCCCATCCTGGCCAATGCCGTGGCCTGTTCCTATCATAACCTCGTCACGTACATTTGCGACTGTGCCGTGGCAATGGATGCGCTGAGGGAATCAACTTAGGATGTTCTATACATCGATGCGACCGATGTCGAGTCAACCGTTCGCGAGTGCGAATGTGAGCAGGGTCACGGATGCGCCCAGAGGATAAAAAATCTCCCGGCAGTCGGCAGCGCACGGCGTTTCCGGTCATCCCCGGCTACCGCTTTCTGCAGACCATCGCGCGCTCGCCGAAGTCCGAGGTGCACGTGGCGCTGTCGGTGGAGTTGGGTCACAACGTGGCGGTGAAGGTGCTGCGCACCGGTCCGTTGTCGACCCTGGAAGCCGGCGAGGAAGAGCGCTTCGAGCGCGAGCGCGAGCTGCTGATGCGCATCAAACATCCGGCCATCGTGGATGTTTACGACTGGGGGCATGGCGAGGACTTTCGTTACATCGTCACCGAATACTTCCCTGGCGGTAGCCTCGAGTTACGGATCCGTAACTTGATGACAGCGAAAGACAGCGTGGATATCTTTCTGCAGATCGCCGCCGCTTTGCAGGCGCTGCACGCCGCCAAGCTCTGTCATCGCGACCTCAAGCCGGCCAATGTGATGATGCGGCCCGACGGGCGCATCGTGCTCATCGACTTCGGGCTGGCCAAACATCTGGACACATCGCACACCAACGCGGGCGAAGTGCGCGGCTCGCCCTACTACATCAGCCCGGAACAGGCTGAAGGCGCCGAGGTCGATCAACGCAGCGACATCTACAGCCTGGGCATCATGCTTTACGAAATGCTTACCGGGCAGCGGCCGTTCAAAGGGACCTCGGTGATCGGGATCATACAATCACACCGCAACGATCCGATTCCCGTGCTGCCGGAGCCGCTAAGCCGCTTTCAACGATTGATCGATGGGATGCTGGCGAAGGAGCCGTCTGAGAGATTTCCCACCGTTGCGTCCGCGGTTGCGGAGATGGCCCGGCTCAAGGTTTGAGGTCAGGCGCGGTGGTACGGATGACCTTTGATGATCATCACCGCGCGATAAAGAGCTTCCGCCAGCACAACGCGAGCCAACGCATGCGGCAGAGTCAGCGCCGATAAAGACCATCGGAACTCCGCCCGCGCATCGACTTCAGGCGCCAATCCTTCCGGGCCGCCGATGCAGAACACAACGTCGCGACCGTCGCGAGCGCGAGCCTGGAGAAACTGAGCGAGCTGCTCGCTGGAAACGTTCTTGCCGCCGACCTGCATGGCCACGACATACGCACCTTGGGGAATGGCAGCGAGCATTTTCTCGCCTTCCTTAGCGATGGCTTGCGCCGGGGGACTGGAGCCGGCGCGCTGGCCGAGCGCGATCTCTTTGAGTTCGAGTTTGTAATCGCGCGTGAATCGGCCTGCGTAGTCCTCGAAACCGGCGTTGACCCAGTCAGGCAGCTTCGTCCCCGCTGCTACGACAATCAACCGCATGAATCAGTTTTAAGCGCTCTGCTCAGCCGCTTCGCGGCGGGCGGCGCTCACATCCCACAGGCTTTCGAGCCGGTAGAACTCACGCACCTTCGGCAGCATGATGTGGACGATCACATCGCCCATATCGACCAGCACCCATTCGCCGTCCCGCTCGCCTTCCACGCCCATTGGACGGAAGCCCGCCTTCTTGGCGTGCTCGACGACGCGATCGGCAATGGAACGCACATGACGATCGGAGTTGCCGCTGGCAATGATCATCGTGTCGGTGATGTCGGTGAGCTTGGTCACCGCCAGCACTTTCACATTCACAGCCTTCATCTCATCGAGCGCATGCTCCACGACACTGACCACGGGCTGCTGCTTGGCGGCCACAGTGGCAGGCGCCTTGCTGGCAGCGGCCTTCTTCTTCGCGGCGGGCGCCGGTCCCTTACTGGCGAGCTTCTTTCGGGCGGTGCTCAGCTTGGTCACATTGGCAGGCGCCTTGGAAGCAGCCTTCTTCTTGGCGCTGGAGGGTCGGGAAGTTTTTTTCGCTCGCTTGACGGCCATGCTCACCTCTTGGGTTGCGACTTGTAACAGCCGGTCTGCTCAATGATCGCCCGGACCGAATCGGGCATCAGGTAGCGCGGATCGCGGCCCATCGCGATCAACTTGCGCACCTCGGTGGATGAAATTTCCAGCTGCGTCACCGCGTGAATGTAAATGCACCCGGCGCGTTGTTCGTGCAGATCGTTGATGCGGCCCGTGCCGCGATCCACCAGCAGCTCGCCCAACGGCCCCATGCTCGGCGCACGCCAGCCGGGACGATGCGCCACGACCAGATGCGCCAGTTCCAGCAGTTCACGCCACTGGTGCCATTTCGGCAAGCCTAAAAATGCGTCCATGCCGACGATCAGGCACAGCGAGTGGTCGGGAAAGTCCGCTCGCAAGGTCCGCATGGTATCGACCGAATAAGACAATCCTTCGCGTCGGATCTCGCGATCGTCGACGGTAAAGCCTGGTTGGCCTTCGCAAGCGGCCTTGACCATGGCGAGGCGCTGCTCGGCGTCCGCCACCGTCGTATCACGATGCGGAGGGGTGCCGGCTGGCATGAAGCGCATTTCGTTCAAGCGCAGCGCTTGCAGCAATTCAAAGGCGGTGCGCAGATGTCCGAAATGAATCGGATCGAAAGTGCCGCCGAAAATACCGATCGTCGTCATGGTAGCAAGGTCATCAGGCGGCGGTTGCGAGCCGAACGCCGGCCAGGCCCGCCACCAGGCGTTCGAACTCCAGCCACGGATCGTTGCGGATCACGCCCTTGATCATGCGATCGGCGCGTTCGGCGCTGAGCAACAGCTCGCGCACGGTTTTCGGCTTGAGTCGTGACAAGGCATGTTTCATCGCTGGCTGACGATTGCGCCACACATAGAGTGCGTTCATGGCGCTGTCGGGACTCTGACCCCGGCGCATCAGATGCTGGCAACGCGCGATCCATTGCAGATCTTTATTCAGCGCCCAGAGCACGATGGGCGGCTCGACATCTTCACCGCGCAGACCTTCCAGCACGCGCAGAGCTCGGGCGGCATTACCCTTCATCGCGGCGTCACCCAGTTGCAGGACATCGAAGCGCGCACTGTCGGCGACCGCATCGATGATCGTATCCGCGGTGACCGGGCCCGGCGGTAGCAACAGCGCGAGCTTTTCGACTTCCTGATGCGCGGCCAGCAGATTGCCTTCGACGCGCTCGGCGAGCAGCGTCGCCGCCTCGCTATCGGCTTTCAGGTTCTGTTTCGCGAGGCGATCGCGAATCCACGCCGGCAGACGCGGCAACTCCAGCGGCCAGATCTGCACGACCACACCATGCTTCTCGATGGCGCTGACCCAGCGCGAGTTCTGCACGCGCCCGTCCATCTTGCCGGTGATGATCAGCACCAGATTGTCGGCCGAAGGATCGGTCGCCAGTTCGATGATGGCGTCGGCGCCCTGCTCGCCCGGCGTCGGATTGGTCATCCGGATCTCGATGATCTTGCGCTCGGCGAACAGCGACATGGCCTTGCTGTTGGAAAGCAACGCCTGCCAGTCGAAGCCGCGCTCGACCACATTCAACTCACGCTCGGTGAAACCCTGGCTGCGCGCACGCGCGCGGACGGCATCGGCCGCTTCATTGACCAACAGGGGCTCGTCGCCGGAGATCAAATAGATCGACGCGAGCCGCGACAGACTGGCCGCGAGGTTATCGCCGGAGAGCTTCACAGCGTAGCGCCGGAGCACCGGCGTGAAGTTGCGGAGGACACGGCAGGAAGGGTCGAAAACACTCGCGCCAAAATAACTTGCGCCTGAATTGCGGGAGGAACGCGGCCTGATTGCGATGGCCGGGATTATGGCCCAAGCCGGTCCGGGAGCGCCAGTTGCGCCCCACGTTGCAGGCACCCAACAACGGTGCTTTTACTCAGGATTCCGCCAGGAACTGCTGGTATTGTGCTTGGCAAGAGACAGGTCCTCCGTTAGCTTACGTCGCTGAGGGTGTGGCCAACCCCTCGAGTTTCCGACCGCACATGTCCATTTTCCACTTCGCAAGAAACCCACCAGCCTGGCTACGAGCGGCGCTCGTATGCTTGCTGCTGGCGTTTGCGGTGGATTCGGTCGCGCACGTCGTCCACCAGCACGACGATACGGTCAAAACGTTAGGCGCTCATGGTCCGGCCTGCGGCTACTGTGCCGCCTTCGACGGGCTCATCGATGCCCCGAAGCAGAGCTTCGCCGCGGTCAGCGCCGTCACCGTCGTTACTTATGTAGCGCCGGTTGCCGATGTTTCCGTTTCCTTCCGCCCCGCCGTCGTCGCGCAACCGCGCGGCCCGCCTCGATAACTCGCAGTCCGTAATCACTCCTCACCCGCGCCGGTGAGGTCGTTTCTCGTGCGATCGAAGTCCCCAACACCGGACCGTCGCGCGAGTCGCTGCAGTTATTCAGGAATGTTTTGTCATGCGCCGTTCTCATTTGTTACGCGTAGCCGTGGCCGCGTTGTTGGTCAGCCACGTCGCTTTGTCCCAGGAATCCAAGACCGAGGAAGTGGTGGTCACGTCCTCGGCGTTGCGTGAAAACCCACTCGATGTCGCGCAACCCACCTCGGTGATGGCGGGCGACGATTTGCGCCGTCAGATCGCGGGTAGCATCGGCGAGACCCTGTCGAGCCAGCTGGGCGTCAGTTCGACCTACTTCGGTCCGAGCGCCAGCCGGCCGGTGATTCGCGGCCTGGCCGGCGATCGCGTGCAGGTCCTGCAGGACGGCCTCGCGTCGCTGGACGTTTCCAGTCTCAGCCAGGATCACGCTGTGACCTTGGAAACGGTGGTGTCTCAGCAGATCGAGATCGTCAAAGGACCCGCTGCGCTCCTGTACGGCAGCGGTGCCTCGGGCGGTCTGGTGAACGTCGTCAGCACGCGCGTGCCGACCGAAGTGCCGGCACAACCGGTCACCGGTGCCGTCGAGGTTCGTGGCGATACCGCTAGTGAAGAGCGCACCGGAGCGTTCAGTCTCGATGGCGGCGCGGGCAACTTCGCCTTCCACGCCGACTACTTCGATCGCGAGACCGACGACGTCGAGATTCCCGGCTTCGCACAGTCCGACGCCCTGCGTCGTCAGCTGATCGAAGCCGGCGAAGAGCCGGACAACGTCCGCGGCCACATTCCGAACACCCAGGGTGAAGCGAGCGGCGGCGCGATCGGCGGCTCGTATATCGGTCAGCAGGGGCTCGCCGGCCTGTCGTATAGCCGTTACGAAACGACGTACGGTATCCCGGGCGAGGAAGAAGCGTTCATCGACATGAAGCAGGACCGCTTCGACGGCAAAGCCGAGCTCGACCTGGAAGGCGCGATCAAGAAGCTGCGCCTGACCGGCGCGTACAACGACTACACCCACACCGAGTTCGAAGCGCCCGGCGTGCCTGGCACCGTGTTCAACCAGGACGCGTACGAACTGCGCTTTGCCGCCGATCATGAGCTCGGCAGCGGCTGGCGCGGCACGACGGGCTTGCAATACGTCGACGTGGACTTCGAGGCCATCGGCGAGGAAGCGTTCGTGCCGAGCTCGAAGACGCAAACGTTGAGTGTGTTCGCGTTCGAAGAGCATCACTTCGAGAAGTGGACCATCGAGCTGGGCGCACGCGCCGAACAGCAGAAGATCGACGTCAACGCCGATCTGCCCGATTACGACGAGACTGCTATCAGCCTGTCCGCCGGCGCCGTGTGGGACTTCGCGGAGGATCACGCCCTCGCGCTGAACCTGACGCGCACTCAGCGCAACCCGCAGGCGGCCGAGCTCTACGCCGACGGTCCTCACATCGCCGCGCAACGGTTCGAAGTCGGCGATACTAATCTGGACAAAGAAACATCGGTGACAGCCGACCTGTCGCTGCGTCACACGGGCGAGAGCGTCAGCTGGACCTTGAGCGCGTTCTACAACGACTACACCGATTACATCTACGCCTCGCCGACGGGCGAGATCGAAGACGATCTGCCGGTGTACGTCTATCTGCAGAACGGCGCGAAGTTTCACGGCTTCGAAGCCGAAGTGAATGTGCCGCTGATCGATGACGGCAACCGCCACTTGGGCCTGCGTCTCGCGTCGGACTATGTGCGTGGCAAGCTCGATAACGGCGAAGATCTGCCGCAGATTCCGCCGCTGCGCTTCGGCGCCGGCCTGCACTACGACCAGGATGCGTGGCACATCGGTGCCCAGGCGTTCTATTACGACAAGCAGGACCAGGTCGCTACCAATGAGCTGCCGACCGACAGTTTCGTGCTGGCCGAAATGGATGCGAGCTATCGAGTGCCGGTGGGATCGACGAGCGTGTTCCTGTTCTTGCGTGGTACGAACCTGCTCGATGAGGACGCGCGCCAACACGCGTCCCCGTTGAAGGACATTGCACCGTTGGGCGGCCGCTCCTGGCACATCGGCGCACGCGCGGAGTTCTAAACGAGACGTTGAGCGAGGGCTCGATGGAGCCCTCGCTCAGTCGTTGTTACGCGGCCTCAGCGTAAGACTCTTGCTGTTCGCTGACGCTCGGGCTCGCAACGTACGACGCGCGGGCTGATGAGCTCAACCGGAAGAACGACACCAGCTCCTGCAACCGCTGCGCCTGCTGTTGCATGGACTTCGCCGCCGCCGCCGACTCTTCCACCAACGCAGCGTTCTGCTGAGTGGCCGTGTCCATGTTCGCGATGGCGTGATTGATCTGATCGATGCCGGTCGACTGCTCGGACGTCGCGGCGGCGATCTCGGCGACGATGTTTGTCACCTTCGCCACGCCATTGACGATATCCGCGAGCGACTTGCCCGAGTTACCGACCAGCTGCGAGCCCGCGTCGACCTTGCCGACCGAGTCGCTGATCAAACCTTTGATCTCGCGAGCCGCGGTGGCGCTACGCTGAGCGAGGCTGCGCACTTCGCCGGCCACGACCGCGAAGCCACGCCCCTGTTCACCCGCGCGTGCCGCTTCCACCGCCGCATTCAACGCGAGCAGGTTGGTCTGGAACGCGATCTCGTCGATCACACCAATGATGTCTTCGATCCGCTTGCTGGACGAAGTGATCTCGCCCATCGCGCCGACAGCGCGCTGAACGGCCACGCCGCCCTGGTCCGCCTGCGAGCGCGTGTTCGACGCGATCTGATTCGCATGCTTCGCGTTTTCCGCGTTCTGCTTCACCGTCGCGGTCATCTCTTCGATGCTCGCGGCGGTTTCTTCCAGCGCCGCAGCCTGTTCCTGCGTGCGCTCGCTCAAATCGTCGCTGCCCTGAGAGAGCTGACGCGCGGCGCGATCCACTTCGGCGGCGCTCTCGTTCACCTGCGTCATGGTCTCCATCAACTTGGAGTCCATCTCCTTCAGGCTGCTCAACAGCGCTGAGATCTCATCGCTGCCGCTGGTATCGACCTGATTGCCCAGCTCGCCACGGCTGACGCGACGGGCCAGATCTTCGGCGCGGGCCAGGCCGCGGGAAATGTGCTTCGTCAGCAGCACCGCGAACCAGATCGCCACCACCAGCGCGACCGCGAAGCAGCCGAGCATGAAGTTGCGATCGCGATTCAGCTCGCTCTGCGCGCGAGCAATCGTTTCGGCAGCCGCCTTCTCGCGCGCCTTCGCCAATTCTTCGGTGGTCACGTCCATGCGATCGATCACCGGCTCGATGGCTTCGATGCGAATTTTCGCGGCAGCGTCGTATTCGCCGGCCAGCAGCAACTCGATTTCTTTCTTGCCGGCGTCGACGATGGCGGCGCGCTGCGACTTGACCTCATCCAGCAGGCGGCGCTCTTCATCGCTCAGCGGATACTTGCTGAACAGCTCGGTGAGCTCGTTGATCCGGCCGCGGTTCTCTTTGACCTGCTCGTAGTTCTTTTGGGTGAACGCCGGATCGCGATGCACGTAGCCTTCCAGCCGATACTGCTGACTCTGCAGCGAACGCTGGTAGATCTCGTTGATCTGCGTGATCGGCACCAGATTCTCGGCGTGCAGCTGTTGCATGCGCTTGGAACTGGCATTGAACGCGCTGAGCGCGACACCGCACACCACCAGCATTGCGACCGCTAACACTCCCAGATTCACGTACATCCGGGTTTTGATAGTAAGCATCGACATGGACTTCTTGCCTGTATGAGAACGGGGGCGTCCCGCGAGCAAACGCCGGCCGTGGCAAGATGCGGGATATGTCCGACTTATCGACCGATGTGGCCCGGGATGCAGTCCCCCCATGCCGATTCAGGGACCGCCTGATCCCGCGCCGGGCGATGGTCTATGATCCGGGCGCCTCCATAGGGCCTGTGAACACTCATTGGATGGGCTGCGACGAGCTATTGCGGTTCAGGGCTAGGCGCGACGACCGCCGTGTACTCTCTGTACATAAGGGAGGAGTAACGACGGCCTGAACCGCAATAGCTCGTCCCATATAACGATATTTATTCATTAAATGGGTTGCGTCTCGAATCGCCAGCAGCTGCGTTACAAAGCTTGCCCATATCGACATATGGGCTGCGCTTTGCGCCTTGCTGCAGGCGATTGGAGGCGCAACGCAGCCCATCCAATGAGTGTTCACAGGCCCTGGTGCATGACCTTGAAGGGGAATCACTTTGTCTCGTTTTAGTGCGTCCAGCGCAGCTCTATTGGAGCGCGAGCAACGCCGTTTCATCGCCGAGCATCCTGAAACTCTCCGTCGCGACAAGGCCTTGCGACAGCATTGGTTGAATGGCGTGCCGATGCATTGGATGACGGACTGGCAGTTGCCGGCGCCATTGATCCTGCGCGAAGCCACCGGATCCACGCTCACCGATGTCGACGGACGCACGTATTCCGACTTCTGCCTGGGCGACACCGGAGCGATGTTCGGTCACTCGCCACCCGCAGTCGCGAATGCGTTGAAACATCAAGCGACGCACGGATTGACCTGCATGCTGCCTACAGACCACACCGCACGTGCCGGTGAGCTATTGGCTGAGCGCTTCGACCTGCCTTACTGGCAAATCACTCAAACAGCGACGGATGCGAATCGCGCGGTACTGCGTTGGGCTCGTGCGCTGACAGGTCGCAAACAGATTCTGGTGTTCGACGGCTGCTATCACGGCTCGCTCGAAGACACGCTCGTGCGACTCGATCGCGGCAAAGCGGTCACGCGGCCCGGGCAGATCGGTCAAGTCGCCGACTTCGCGTCCCATGCGCGCGTGGTCGAGTTCAACGATCTCGCCGCACTCGAGGTGGCGCTCGCCGATGGCCAGGTCGCCTGTTTGCTCGCCGAGCCCGTCATGACGAATGCCGGCATGGTGTTGCCACACGAAGACTTCTGGGCGGAGGCTCGCAAGCTCTGCACTCGCTATCGGACTTTGCTCGCCATCGATGAGACTCACACGCTCAGCAGCGGCCCGCGCGGACACGCACATCGACTCGGACTCGACCCTGACTTCTTGATTGCCGGCAAAGCCATTGCCGGCGGCATGCCGACCGCGGTCTACGGCTTCACCGCCGAGCTCGCGAGACAGATGGAACATCTGCTCGAAACGAAACCCTCGGGCCACTCGGGCATGGGCACGACGTTGGCCGCGAATGCGCTCGCGACCGCCGCGCTCGTCGCCTGTTTGCAAGATGTGATGACGGACGACGCCTACGCACACATGCTCGCGCTCTCCACCACGCTGGCGGACGGATTGAGAAAGCGCATCGACGAGGGCGCCCTGCCCTGGCATGTCACGAGCGTCGGTGCGCGCAGCGAGTTGGTCTTCACGCCGACTCCAGCGCGAACGGCACGCGAGTCCCTGGCAGCCGCGTCGCCGACGCTCGAACGTCTGTTACATCTTTACCTGCTGAATCGGGGCGTGCTGGTCACGCCGTTCCACAACATGATGCTGGTGAGCCCCGCGACCGCCGCCGATCAGGTGCAAGCGCTGCTCGACCGCTTCGATGAATTCCTGCACGAGTTGTCATGAACGAAGCCAAGGCCTTTCTCGACGCGCATCCCGACGTCGAAGCCATCGAGCTGCTGATCACCGATCCGGGCGGTGTGCCGAGAGGCAAGCTGATCGCGCGCGAAGAATTGCTCTCGCTTTACAACGACGGCCGCTGCGTGGCGGGCTCGATTCTCGGCCTCGATGTCACGGGTGAAGATGTGGAGGCGACCGGGCTCGTCTGGTCGGTGGGCGATGCCGATCGTATCTGTCGCCCCGTGCCGGGCACACTGGTGCGAGCGAACTGGATGTCGCGCCCTGGCGCGCAAGTGCTGATGACGATGTTCGACGCCGATGGTCAGCCTTGCACTGCCGATCCAAGACATGCATTGGCCCGCTCGGCACAACGGTTACAGCAACTGGGCCTGCGCGCAGTCGTCGCCGCCGAGATCGAGTTTTATCTCGTTGCGAGAGACGCGCAAGGAAAGCTCGTGCCCGCACCGGGGCTGTTATCACAACGCTCGCCGCAACGACTCGACTCGTATGGTCTCGGCAAGCTGCAGGACATGGCGCCCCTCTTCGATGACATCTACGCGGGCGCCCGCGCGCAAGGACTGCCGCTGCGAACGCTTATGTCTGAGTATGCGCCGGGGCAATATGAGATCACTCTGCTTCATCGAGACGACGCGTTACGCGCCATCGACGATGCCATTCTGTTCAAGCGATTGATCCGCGCGACCGCGCTGAAACATGGGCTGACCGCCTGCTTCATGCCAAAACCTTTCGCAGATCAGGCCGGCAGTGGAATGCACATGCACGTCAGCGTTCAGGATGCGAGCGGCACCAATGCCTTCGCCGCTGACGACCCCGCCGGCGCGCCGTTGCTACGACATGCGATTGGCGGACTGCAAAAGACCATGGCCGAGAGCATGCTGATCTTCGCGCCCAACGCGAACTCGTATCGACGCTTCCGTCATCAGAGCTACGCGCCGATGGCGCCGACTTGGGGCATCAACAATCGCTCCGTCAGTTTGCGCGTGCCGGCCGGCCCTCCGTCGAGCCGACACATCGAGCATCGGGTCAGCGGTGCCGACGCGAATCCTTACCTGGTCGCGGCGACCGTGCTTGCTGGCGTGCATGCCGGCATCACGGCAAAGCTCGATCCTGGTCCGCCGATCACAGGCAACGGCTACGAAAGCGGCATCGCCGCCTCGCTACCTCGCGATTGGTTGGGCGCGATCAAGGCCGCCGACGACTCGCTATTCCTGCACGAAGCACTGGGCGAGGAATTCCTGCGCGCTTATCTCGCGATCAAGACCCAGGAATGGGACAAGTACAACGCGCTGGTGCCCCCGACAGACCACGACTGGTACCTCGATAGCGTATAAACTGCGCCGATGCGTTTCGATTTGACCGATCTCAAGCTGTTCCTGCACGTCGTCGAAGCCGGCAGCATCACCGCCGGCGCGGAGCGCATGCACCTCGCCGTCGCCGCCGCCAGCACTCGCATCCGGAACATGGAAATCGAGCTGGGCACGCCGCTGCTGAACCGCGAGCGCCAGGGCGTTCATCCGACGCCCGCGGGTCGCACTCTGGTTCACCACGCGCGCCAGATGTTGCAACAGGCGGAGCGCATGCGAGCCGAGCTGGGCGAGTACGCCGACGGGCTCAAAGGTCACGTGCGGCTGCTCTCCAATACCAATGCGCTGACCGAATTCCTGCCCGAGCCGCTCAGTAATTTCCTGACATCGCATCCCCAGGTGAACATCGACCTGGAAGAGCGCTTGAGCGATGAAATCGTCGCCGCCATCGCGGACGGCAAGGCCGATATCGGCATCGTCGCCGGCACCGAAGACGTCACGGGCCTGGAAGTCTTTCCGTTCCGCGTCGACAGGTTTGTTCTAGTGACTGCGCCGACGCATCCGCTCGCCGATAAGAAGCGGATCGCGTTCGCCGAAGCGCTCGACAGCGACTTCGTCGGTCTCGATCGATCCAGCTCGCTGCAACGGTTTCTTTCCGAGAAGGCCGAGCGCATCGGTCGGCGGCTCAAACTGCGCGTGCAGCTACGCAGCTTCGATGCTGTGTGTCGCATGGTCGAAGGCAACGTCGGTATCGGCGTCGTGCCGGAGACCACCGCCGCCCGCGCCCTGCGCACGATGAAATTGCATGTGATCGAGCTGAGCGACGATTGGGCGCCGCGTAATCTGATGATCTGCGTGCGCAGCCTGCGGGATCTGCCGATCTACGCGCAGGACCTGGTGAAGTCGCTCGCGCAGCCGCTCGATATGGAGATGTGGGTCGCGAAGGCTTAGGCCGTTACCGCCACCGGCCGCTCCGATCGGCTGGTGATCCACACACCGAACATCACGACCAGTCCGCCGACGATGGCGCGGGCCGACAAAGGCTCGCCCAGCACGATCACGCCGGTGAGAACGCCGACGATGGGGATCAGGTTGGTGTAGACGCCGACTTCGCTCGCATCGAGGTGGCGGAGCGACGCGTTGTACAGCAAGTACGCCACACCTGACGCGATCCCGCCCAAATACAGCAGCTCCACCCATCCGATCGGCGGCAATGGCGGCAACCCGTTGCCTGCGAGATTCGCGGTAACGATTTCGTAGCCTGCTAACGGCAACAACAGCACCGAACCCGTGCCAGTCACGGCTACGGTGATCACCAGCGAGTCGAAGCCGGCCGCGCGTTTGGCGAGCGCGGTATACAACCCCCAACACACCACCGAAACAAACATCAGCAGACTGCCGAACAAACTCGACTCGCCGCCGTCCGAGCCGCTGCCCGAAAACACGATCAGTACACCGCCGACCGACAACGCGATGCCCAGCCAGCGCAGCGGCGATGCCCGCTCACGCAGCCATAGCACGGCGACCAGCGCGGTCATGGCGGGAATGGACGCCTGAACCAGCGCCCCCTGCGATGCCGATACGGACACCATCGCCAGATTGAATACGAGGTAGTACAGCGCCACGCCGATAAAGCCCATCAACCAGATGGTCGGCCACGGCAACCGGACCCCAGGGGTCTTGCGGGACAACGCAAACGGCAGCAATACCAGGGTACCCACGATCACGCGCACGAAAGCCACCGTGAACGGCGGCCACACCGCGATCAGCTCCTTGGTCACCATGAAAGTACTGCCCCACACCGTCATGGTGAGCAACAACAAAAGCATGGAGCGGGTGTGGGTCGCGGACGGCATGCCCCATTGTCGCACGTGCGGCGCTTCCCTATCTGCTCGCGAGAGCCGAGAATTCGTTATCCAAAAAGTTAGGGTACATGGATGTACCCCGCCGCCTTGGGCGGCGAGCGACCGGCAAAAGTCGCGCCTTTTGTCGGGCGCACGAGGGTCGCGGCAGGATGCCCGATCCCGAGTTATTAAAAGGAAGCTTGAATGGCTACGAAGAAGCGTAAAACGACCCGTCGCACGGCCCGCCCCGCCCCCGCCAGCAAACAACGCAATCATGCCCGGCATGCGGTGCTCGCCAAGCGCAAGCGCCCGGCCAAGGCGAAGAGCGGCGGCGGACTGCGCACTTTGTATCCAGCCATCAAGCCCTATAAGTCCGGCATGTTGCGCGTGTCGGATACTCACGAGATCTATTACGAGGAATGCGGCAACCCCAAGGGCAAGCCCGCCGTGTTCGTGCATGGCGGCCCGGGCGCCGGTTGTGACAATCGCGCCCGCAGCTTCTTCGACCCCGACGCCTATCGCATCATCCTGTTCGATCAACGCGGCTGCGGCCGGAGCAAGCCGCACGCCAGCCTCGAGGACAACACCACCTGGCACCTGGTCGAGGACATGGAGAAGCTACGGAAGCATCTCAGCATCGACAAATGGCTGGTGTTCGGCGGCTCCTGGGGCTCGACGCTGGGATTGGCGTATTCGCAGACCCATCCCGAGCGCGTCAGCGAGATCGTCCTGCGCGGCATCTTCACGCTGACCCAGTTCGAGTTGCGCTGGTTCTATTACGAGGGCGGCGCCAGCGCGCTGTTCCCCGATCACTGGCCGAACTACGTCGCCGCGATTCCGCCCGCCGAGCGCGGCGACATGATCAAGGCATTCTACAAGCGCCTGACCAGCGACGATCGCGAGACGCGGGTGAAAGCAGCCCGTGCCTGGTCGATCTGGGAAGCCGCGACCAGCTACCTGCACATCAACGAAGAAAACCTGCACAAGTGGAACGAAGAGGAATTCGCGGTGGCCGTGGCGCGCATCGAATGTCACTACTTCGTGAACCGCGGCTTCCTGGAAACCGAGGATCAGCTGATCAAGAACGTGGAGCGCATTCGTCACATCCCAGCCGTGATCGTGCAGGGTCGATACGACGTGGTGTGCCCGATGCAAACCGCATGGAAGCTGCATCAGGCGTGGCCGGAAGCGGAGTTCAATATCGCACCGGACGCGGGTCACTCGGCGTTCGAGGCCGGTAACACGCATCGCCTCATCGAGGCGACGGATAAGTTCAGGTAGTTCTTCTGCGCCAGGTTGGCCGCGCGTCATTGTCAATGACGCCGCGGTCGACCAGCCAGGCCCGCGCATCGTCAGCGTCCTGCTCGAACCAGGCGCGGGCGGAGCCGAGACGAAAGGTGTAGCCCCACGCGTCCATGTCATGAAACATGCGCTCGCGACCGACGCCCGGCAGCTCACCGGCCAGCACGATCTGCAAATAACAAACGCCGTTCTCTTCGTCGTAATCGCCGCCCGCGTCCTTCTCTAGCTGCTCGCGACGCGAGTCGTCCATGCAGATGAAATGACCGGCTTCGTGCAGCAGCGAATGCAGCGGCGTATCGGGGCGCCAATAAATCTTCGCGCCGATCAGCCCGGCTTCGCTGTCGCCCCAATAAGAGCCGGGAATGGTTTCATCGACGCCGAGGGCCACGCATTCCATGCCGTACCGATGCAGGAGCCCGGTCACGACATCGCCCCCGACGTCGGTAACCTTCAACACATCCACCATCAGAGCGCGGCCAGACGTCTCACGACCTGTCCCGCCAGGTCCCGAGCCAGCGCCTCACGCAGAATCGATTGTTCCTTCTGCTTCGCGAGCACGGCGGTTTCGTCGTAGCTGTAATCGCGGGTCAGCTCGAGCTTCTCCGGCGCAATCAGCTCCTCGGTGCGACCGTTGACCGAGTACTCGATGGAGTAGAACACCTCGTATTCCTCCGGCGTGTTACGGCCGGACACGGTGAGCACGCGCTGCCCGCTCACGTCCTTGATGATCTTGACGACGGCGGTCGCTTCTTTCTCGTTGTTGGTCAGCCGCGCGCCCGAGGCCTGCAAGCTCTCACGCAACGCCCGATTGAAATCGGTGTAGCGATCCTTGGTATCGACATAGGTGGTCGCCATGACCGGCGACAGCTTGGTCGTGCCCTGCAGGCGCCAGCCGCACCCTGCCAACACCGAGGTCAGGCAGAGCGAAACCAGCAACCAGCAAAGGCGACGGGCGGAGGCAGAAGGCGTCACAGGCACTCTCGCGGGAGCGAAACAGGGCCGACATGTTCGCGGGCCCTGGCTTCTGGGTCAATCTGCGAGGTCAGCGGGCCGCGGTAAACGACTGGCTCGCTCGCATTGCCGCCGGACTTTTGAGCACGCATTGGCTGTCCACCACGTAACCGTGGCGGCAGACGATGCCGGCATGCGTGGCCACACTGCGCTGAACGGCGGCCAGCTGCTCGTTGCCTGAATGGCCCGGGCAGCCCCGACAATGCTCGGCCACGTTGAGCATTTCGTTCGCTTCGACCGGCGCGCTGTCGTTGCCATCGCGCTCCAGCGCCGCCACGCCATAGCTGAAGGCCAGCGGCACCGACACACTGGCGGCATAGCGGGTCAACCCGACCATCATGCGTTCCTTGATGAGCGGCGCCTCTGTGATGCCGGCCTCGGGCAACACGACCGCGAACACCGCGCCCACCGGCGATTCCATGCGAGCAATCCAGTCCACGTGCGCACGAACCGAGGCATCGATCGCCTGGACCACGCACTTCAACGTCGTTGCATCGGGCACGCTGTCGTCGGCGGGTGCGCCTTCGACCCGGACACCCAACGTCAGCACGCCCAACTGCCGGCCATAGCGCTGGCCGCGACGGATCTCGGACAGCAGGCGGGTGTGCAGTTCGCTATGTGAGAACGCGCCGGACTCGACATCGATGCTCACCGACTGCTCCATTACCGCTTCCTGCGCCTCCCGCAGCGAACGACGCAACGCCAGCGTGTTGAACGCGGCGTAGATGCGAGCGAACAATTCGGGATCGGAAACTTTCTTGGTGAGATAGTCGTCGACGCCCGCGACGTAGCCCTGCTCGAAGTCAGTGCTCGCGTCACGCATGGTCAGCATGATTATGTAAGTATCTTCGGTACCGCGCGCCCGCAGTGTCTGCGTCAGCGCCAGGCCATCCATCACCGGCATGTGCCAGTCGGTGACCACCAGCGGGTACCACTGACGATCGAGCACATCCAGCGCCTCCTGTCCGTTCGAGGCATGCTCGACTTCGAAACCGGCGGCGCTCAGCCGCCGCATGATCAACTCGCGATCCTGCTCGTCGTCATCGACCACCAGGATGCGTGACGGCAACGCTCGCTGCAGTACTGACAGCCGCGTTGCCATGACACCCGCTTTCATCCGCGTATCTCTCGAGACCGTACAAAATTTGCACTACGCGCGTTGCTTTATCATTTCACGAGTGCGGGTGGCAACCACGGTTTGTACGTTTACTCCTTATAGCTGGGGTCGACGCGGTCCATTTTCCGCAACAATGCCGGCCACACGAGCCCAGTGCCGGCGCCGCGAGTCACCTGTTTCATGTACTCGGGCACGGTGGCGAGCACACTCTCGGGAATTCCTATGAGCTGCGAATTACCGCCGGCGGCTTGCGCCATGATTTGAATCTCACAAGCCCGCTGCAGGCTGAACATCATCATGAAAGCGTCGGAGACAGTGCGGCCGACCGTCAGCAGTCCGTGATTGCGCAGGATCATGTGGCGCGTATTGCCCAGATGCGCCTGCAGACGTCCCTTCTCTTCCGGGTTGAGCGCGATGCCTTCGTAATCGTGATACGACAGGCTGAGCAAAATCAGCGTCGCCTGTTGTGAGATCGGCAGCAGCCCGTCCTTCTGTGCCGAGACCGCGATGCCCGCCATCGTGTGGAGATGTAATACACAACCGGCGTCGTCACGCACCTGGTGAATGGCGCTGTGAATGGTGTAGCCGGCGGGATTGATCTCGTACGGGCTCGGCAATGTTCTATTGCCAGACAAATCGACGCGCACCAGGTTGGAGGCGGTGACTTCCTCGAACATCAAGCCATACGGATTGATGAGGAAATCATGCGTGCCCGGCACGCGCGCCGAGATGTGCGTGAAGACCAGATCGTCCCAGCCGAAATGGGCGACGAGACGATAACAGGCGGCCAGATCCACACGAGTCGCCCATTCCTCGGCCGACACTTGCGCGCGGACGTCGGCGACGGCGCGTTCTGCAGCTGACATATGCGATCCCCCCGATGTATGTCATCGAGGCTACGCCGGCGCCGCAAGTCCCCGCAAGTCTCCCGTTGGTCAGACGACCACGTTCACCAGCTTGCCTTTCACCACGATCACTTTGCGGACCGGCTTGCCTTCGATCCACTTCTGCACAGTGGCGTCCGCCAGCGCCGCCTCGCGAATGTGCTGCTCGGTGGCACTCGCTTCGACCGTGATCTGGCTGCGCAATTTGCCGTTTACTTGTATGACGACATCGATGCTGTCGCGAACCAGCGCGGCTGGATCGGGCTGCGGCCAGGGATGATCGATCAGCGGATCCGTGTGGCCCAGCGCCTGCCACAGCACATGCCCCGCATGCGGCACGATGGGAGACAACATCTGCACGACGAACTCGAGCGCTTCCTGGCGCACTGCGCGACCTTGCGGCGACTGATCTTCGAACTTCGACAGCGTGTTCATGAATTCCATCACCGCGGCGATGGCGGTGTTGAACACGCGGCGACGACCGATATCGCCCGTGACTTTTTGCAACGTGGTGTGAGCGGCACGGCGCACGTTACGTTGCTCATCGGTCAGCTCGCCAGAGACTTTGCCGCTCACCAAGCCGGCGGTGACATGCTCGTGCACCATGCGCCACAAGCGACGCATGAAACGCGACGCGCCTTCGACGCCGTCGTCCGACCATTCCAACGTATCTTCCGGCGGCGCCTTGAACATCATGAACAAGCGCACGCTGTCCGCGCCGTACTGCTGGACCAGCTGGGTCGGATCGACGCCGTTGTTCTTGGACTTCGACATGGTGCGCATGCCTTCCCACTGGACCGGCTTGCCGTCCGAGTTCAAGGTGGCACCGATGCGCGCACCCTTCGCATCGACCTGCACGCTCACATCGACTGGATTGAAATATTCGATCGCGCCTTCACCGGTGCGACGCGAATATATATCGTTGAGCACCATGCCCTGCGTGAGCAGGTTCTGGAACGGCTCCTGGATTTTCACCAGACCCATGTCATGCATCACGCGCGTCCAGAAACGCGCATACAACAAGTGCAGAATCGCGTGCTCGATGCCGCCGATGTATTGATTGACCGGCGACCAGTAGTTGGCGCGCTCATCGACCATCGCTTTATCGTTCTTCGCCGAGGCGAAGCGCAGGAAGTACCACGACGAATCGACGAACGTATCCATCGTGTCCGTCTCGCGCCGGGCCGGGCCGCCGCACTTGGGACATTTGCAATCGAGGAACGACGGCGTCTTGTTGAGCGGATTGCCGCTGCCATCGGGCACCAGGCCTTCAGGCAATACCACCGGCAGATCCTGTTCCGGCACCGGCACGACATCGCACTTCGGGCAATGAATCAGCGGAATCGGGCAGCCCCAGTAGCGCTGACGTGAGATACCCCAATCGCGCAGACGCCATTGCACGTGCTTCTCGCCGTAGCCCTTGGCGCTGAGATCGGCGGCGATGGCATCGATGGCCTTTTGATAGTCGAGTCCGTCGTACTTGCCGGAGTGGATCAGCGTGCCGTACTCGCCGTACCACGCGTGCCATTCCTTATCGGTGAACGCCGGCTCCGCGCCCGCGACCTCGATCACTTGTTTGATCGGCAGGCCGTACTTCAACGAGAACGCGAAGTCGCGCTCGTCGTGCGCGGGCACGCCCATCACGGCGCCTTCGCCGTAAGTCATGAGCACATAGTTGCCCACCCACACCGGCACCTGTTCGCCTGAGAGCGGATGCTTCACGAACAGGCCGGTCGGCATGCCCTTCTTTTCCATCTGCGCGATCTCGGCTTCCTGCTCCGTGCCGAGTTTGCATTCTTCGATGAATGCGGCGAGCTGGGGATTCGACTGCGCGGCGTACGTCGCGAGCGGATGCTCGGCGGCGACGGCAACGAAGGTCACACCCATGATGGTGTCGGCGCGCGTGGTGAACACGCTCAGCAAACGTTGCTCGCCCTGCAATTCATACGGGAAGCTCAGCCGCACGCCTTCGCTGCGACCGATCCAGTTCGCCTGCATGGCGCGCACGCGCTCGGGCCAGCCCGGCATGTCGTTCAGCGCTTCGAGCAGGTCGGGCGCGTAGTCGGTGATGCGCAGGTAGTACATCGGGATCTCGCGCTTCTCGACCAGCGCGCCGGTGCGCCAGCCGCGGCCGTCGATCACCTGCTCGTTGGCGAGCACGGTCTGATCGATGGGATCCCAGTTCACGACGCCGGTCTTGCGATAGGCGATGCCCTTTTCCAGCATCTTCAGGAACAGCCACTGGTTCCAGCGGTAGTACTCGGGCTGGCAGGTCGCCAGCTCCCGGTCCCAGTCCATCGCAAAGCCCAGCGACTGCAGCTGGCGCTTCATGTAGGCGATGTTCTCGTAGGTCCATTTCGCCGGCGGCACGCCATTTTTCATGGCGGCGTTCTCGGCCGGCAGACCGAAGGCGTCCCACCCCATGGGCTGCAGCACGTTGTAGCCCTGCATGCGCAGGAACCGGGTGATCACGTCGCCGATGGTGTAGTTGCGCACGTGCCCCATGTGCAGCCGACCGCTGGGGTACGGGAACATGCACAGGCAGTAATAGCTCGGGCGGCTCGGATCTTCCTTGACGGCGAAGGCCTGGCGATCGGCCCAAAAGGCTTGCGCCTCGGCCTCCACGGCGGAAGGTTTGTATTCGGACTGCATCGTTGTAGGGCGGGCCTTGACAGGCCCCGGGTCGGTTTAAAGGCGCGAAGGATACCAGAGCCCTGCTGGCTCCCGCCGACCCGAAGACCCACCCCCTAACCCCCTCCCGTGCCCGGGAGGGGGAATTAGAGTTCTATTTTTCTCCTGCGGAGGGCCCCGACTCGATGCCGCCAGCATCCGCGCCCGCGCGCGATCCCTGCCCCGGTGCGGCCGGGTCATTCCCGAGTGCGCTTCCCTGAGCGACTGCTCCGGATCTTCCCCGAGCGCAATTTCCCTGAGCGACTGCGGCCGGGTCATTCCCGAGCGCAATTTCGCTGATCCCAGTGCCGCCGGGATTTTCCGCGAGCGTTATCTCCGGGAGAAAAACTTTTTTAAAAATTTGAGTTCCCCCTCCCGGGCACGGGAGGGGGTTAGGGGGTGGGTCTTCTGGCCGGCAAAGCCAAAAAAGCCTTCAATCCATCCCGCGCAGAGTAAATCGAAACTCCGCCCCCCGCCCCGGGCTGGCCTCAGCCCAGATCGTGCCGCCGTGCCGCTCGACAATCCGGCTGACAGTAGCCAACCCTATGCCGGTCCCCTCAAATTCATCCTGCCGGTGCAGGCGCTGAAAAACACCGAACAGCTTCCGGGCATAACGCATGTCGAAGCCGACGCCGTTGTCCCGGACGTAGATGTATCGCTCGCCGGGCGTGGCTGTCGTGCCGTTGTCGCCCTCGCTGACCACGCCGGTGCCGATCTCGATGACGGTCTTGGCGCGCGGGCGGGAATATTTGACTGAGTTGCCGATCAGGTTCGCGAACACCTGTTGCATCAGCTCGGGATCGCAGCTCACGGCGGGCAAGGGATTCAAGCGCCACTCGATGTCGCGGCCCTGCGCATCCTGGCTGGCGCGATCGACCGCGTGCTTGGCCAGGCTGTCCAGCTTGCACGGCTCGCGACGCATCTCGACATGACTGACTCGCGACAATGCCAGCAGCCCGTCGATCAGCGCGCTCATTTCCTTGGCGCCGCGCTGAATCTGTTCCATATGAATGGTCGGCTCGCGCGCCCCCGGCGGGCCTTTATGCTCGCGAAGCATTTGCACGTGCGCGTGAATCAACCGCAGCGGCGCACGCAGATCATGCGCGACCGAATACGAAAACGCCTCGAGCTCGCGATTGGCGATTTCCAACTCGGCCGTGCGCTCGGCGACGCGCTTTTCCAGATCCTGATTCAAGCGCCGGATCTCACTCTCCATCTCGGCGCGCCGGTCGATTTCATCCTGCAGCGCCTGGTGCTGAAGCGCGTTCTCATAGGCCACCGCCACCTGAGCGGCAATCGCCCGCGCCACCGCCAGATCCTCCTCGGTGAATCCCGGCAAGCCGATCCGATTCAACACGCACAGGTAACCATAGGATTTGGTAACGGACGCGATCGGCACGCCCAGCATGGAAACAAATTCGCCGCGCTGACTCACTGCATCGGCGGGCAGCGATTCATCCGGTGACATCGGATAGAGCGCCGAGCCCCCGCTCTCCAGCGACTGCACCAGATCGCGATACATGTGTGAGGCCAGCAAACGTTCCATTTCCTCGCCAGCCAGACCGCTGGACGTGGTCACCTGACGCGAGCCGTTGTCGCCCACGATCACGAGCTGGGCCACTTGCGCGAGCAGGATGTCGCGCGCGGCGTCACAGGTAGATTCGAGAATCACGGCAGGATCGGTCTGCCCGAACACGCGACGACTGAATGTCACCAATGCACTCAACCGTTCCTGCGCGCCGCCATTCACGGAAAGCGCGGGTGGCTGCTGCGTTCCACCGGCGGGCTTGGTCGCCAGCGCTGCGTTCACGGTCTCGCGCACGATCTCCAGATCGTAGGGTTTCGACAGCGTGCTACGAACGCCCAGCGACCGGGCCATCTCGCGCACTTCACGTTCATGATAGGAGGCCGAACAAAAAATCACCGGCGTGCCGGACATGCTCTCGTCCTGGCGCAGCTTGCGCACCAGTTCGTAACCGTCCATGCGCGGCATGACGATGTCGGTGATGAGCAGGTCAGGATGCTCGGTGCGCAATAAATGCAGAGCTTCGATCCCGTCGGCAGCTTGCAACAGGTCGTAATCGCCGTCGGCCAGCGACAGCATCAGCAGCTCGCGTGCCTCCGCATCGTCTTCCGCGACCAGTATTTTTCCGCCCTTTGCCACGTCCCGTTCCCCGCGACCAAATCTGTGGCCATCGTTGAAATGAAAATCGCCACACGCTGGCGTCCCTCGCCAGCGAACGCAATCAGTACGTTTCACCGCACAACGGCGTTCCTCATCCAATCCCTTTATACGCGGATAGGGCAATCCCTCAAAACCAGGGGAACGTGAGTCCGTTCACCTGTACCAGACCGTTGTACCCGGAGGCAGGCCGCTCGCCTACAAACGCAGACCCACCCCCTAACCCCCTCCCGTGTACGGGAGGGGGAATTCAATTTTTGCGCACTTGTTTCGTTCTGAATCAGAACTCCTGCCAGGCGCTGTCGTCGCCGCTGGCCTTGGCCACCGGCATCGGCGCCGCCGCCGGGCGAGCCGCCGGCTTGGCGGCGGGACGCTTGACGGGCGGACGCGCGATCGGTCGTACCGAAGCGGTCGGCTTGGTCGACGCGATCGTGGCGGTCATCGGCGTGTGATTGCCCGCCGTGCGGAAGAACGAAATCTCCGTCACCAGCTGCTGAGCCTGCTGTTCCATGGACTTGGCCGCCGAAGCCGCCTCTTCCACCAGCGCCGCGTTCTGCTGGGTGGTGTCATCCATCTGTGTGACAGCATTGTTCACCTGATCGATGCCCTGCGCCTGCTCTTCGCTGGCGGCGGCAATCTCGGCGACGATATCGCTGACCTTCTTGACGCTGTCCATGATCTCGCCGAGCACCTTGCCGGACTCGTCGACCAGCTCGCTGCCGCTGCGGACCTTCTCCACCGAATCGCCGATGAGATCTTTGATCTCCTTGGCGGCCGTGGCGCTGCGCTGAGCGAGGCTGCGAACTTCGCTCGCCACCACCGCGAAGCCCCGGCCCTGCTCGCCGGCACGCGCCGCTTCGACAGCCGCGTTCAACGCCAGCAGATTGGTCTGGAACGCGATCTCGTCGATGACACTGATGATGTCGGCGATCTTGCGGCTGGAGTTGTTGATCTCCGCCATCGCACCGACCGCACGCGACACCACTTCGCCGCCGCGCTCGGCCTGACCGCGAGCACCGCTGGCCAGCTGATTCGCCTGCCGCGCGTTATCGGCGTTTTGTTTCACCGTCGCGGTCATCTCTTCCATGCTCGACGCGGTCTCTTCCAGCGCCGACGCCTGTTCCTGCGTACGCTGCGACAGATCGTCATTACCGCGCGAAAGCTGCGAAGCTGCGCCACCGACTGCATCGGACGCGCTACGCACGCTGCCGACGATCTCGTGCAGTTTTTCATCCATGCGCTTGAGCGCAGCGAGCAACACGCCGAGCTCGTCGCGACGGCTGCTGTCGATCTTGTGACCGAGATGACCGTCAGCAATCTGTTCGGCAACCTTCACCGCGGTGTTCAGACCATTCACGATTGAGCGGATCAGCAACAGCGCGAACACGCCGGCCAGCGCCAGCGCGATGACGATTGCACCGATCGTGATACCGCGGCTGAAACGAAATTCGCCCTGCGCGGATTCCAACGCCTCGCGGGCGCGACCGAACTGATGCTCAGAGGCGTCCTCGAGCGCGTCGTTCAGCACGTCGAACGCCGGATCCAGCTTTTCGACGATCAGCTTGGCGGCCAGATCGTCGTCGTTCTTGGCCAGGGCCGAATCGACCTCGTCGATGGAGCGCTGCAGACCGTCGTGCGCATCTTTCACCTTGGCGAATTTCGCCTGGCCCTCAGGCGTAATCTGGCTTTCGCCGAAGACTTTCAGCAGGCGCTCAGCTTCGACCTTGTTGTCCTTGCGGAGGCCCTGGAACTTGGCGACGGCGGCCGGATCGTCGGCCAGCACAGTGAGCGAGATCAACGCCTGGCGGTCCAGCTCCCTGGCCTTCAGCTCGCCGAGCTGCTGCACGCCGACGACCCGTCGGCTGAACATCTGCTCCAGATCGTCGACCACGCCATCCATGCCGTGCAAGCCCAGGATTCCGACCACCAGCATGGACGCTGCGAGCAACAGCAGTGTGCCGGTGATACGCGTGCGAATACTTAGAGACCCGAAGTTCATACCAATCTACCAATGAGTATTTCCCAACGGGTCTATCGACCTTAAGCGCCCGGTAATGAACATCGGAATATACGAATCAGGGAGCGCCCGGGAGGGCGCTGCGAGTTCCCCCGAGCGGCAGGCACAGCTTCGGCGCAAATGAAAACGCCCGCCGGCTCTTGCGAACCGGCGGGCGTGCGATCGAGTCAATATCTGTTTAGTCGCCGAGCGCCGTGCGCAGCGCGCTGATCTCATCGGCGCAATCGCGCATCACGTGCACGCACTTCTGGTTGTCGAGGCCCAGGCGCCAGAACGATTTCACGCCCTGCATGTTGAGCTCGAGATCGGTCTCGTGACCGAAGAAGCCGGCCATCATCACCGCTACGGTCAGCACGTCGGTCACGTCGCGCTCGTCGTTGATGCGCTCGATGTTCTCGTGCTCGCCGATGGCTTCGGCGATGTGCTCGGGGAAGCCCCAGTTCTCCACAATCGCCTTGCCGATATTGGCATGCCAGTCGCGCAGCAGCTGTTGCAACGTCTCCGGTTCCTTGAAGAACGGATGTTTGTGAGCCCGCGCCAGGATGTAGATCTTGCCCACGTTGTGCAGCAGGCCGGCGAGCATGGCTTCGTCGGCATTCACGCTGGTGCGCGAAGCGACTGCATAGGCCAGCGCCGCCACGGTGGTCGCTTCCTGCCACAGAGCTTCCAGCTCCTTGGAGATATGTTTCAGCTCGCTCGCCTTGCGCAGCTGCGCGATGGCGAACGACACGGCCGCGGTACGCACGTTGTTGTGACCGATGCGATTCACCGCGGTCTTCAAATCGGCGACCGAGCGACCGCTACGATTCAACGCCGCCGAATTGGCGAGCGTGAAGACGCGGGCCGCGAGACCGGCTTCGGAGCCGACCACGCGAGCGATCTGTTCGTTGGAAACGTGCTCGTCCGCCAGCACCTTACGCACGCGCACGGCGACGTCGGGGAACGACGGCAGCTCGACCTTGCCGGTGGAAACCTCGGCGGCCAACTCACTCACGAACGCGAACGCCGAGGCGTGTTCAGAGCCAGCGGTCATCTGAGCTTGTTGGGCAGCCTGGTAGGCGTTATGTGGGGTGCTCATGGTCGCGGTTATGGCAGTCGGGCGGAATCTGTACAAACTCTACTGCGACGTGCTTCTCACGATCTGCGGCGCCGTTGGCATTTCTGAGCACCGCTGTACATATTTCAGTCCGGATTCACTAACCGTGCGCCAGCTTCCCGCTCGGTTGATCCGCCGTCAGCTGCAGCACCTCGCCGGCGATCCGATGCAAAGGCAACACGTGCTGGGCTGCACCCATTTTCACCGCGGCGCCCGGCATGCCCCAGACCACACTGGTGGCCTCGTCCTGGGCAATGGTCGACGCACCGACTTCCAGCATTTCTTTCAGGCCGCGAGCGCCGTCGTCGCCCATGCCCGTGAGAATCACGCCCACGGCGTTCGGGCCGACGTTCTGCGCGACCGAGCGGAACATCACATCCACGCTGGGCCGGTGACGATTCACATGCGGGCCGTTGCTCAGCTTGCAGCGATAGCGCGCACCGTCCCGCTCGATCAACAAGTGCTGATCGCCGGGCGCGATGTAAACGTGACCGGGGAGAATGTATTGACCGTCGCTGGCCTCGCACACCGACATCGGCGAGCAACGATTCATGCGCTCGGCAAACGGTTTGCTGAAAGCCGCCGGAATGTGTTGAGAGATCACCACAGCCGGCGCGTCTGGCGGCAACGATTCGAGCACTTCGCGAATGGCTTCGGTACCGCCGGTCGACGCCCCGATGGCAATGATTCGATCGGTCGTCCGCAGGAAACGTTTGCCAGCGCCCGCCGGCAGCACCGCGTCAGCGCTGTGGCGCTGTTCGGCGTGCAAGGACGCAGCCACCGCCGGTCTCGGCGTCGACACACGTGCATTGACGCGTGCCTTGGAGGCAACTTTGACTTTCGCGATCAGCTCGTCGGCGTATTTCTCCAGGCTGCCGGCCAGGTCGACCTTCGGCTTGGTGACGAAATCGATTGCACCCAGTTCCAGCGCACGCAACGTGACATCGGCGCCCTGCGCGGTCAGTGACGACACCATCACCACCGGCATCGGTCGCAAGCGCATCAGGTTCTCGAGGAACGTGACGCCGTCCATCCGGGGCATTTCCACGTCGAGCGTGATGACATCCGGATTCAGCTGTTTGATCTTCTCGCGCGCCGCGTACGGATCGGTGGCGGTGCCGACGATCTCGATGTCGCCATCCTTGCTGAGCATTTCGCTCAGCAACTTGCGCACCAGGGCGGAGTCGTCGACGATCAGGAGTTTGATGGCCATAATTGTCAGCTCCGCCGTCAGAACAGATCGATCTCGCCGGCCACTGGCGTCTTCTCCAGGCCCTTGAGGAATTGTTCGTCTTGCGAGGCCACGTCCCTGGTATGGCTCGAGGTCAGGTGGCGCACGCGGACGCGGCCCGTCAACGGAAAATACTGCACGTGGCGCGGGCAGGTATCGCCCACGTCCTCGGAAGTCACGCGCAAGCCTTCCTGCTTGAGGAACTCGCGCACGAAAGTCACATTGTGATCGCCGACATCGGTCAGCGTCTTCAACACGCGGCCGCCGCCGAAGATTTTCACTTCGAGGTCGGCGCGCGTGCCGCCGGCTTTCAGAATTCGGTTGATCAATTGTTCCATCGAGGCGCTGCCATAACGCGTGGCGCGGCCGGCGGCGCCGGTCTCCCAGGTGTCATGACCGTTGCCGCTCGGACGGGGCAACATGAAATGATTCATGCCGCCGATGCCGAGCTTGGCGTTGCGGATGCAGGCCGAGACACATGAGCCGAGCACCGTGTCGAGCACTTCATCGTGAGTGGTCACGTAGAAGTCGCCCGGCAGCAGCTTGGCGATCACCTGGCCCTGCGGATTGGTGTAGCGACGGATGCCCTCGAAGCCGGGCAATACCTTGGCCAATGCTGGTTTCTCAGCCATTGGCGCCTCCGTTGCGACGATAGATGGTCTTGCCAACCAGCTTGAAGGGCGCGGAGCCTGCATGAATGGATTCCGAGTGGCCGATACACAGGTAACCGCCGGGCGTCAGCATCTCGCTGAAGCGGTTCACCAGCTTCTCGCGCGTCGGTTGGTCGAAGTAGATCATCACGTTCCGGCAAAAAATCACGTCGAATGGACCTTTCATCGGCCACGCATGCAGCAGGTTGAGCGTGCGGAACGTAATCATCGACTTGAGATCCTGCTTGGCGACGGCACTACCTTCGTTGTCGCCGCTGCCTTTGTGGAAGAAGCGCTTCAGGCGCTCCTGCGACACGCTCGACATGCGATCCACCGGGTAGATGCCCGAGGTCGCGGCAGCGACCACGTCGCTGTCGATATCGGTCGCGAGAATCTTGAAATCGTAACGGGGCGAGGACGGCAGCACTTCGCCGGCGACCATGCCGATACAGTGCGGCTCTTCGCCAGTCGAGCAGCCCGCGGACCAGATGCGGATCCGGCGCGAAGCGGCGTTGCGCTTCATCGCTTCGGGCAGCATGTACGAAGCCAGCGCTTCGAAGTGATGGTTCTCGCGGAAGAACGAAGTGACGTTGGTGGTGATCGCGTTGATCAGCCCGACCAGTTCTTCGGGACCGGCATCGCGCAGATATTCGCAGTAGGCCTCGTAGCTCGGCAGCCCGAGCTCGCGCAGGCGTCGCGCCAGCCGCCCCTGCACCAGCTGGCGCTTGTTGGGGCCGAGCACGATGCCGGCGTTCTCGCCGACCACGTGGCGGATGAAGTCGAACTCGGCGTCGCCGAGCTGAGGTCCATAATGCGCGGAGTCGGCGGAGGAAGCGGATGAAGCTAGAGTCGGCATATGGACAATTCGTCTGTGACCAACGGCTCGCAAGGTGGCCCTCGCGAGCCGTTACTCACTTATTCATCGATTAAGCCGCTGGACTCAGTGCCACTCCCGTGACATCCGCGCCGATCAGTTGATCGATGTCGAGCAGCATCACCATGCGGCCCGACACAGAAGCCAAACCTTCGATGAATTCGGTGCTGACGTGCGCGCCGAACTCCGGCGCCGGCTTCACGTCGCTGGCAGCCACGTCGATCACGTCGGAGACGCCATCGACCACCACGCCGAAGTCGCGACGACCGGTCGCCGACTGCACCGTCAACACGATGATGACCGTGAGCGGGGTGTATTCGGCATGCTGCAGGTTGAAGCGCATGCGCAGGTCGACGATCGGAACGATCGAGCCGCGCAGGTTCAACACGCCGAGCACGTGGCTGGGCGCCTGCGGAATGCGCGTGACCGGCTGCCAACCGCGAATTTCCTGAACTCGCAGAATGTCCACGCCGTAAGTTTCTTCGCCCAGAGTGAAGGTCAGCATCTGGTTGGAACCGGCAGCGGCGGCATCGATCTGCGCGGCAACTTGATTGGTCATGAAACGAATCTCCTACCTGTCTGTCGTTGTTGTCGCCGGCAACCGGCCTGCGTCAGTGACAGCTCTCAAAAGATGTATCGGCGTTTATCGGTGCGGGATGAGTAAGACATTCACTGCATCGACCGTGCGTCGGGCGCCGGTGACCGGCGCCCGAAACTGAGAACTAGAAATCACTCCACTGGCTGTCGTCGCCGCTGGCGCGGGCCAGAGGCGCCGGTGACGAGGCAACGGCCTTCGGCTTCGCGCCGGCCTTACGGACGGCCTGCGGACGCGGACGAGTGACCGGAGATGCCTGGCGCACGCTTTCCGTCGAATTGGCCGGCGCCGCATGCGTATGCGAGCCCGAACCCGTGATGCCACTGCCGTCGGAGCGGCGGAAGTAACCGATCTGCGTGACCAGCGTGCCGGACTGCTGTTCCATCGACTTGCTGGCCGCGGACGCCTCTTCCACCAGCGCAGCGTTCTGCTGTGTGACGTTGTCCATCTGGCTGACGGCGTTGTTCACCTGCTCGATACCCGCCGATTGTTCTTCGGACGCGGCCGCGATCTCGGCGACGATGTCGGTGACCTTCTTGACGCTTTCCATGATCTCGGAGAGCGTCTTGCCGGACTCATCCACCAGCTCCGAGCCGACCTTGACCTTGTCGACGGAGTCGTTGATGAGACCTTTGATTTCTTTCGCAGCGCTGGCGCTACGCTGCGCGAGGTTGCGCACTTCGGTCGCGACCACCGCGAAGCCGCGGCCCTGTTCGCCGGCACGCGCCGCTTCGACGGCCGCGTTCAACGCGAGCAGATTCGTTTGGAACGCGATCTCGTCGATGACGCCGATGATGTCGGCGATCTTGCGGCTCGAGTTGTTGATCTCGCCCACCGCGGCGATCGCACGCTGCACGACGGCTCCACCCTTTTCGGCCTGTTCTCGAGCACCCACCGCCAGCTGATTCGCCTGACGCGCATTGTCCGCGTTCTGTTTCACCGTCGCGGTCATCTGCTCCATGCTGGAAGCGGTTTCTTCCAGAGCGGCCGCCTGTTCCTGCGTACGCTGAGACAGATCGTCGTTGCCGTGTGACAGCTGACGAGCCGCCGCGCCAACCGCATCCGCGCTACCGCGCACGCCGCCGACGATTTCAACCAGCTTGCCGTCCATGCGCTTGAGGCCTTCGAGCAGGCGACCCAGCTCGTCGCGGCTGTCGACACGCACGTCGTTGCCCAGCTCGCCGCTGGCGATACGGTCGGCAATGTTCACCGCCGTGTTCAACGTGCTGACGATGGAGCGGATGATCAGCAGGCCGAGCAGACCGGACAAGCCGATGCCGACCACGATGGCGCCGATGATGAAGGCGCTGGACTTCTTGAACGACGCGTCCGCTTCGGTGCGCATCTGCTGCGCCACTTCGATCTGCGTCTTGAGCAGAGTGTCGCCGGCGCCGTTGAGCTTCTCGTAGGCCGGGCGGGCCTTCTCGATCAGCGCGCTTTCCGCGGCGCTGAAGTTGCCCGACTGTGCCGCGAGCAGCGCTTCCTGCACCCGGCCGAGCACGTCGGCGCCGTGACCGCGGAACTGTTCGACGATCTGGCGCTCCTTATCGGTCAGCTCGGTGGCGTCGAGCTTTGCGAGCAGCTCTTTCACTTCGCCCTGACGTTCCTGGAGCAGATCGAGCGCAGCCTTGACCGATGCCGCATCCTGTCGAATGACGACTTCCTCGGCCTTCTCGAGCACCGCACGCTCGTTCGTCTCGATGGCGCCGACCCAGCCCGTGGGCATGAAGCGATTTGAGAAAATCGCGTCCAGGTCGGAGTTGGAAGATTTAGTGCCGCTCAACCCGATGACGCCGACCAGGATCATCACGACCCCCGCCAACGCCAAGGTTGCGAACAGCTTGGCCTTCACCGAAATATTCCACGTGTTCATACGATCGATTCCTTAGCTCGCTCTTGAGCCCCAACTTGCTTTTGTGAACCCCAAACAAAAACCAGACCGCGCCCGGGCAATCCGTTGGGCGCCCCGTGCCGTCGATCCGATCGCGAGCTGCCTGGCCAGGCAGCCGTGCGAGGCGGCTGCGTTACGCAGCCAGCCTCTGCGTTGCCACTCGGATCAAGCCCGGCACGTCGAGAATCAATGCCACGGCGCCGTCCCCAAGGATGGTCGCGCCGGACACACCGTCGACTCGACGGAAATTCGTTTCCAGAGATTTGATGACCACTTGCTGCTGACCGAGCAGGTCGTCGACGAACAAGCCGACTTTGCGGCCCTCGCCTTCCACGACCATGATCAAGCCCTCGTGCAGCTGAGTCGTGCGCGGCGTGGCGCCGAACACTTCATGCAGGCGCACCACCGGCACGTAGCCATCGCGGAACCAGAACACTTCGCCCTGACCGGCGACGCGATTCACCATGCCCTGCTTCAACTGCAGCGACTCGATGATGGTGATCAGCGGCACGATGTAGGTTTCGCCGCCCACCGCCACCGACTGACCGTCCACGATCGCGAGCGTCAGTGGCAACGTGATGATGAAGCGCGAGCCCTTGCCGTACTCCGAGCGCACTTCGATCGTGCCGCCCAGCTCCTTGATGTTCCTGCGCACCACGTCCATGCCGACGCCGCGGCCGGAAATGTCGGTGGTCTGCTCGGCGGTCGAGAAGCCCGCCATGAAAATCAGCTCGTAGATCTGGTCGTCGGAAAGCGTTTCGTTCGGGCCGATCAGATTGCGCTCCCGCGCCTTCTTCAGGATGCGGTCCTTGTTCAAGCCGCCGCCGTCATCGCCCACTTCGACGGTGATGGCGCCGCCCTTGTGATAAGCGTTCAAGAACACGGTGCCGGTCTGCGACTTGCCAGCGGCCGCGCGCACGTCGGGCATTTCGATGCCGTGGTCGACGCTGTTACGCACCAGGTGCACCAGCGGATCGCCGATCTTTTCCATGACCGTCTTGTCGAGCTCGGTCTGGTCGCCGGTCATCTTCAACTCGACATGCTTGCCGAGGCGGCCGCTCAGGTCGCGCACCATGCGCGGGAAGCGGCTGAACACGAAGCTGATGGGCAACATGCGCACGCGCATGACGCTTTCCTGCAGCTCGCGAACGTTTCTTTCCAGGGTCGCCAGACCCGAGCGCAACTGCTCGGCGACGTGACCGGTGAACTTCGAGCCCAGCTGCGTCAGCATGGACTGCGTGATCACCAGCTCGCCGACCGTGTTCATCAGCTCGTCGATTTTCTCGGTGCTGACGCGGATCGAGCCGCCGTCGGCCGGCCCGCTAGCCTTCGGTCCTTCGTGGACCGCGGCTGCAGCGGCCGGATGCGGCGCGTCCTTCGGCGCTTCGGCGGGCTTGGCATCCGCAATGTTTACTACGTTGGAAGGTTTGGCTTCCGGCGCCGGAGCGGCGGCGGCCACAGGCGCGGCGGCCTGCACCGGCACTTCTTCCTCAGTGATCTTCAGATCGCAATCGCCCTCGGCCCAATCGAACACGCCGTTGACCACTTCCTTAGCGGCCTCGGTGTCGAGGGTCAGATCCCAGGCGAGATAGCAGCTTTCCGGCTCGAGCTCTTCGAGCGACGGCAACGCATTGCCATCGAGCTTGACGCTGAGCTCACCGAGCTCGCTCAGCTCACGGATCATGCGCAACGGATCGTTACCGTGCACGAACAGCTGCGGATACGGACGGAAGCTGATGCGCCAGCGATGTGCAAAGCCCGGCTTCGCAGCTTCGACGGCGACCGCCGGAGCGGCTTCGACGACCGGAGCGGCGGCAGGCGCGGCAGGCGCAGCTTGATTCTTCTGCGCGATCGCAAGCTCGAGATCGAACTGCAGATCGGCGACTTTCTGCGCGTCGATCGGTTCCTTACGCTGCACCGAGCGAAGCATCTCGCGCATCACGTCCACTGACTTCAACAGCAGATCGGTGACGTGACGGGTCACCTGCATGCGATTGGCACGCAGCTCGTCGAGCAAGGTTTCGCAAGTGTGAGTAAACGAGGCCACTTCGGAGAAGCCGAAGGTCGCGCTGCCCCCCTTGATGGAGTGAGCGACGCGGAAAATCGTACCGATCAACTCGGGCTCGGGGGCGCCGAGGTTGAGCTTGAGCAGAGCTGCCTCCATCGAGTCGAGCGCTTCGAAGCTCTCCTCGAAAAAGGCGTCGTGGAATTGAGCGAGATCGATGGCCACTCTTATTTACCTCAGCACGCGATGCATAGTCGCCACCAGTTGTGCCGGATCGAAAGGTTTGACGATCCAGCCGGTGGCCCCGGCGTCCTTGCCTTCTTTTTTACGGTCCGGGCCCGCTTCGGTGGTCAGCATCAAAATGGGAATGTGGCGATAGGCGGATTCGGCGCGCAGCGCCCGAATCAGCTGGATGCCATCCATCACCGGCATGTTGACGTCCGAGAGCACCAGGTCGAAACCCGATTGGCGCGCGATATCGAGCGCTTCCTGACCATCGCTGGCCGAAGTCACATCGAAGCCCGCGCTGGTCAGCGCGATGCGCACCATGTCGCGCATCGAAGGAGAATCGTCGACGGCCAGTATCCGCGTCATGCGGCAACTCCTTTTGTCTCGAAGCCGAGCAGCTCGCCGACGCCGAGCAGGCGCACTGCATCCTGCAGAGCAGCCGACTCGCCGCGCCACGCGACGCTCTGGTTACGACCGCTGCGATCGCGCACGAAGGCGCACAGCAACTGCATGGTCGCGGTATCGACACGTTCGACGGCGCTCACATCGACAGTCACGGCGTCGCCGTGATTCGAGAAAGCGCTCAAAGAAGTCTTGAGGGCAGCGGCATCTTTCACGCTGCAGTTGGAAGCCAGCACCACGATGGGATCGCCGACGACGGCGGGCTCGGCGGCCGCTTCGGCGACGACTGTCTCTTCCGCCACCGGCTCGGCGGCGACCGCTTCTTCAGAAGTGACTTCGGCAACCTGCTCGAGCGCAGCTTCGGCGATCGGCTCGCTGGAAACATCGGCGACCGCTTCAGCCGCAACGGCTGCAGCGACCTGCTCAACCGACGCGTCGACCACCGACTCAGCGACCAGCGCTTCAACGGCGGTCGGGCTCAATTCGACGGCAGATTCCATAGCGGCCTCGACGACAGCGGCAGCGACCGGCACGTCAGCGCTGATAACGTCCCCGCCCGTCGCCTCGGTGACCGATGCGGCTTTGGTGGCACGTTTACGCTTAGTTGTTTTCATGACGCTGCTTAAGGGACTCGTAGTACTGATTTCACAGATTCGGGATTCATATCGGCATATCAGGGGTCAGCTTTAGGTGAGCCACGTCGCACTACTTAACCGTGGCAGGCTAAAGCTCGGGGATTCCCTGCCGTTAAATTGGTGAAGCAGTTCACGTTGCAACTGCACGTCGCACGAGTGACTCATTCATGCGTATCGACCTGGTGGACTTTCGCAGTACCAGCCCGGCCGGGAGCACCAACCCGAGCCTGCTGTCGGAGTGGCGCGTTGGCGCGCTCCTGCAGGCTATTGCCGTGCGCGACGCTGCCAGCGGTCAGCTGTTTCTCGACATCGGCGGTCAGCGGCACAACGCCCGCCTCGCTTCCGGCAACAGCGCCGGTCCGGCGAATGGCGAGGTATTAAATGTGCGCGTACTGCGTAACAGCCCGGTGCTCGCGTTGGAGACTCTGTCTTCTGCCACCGCTGTGACCGCAGATGCGGAAGCCACCGTCGTTTCCGATGCCATGCGTCGCTTCGTGCCTCGCCAGGAAAGCCCTGCGCTCATGCTCGCCAATCTTTCCTGGCTCGCCCAAGGCAAGAATGGCGCGGAGGAACTGCCGAAGGCCGTGACGCAAGCCGCAGCACAACTGTGGCAGGCTTTGCCTGATGCGGAATCCCTCGGCGACCCTAAAACACTGGCCAACGCGATCCAGCGTTCCGGCACTTTTCTAGAAGCGAATCTCGCCGATGCGTCGCGCGGCGCGGCCGATCCCAAAGTGCTGGTGAATGATTTGAAAGCGTTGATGCTCACATTGAGCCGCACGCTGCGCGAAAGCGGTGCGCGCCCCAACGCAGCTCGTTCGGATATCGCGATGGATGCGGCGCCTCCGACGGCTCGCGGTCCGTTGACCTCGCTGAATGCAGCGCCGGCGACGTTCTCGATGATCGACGGGACCGAGCAGCAGCTCAATGAATTGTCACGTCAGACTGAAGGCGCAATCGCGCGCCTCACGACGACACAGATCACCAACACGACGCCGGATCCGGCGATGCAGTCGATGCTGATCGAGCTGCCGGTGCGACACGACGATCGTGCCTCAATGCTCCGCCTGCGCGTCGAGCACGATGAATCCCGTAAACGCCAGGGCGGCGGCGATTCGTGGAGCGTCGAAGCTGCCATGGATCTGGGCCAGGTCGGCGCGTTGCATGCGAAAGTGACGTTGACCGGCCACCGTATCGGCGTGCAGCTGCGAGCCGAATCGCCATCTATTGTGAATGCGCTGGCCGCGCACGCCGGCGAGCTCGAAGCCATTCTGCGCGATGCCGGACTCGAGATCGATCGAGTCGTTTGTTTGCACGGCATGCCGGTCGGCGATACCGGCGCTCGTCCCGCGCGCTTATTGGACGTACGAGCATGAATGAACGTCCCAAACCACCGATCGCAGTCGCGCTCCACTACAACGTCAGTGGCGGTGGCGCCCCTCGCGTCGTCGCCAAAGGCGTCGGTCAGATCGCGGAAAAGATCGTCGAGACCGCCCGCGAGCACAACGTTCCTCTGCAAGAGGACGCGGCGCTCGCTGGCGCGTTGTCTAAATTAGATATCGGCCGGGAAATTCCCAAAGAACTGTACGTGGCGGTTGCGCACGTACTCGCGTTCGCCTGGTCGATCGCAGGCAAGAGCCCGCCGCCGGCGAGCTCGTCACGGCCTGAAGAACAGACTTCCCAGACCGCGCGACTGCCGGCACTGGGTTATTCGCGCTTTAGCTGACCACGCTCAACAGCGAGCCGCGCTTGCGGCCCGTGGGCTGCGGCGCCGGCGCCTGCTGTTGCGGAGCCTGGGCAACCTGCTGCTGTTGACGAGCCTGCCAGGCGGCGACTTCCGGTTGTGACTTCGCGGCGTGCAGACGAGTGAGCAATTCGGCTTCATGACGAGTGATGCCGCAGTTCGACACCAGATCTTCGACGGCCGAGCCGTTCTTCGCCATACGCAGCGCCAGGTCATAACCGCGCGCCTGCGCGTTGGCGACGACGGCCGGCAGTTGCGGACGGCGCGAATCCGTTTCAGCGCGCTCGCTCATCGCTTCGATGCGTGCGCTCATGACCGTCACGGTCTCGTGCAGGGTGCGCATTTCAGTGAAGGCGCGGTCGAGTTGATCCCGCAGTGCCTGCGAATCCCGCTCGTCGGCCCGACGCCAGCGCGTAAACGCCAACGCGAAAATCCAGAACGCGCCGATCAGCAGGACGGCACGGCCGGCGATCAGCACGGCTTCCAGCGAGGGATTGGGCAGAATTTCAAACATCGCGACTCCCGTCAGATGGCGTCAAACCTTTGGCGCGAGCCTCAGGTCCCGACAGGAAAGGAGCAGGATGCGTGCCACCGCCCTCCGGCCGGCCCTTGCCACCGAGGCGGCAAAGGCTGCTTTTGCGAACCGGTTAACGTTCTGGCGCGGCCGTCCCGGCGAACACCTACAGCCGATCGAGCTCCGCCCACAACGCCGCCTCCTGGGCATCGAGCTGCTCCGACTGCTCGCGGGCCAGCGTCAGGTCGCCGGCGCGTGCCGCCTGCTCGATGGCGCCGGCACATCGGGCCATCGCGGTCGCCCCGATATTCAAGCTGGCGCCCTTCAAGAAGTGCGCTTCGCGAATAACCTGGGTTAATTGGCCGGCCGACAACGCCGTTCGAAGCCGGGCGAGCGTACCTTGGGCACTGTCGCGATATGCACTGATCAGCTCGCGCTCGAACTCCGCATCGCCGTCGGTCATTTCGAGCAGATGCTTGCGGTCGAGCACGGCAGCCTGGTTCATCGGTTGAGCACAAACTCAACGCGATGCCGATGCCATCCTGGACGTTACCTATTCGCCGCCGCGGCCGGCCGCATCGCGCACTTGTTGTAGCTCTTTCCGTAGGAAGGCGAAGTTCGACGGCCCCCCATGCTCGCGCAAATGGGCCAGCGCCGGGTCGGCCAGCTCGATGGCGCCGTGCGTATCGCCCATGCGGAGTTTCAAACGTGCGCCGTCGAGCGCCAGCTGCAGATAGTCGAGGTCGAACTCTTTGGGAACTTCGATCGGCCCCTGCGCCAACACCGCCCGCGCAGTAGGCAAATCGTTGCCGGCGAGGGCGACGTCGATGACGGCGGCGAGATAACGATCCGATTTCTGCGCCGGATAGCCATAGAACGGCGGCAACTCGGCCACGTGCGTCAGCTCGGCCTTCGCGGCGGCCACCTTGCCCTGTGAAGCCAAGGCACGGGCACGCACAGCTAAATACTGAATGCCGTTGGGAACGAAGCGCTTGCCGAACTCCAGCCACTGTTTGCTATACGGTTCGAGCACGGCCAGCGCCTGCCCGGCGTGTCCTTCCTCTAGCAGGCCGTGCGCTTTGTAGACCGCAGTATCGAATTCGACGGCGGTCGGATGCGCGACATGCTCCGGCGTCAGCACCATATCGAAATATTCGTGCGCCTGTTTGGTCTTGCCGGCTTGATGCAGCGCCTGACCGTACAGGCCCAGATGAATGCGCGTGTAGATGGAAACGTCGCCGGCATGCTGGCGCAACAGCCCGATGCCCTTCTCATAATCGCGCAAGGCATCGTCGACCCAGCCCAACTGCATCTCACAGAACGCCGCCCACGCGTAGCTCGCGCCCAGATCGCTGTAGGCTTGCAGGCCCGACTGTTGAAACACTTCGATAGCGGCCTGGAAATATTTGACGGCCGTGGGCATGTCGCCCTGGGTCCGGTACAACTGACCGAGCGCATACACCGAGTTGAAGTGACCGGGATCGTTCGGATACCGCGCCTTGAACAGGTCCACTGCCGCGGACATGAGTTGAATCTCCCGCATGGGGTCGGGAGAGAACTGCGCGATCGTCGTGCCAAGCGCGCGTGCTCGCAGCAGCGATGTTTGATCGTTGCGGGCATCGAGTACTCGCAACGCCTCGTCACGACTCTCGGCCGCTTCCTCGCCCCGACCGAGCAATCGGCCGGCGAAGGCAACGCCAATCAATGCATCGACGTAGGCATCACTGTCGGTGAGATGCTGCTCGCGCGCGATCTTCACCGACTCACGCGATAGCGCACTGGCCCGCTCGAACTCGTTGATATCGATGAGCAGTCGCGCGACGGTGTTCATGACTTCCATGTGCACCGCCGGCGTGTCCTTGAACTCGTGCAGGACTTTGTCGCCTGCCGCCACCAACAGCTCGTGCACCGGCATATTGCGGGCCTTGAGCGCGTCGGGCTGCAAACGCGTGTTCTTTTCAAACAAGGCGGTCATGAACGACTGCACCGCGCGCGTCTTTCTCACTTCTTCTTGAGCGATGAGCGTCTGCTCGGCCGCAATGCGTGCCTGCCACGTGGTGGTCACGATGCCCGCCACCAGCGCGAGCGTCGCCAGCAACGCCGCCGTCACCGCATATTTGTGACGACTCATGAACTTGCTGGCGCGATATCTCAGCGAGTCGCCGCGTGCTCGCACCGGCATGCCGTCGAGATAATTGCGCAAGTCTTCGGCGAACTGACCGACGCTGGCGTAGCGACGCTCCGGTTCTTTGCGCAAAGCCATCAGCAGCACGTTGTCGAGATCGCCCTGTAACGCGCGTCGCACTCGCTTGCGGGCAAATTGCGCTTGCGGCGCTGTCTCGCCCTCCGCTGTTCGGACGCGAGTTTCGTTGACGGCCGTGCTCGGCTTGCTGGGCGCGGAGTCGCTGAGAATTTCCACGGCCCGCTCGGCGGCATTGTCCTCGCGGTAAGGGCTGCGACCAGTCAACAGTCGATACAGCACCACACCCAACGAATAGACATCGCTGGCAGTGGTGATGGGATCGCCACGAACCTGCTCCGGACTCGCGTATTCCAGCGTCATCACGCGCACGTGGGTCGCCGTCATGTCCGATGGTGTCGTGGCTGGCTCGGTTTCGAGCAGCTTGGCGATGCCGAAGTCCAGCAGCTTCACCGTGCCTTCGGCCGTCACCAGGATGTTGCCGGGCTTCAAGTCCCGATGCACGACGAGCCGTTGATGCGCGAAGCTGACCGCCGCGCACACCTGCAGGAACAAGCGCACTCGCTGCTCGACGGTGAGATGGCGCTCTTCGCAATACACGTCGATGGGCTGACCGGCGATCAGCTCCATGACCAGATACGGCACGCCCTCTTCGGTCGCCCCGCCGTCGATCAGACGTGCGATGTTGGGATGTTCCAGCTGAGCGAGGATCTGCCGTTCGGAACGGAACCGCCAGGCGACCCGCGAGGCATCGTGATCGACGCGCACCAGCTTGATGGCCACGCGCGAATCGTAGTGCTCGTCGGCGCGCTCGGCCTGATACACCTCTCCCATGCCGCCACGACCGATCAACTCGATCAGGCGGTAAGGCCCCAGGCGCGAGCCGATGCGGAGCTTGGGAAAGATGGGTTCGGTCGACATGCAGCTCGAAGGGCGCTTTTGGCCGCTATTCTGGCATGAGTTCCGCGCGCCCTTGCGCGGCGCAGCTCAAAAAAATGTCGGCGCCGGATTTCTTTACGTTATCGGCCGGGCGTTAGGGTAGACCCCTAACAACACGCGTCGGAAGTGCTGTTTGACCGCGTTGTGACAGCGACAGGCGCGCTGCTCGAGCCCGGCTCGATCGGTGATTTGCAGGCCGCCACGACGGGTCCGGATCAAGCCAGCCTCGCGAAACACCTGTAACAGCCGGCTGGCATAATTTCTTCCTATGCCCACCATCGCGGCCAGCTGTGCATGAGTCAACGGCAGGTCCCGGTCGTCGCGCCGATCCATCGCGTCGATGATCCATTTGGCGAGCCGTTGCTCGATGGAATGAGCAGCGTTGCAGGCGGTGGACTGAAAGATCTGCGCCAGCAGACAGTCAGCGTAACGGGCGAACAGATGCGCGGCATACCTCGACTGCTGCTGGATAGCCTGCAGGTCCTCGAGCCGCAAGCGTAGGAAGGGGCCGCCGAACTGCACCACGATGCGAGTGAACGCGGGCACGTCGCCATGACTGACGATGCCGCCAACCGCGCCTTCCTTGCCGACCAGCACGGTCTCGATCTCTTGCCCTTCTTCGGTAACCACCCGGAATGATGCGACGCTCGGGCCACACGGAAAATAGACAGTCCCGATCGAATCGCCCGGGCTGTAGAGCACTTGACCGGCGTGCGCGCCGAACCAGTCGACGCGCCGCTGAAACAATGCGAAATCCGGCTCGCTCAGCAGCCGCAACAGATAATTGTCCGGTCGTCGGTCCGCCGTCATCGCCCCCTTCCCCTGGCTGTTTTTGTCGGAAAGAACTGTACAATTTTGGACACAGTCGTCGGCGCTGCGTCTCTAACATACGCAGTCCACTTCGAGCCTCAACACTCTTAGAATCCAGCGATGACTAGTCCTGGCGCACCGATCGGCACCTGCGTTGATCTCACCAATTGCGACCGTGAGCCCATTCACCTGCTCGGCGCCATTCAACCTTTCGGATTCTTGCTGGCCGTCTCGACGCCCGATTGGTTCGTGCAGCGCGTATCCAGCAACGTCGCTGACTGGCTGAAAGTTGCACCGGCCGACATGCTCGGTCGCTCGCTACTGAATTTCATCCATGCCGACGCCATCCATACACTGCGCAATCAGCTGCATATCGTGAACATGACGGGCACCGCCGCCCGGCTGTTCGGCATTCATATCGACGACTCGCTCCGCCGCTTCGACCTCGCCGTGCACACGCTGGAGGGCCTGGTCGTGATCGAATGCGAGCCCAGCGTCGCCGACAGCTCAGTGAACGCGAGCGCGCTGGTTCGAGGCATGATGAATCGCGTGCAGGGCATGCGCGATGCGCGCACGCTGAGTCGGGTCGCCGCCCGGGAGCTGCGAGCTTTGACGGGTTTCGATCGCGTGATGGTGTATCGCTTCGCCCATGACGACTCCGGCGAAGTCATCGCCGAGTCGACGCACGCCGGCGTCGAATCGTTCCTCGGCCTGCACTACCCGGCCAGCGATATTCCTCGCCAGGCGCGAGTGCTGTACGAACGCAACTGGCTGCGAATCATCCCCGACATCGAGGCCGTGCCCTCGCCCATCCAGTCGGCGCCCGAATGCGGCGGCAAGCCGCTCGATCTGTCGCAGAGCGTGTTACGCAGCGTGTCGCCCATCCATCTCGAATATCTGCGCAATATGGGCGTGCGCGCGTCCATGTCGGTATCGATTCTCAGAGAAGGACGGTTGTGGGGATTGTTCGCCTGCCATCACCACGGCCCACTGCACGTCAGCTTCGAGCGGCGCACGGCCGCCGAGCTGTTCGGACAGATGTTCTCGCTGCTGATGGAGAACCGCGAGCGCGAGGCCGAAAGCGGTTACGAGAATCGCGCCCGTGAGCTGCACAATCGATTGGTGCAGGACATGGTGGGCGAAGAGAACCGCGCTCAAGGCATCATCAAACATCTGGATGATATCGCCGATCAGTTGACCTGCGACGGTGTCGGCCTGTCGCTCGGCAGCCAGGTTACATTGCACGGCATGACACCGGAGCCGCCGCAGTTCGCCGGCTTGATCCAGCACCTGCGAACTGAGCTCGCCTCGTCGGATAACTACGCCACCAACGAAATTCGTGTCGTCTATCCGGAGGCCGCCGAGTTTCAGGAGCGCGCCGCCGGCATGTTGGTCATGCCGCTTTCCAGGCTGCCTCGCGACTATCTGATCTTCTTCCGGCGCGAAGTGGCACGCACCGTCAACTGGGCCGGCGATCCGAACAAGCCCGTCACAGCGGGCCCGCTCGGCGATCGGCTGACGCCGCGCAAGAGCTTCGAGTTGTGGCGCGAGACGGTCACGGGTCAATCGGCGCCGTGGACCGAGGCCGATCGACGCATCGCCAACGGTCTGCGCATCAGCCTGCTCGAAGTGATTCTGCGCCTGTCCGATCAAACCGAGGAAGAACGGCGCCGCGCGATGCAACGGCAGGATCTGCTGATCGCCGAGCTCAATCATCGCGTACGAAACATCCTGAGCCTGATCCGTGGCCTGATCAATCAAAGCCGCGACCCCGATCTGACCTCCGTGCAATTCATGGACGTGGTTGGATCCCGCATTCAGGCATTGGCTCGCGCGCACGATCTGATCACGGCGGATCAATGGGGGCCCGCGCTATTCAGCGTGCTGGTGGAATCGGAAGCGGCCGCTTACTTGAACGGCGGCGCCAGGCGCGTGCAACTGGTCGGGCCCGACGCACGTCTGCAGCCGCAAGCGTTCAACGCGGTGGCGCTGGTGATTCACGAGCTCATTACGAACTCCGCCAAATACGGCGCACTGACCGACCGGCGAGGCACGGTCACTATCGAAACGCGGCTGGACGATGCAAACAACTTCATCATCGACTGGCGCGAACGGGGCGGCCCACCGGTCCAGGCACCGAGCCGGCGCGGCTTCGGTAGCGCAGTGATCGAGCGAACCATTCCCTTCGATCTCAAGGGCGAGGCGCAGATCTATTTCGAGCTGGCCGGCGTGCAAGCCCGCTTCCTCATTCCGAGCGACTACGTGCGCCGGGTGGACAAGACGTCGACGCAACCCGACGCGGCGGCGATCGCTACCGAAGAGATGCTCGCCCCCGAGGATGTCCTGCTGGTGGAAGATAACTTCATCATCGCGCTCGACGCCGAAGATGCCATTCGCAGAGTCGGGGCTCGTGAAGTGCGCACCGCGAGCAACGTCAGCGCCGCGCTGGAGATGATCGACGAGCGCACGCCGGAGTTCGCGGTGCTGGATGTGAACTTGGGGATCGAGACCAGTTTCGAGATTGCGAACCGGCTGCTCGCGCTCGGCGTGCCATTCGCATTCATGACCGGCTACGGGGAGAACGAAGCCTTCCCCGAAGAGCTCGCGCAGGTCCCGCGCATCCGCAAGCCCTTCACGCATCAAAGTCTCGCCGCCGTGCTCGGCCGGCGACGTTGAGCCTCAGCCGACGAACTCGAGCGCGAACAGCTTCACCTGATCCTTTTCCGCCATCTCGATGAAGCGCTGGAAATGCATGCCGCACTTCTGTAACACCTGGATCGAGCGCTCGTTGTCGGGCGAAGTGATGGCGAGGATGCGCGGCAAACGATGCTCGCGATGGCCATACTTGAGCACGGCGGCCGCGGCTTCCAGCGCATACCCCTTGCCCCAATGCTCGGGCAGGAACGCATAGCCGATATCCGGATCCGGCAAAATATCCCGTTTCAGCAAGCCGCACGAGCCGACCACCTCGCCGGTCGCTTTCAGCTCGACGCAAAACATGCCGAAGCCGAAGCGCTCGTACATGTCCAGCGGCCCGGTGCGTAGATAGTTGCGCGCATCGTCCAGATTGCGCACGTGCTTGTCGCCGATGTAGCGCAGCCATGCCGGCTCGTTGACCAGCCTGAAAATGAATTCAGCGTCGTCGAGCGTCAGCCGCCGCAGCACCAGCCTCTCGGTTTCCAGAACGCGCATGGCATCCCCCGCCTGGTAGTGCGCAGTTTGTTCAACTGCAGTGGGACGATGCTACAGGCTTTCCAGAACGCCCAGCAATTCGCTGGCGGTATGGGTCCAGGAGAACCGCTCGGCACGCGCCAGGCCCGCCGCGATGTTGGTCTCACGCAGCTGCCGGTCGTTGAGCAAGCGATCGATGCCCGCGGCGATCGCGTCCACCGATTCCGGGTCGACCAGCAACGCGGCATCGCCGGAGATCTCCTTGGTGCCGAAGCGATCCGACGTGAGCACCGGACAACGGCACGCCATCGCTTCCATGATGGGCATGCCGACCGACTCGTATAACGACGGCAACAACAGACCTTCGGCCATCTGATAGAACGCGGGCAGATCCTTGTTCTCGATCCAGCCCGGCCATTTCACCCACTCGGAAATATTCTGACGCTCAGGCTCGTGCAGCTCGTGCTCGGACAGATAGCGATTGCCGCCGCCGGCGATCACCAGCGGGATGCCTTGCGCCGGACCGACCTTGGCGTACGCCTGGATCAAGCGCGTGAAATTCTTCGGCGGATAGACAGCGCCACAGTACAACAGGAAGCGCGGCGGCAACGAGAAGCGCTGGCGAACCTGTTCCAGCTCGGCCTGCGACAGCCGCGTGCGAAAGCCCTCGTTCAATCCGGAATAAATCGTGTGAATCCGCTCGCGCGGCACTTGCAGATATTTCTGCAGATGATCGGTGGTGACGGCGGACACCGAGATCAACGCATCGGCCTTGGCCGCATAGCGCGGCACTAGATAGCGATGACTCATTCGATCGAGAAACGCCGAAGCCTGGGGCATGGCGTACCAGTCGAGCCCGTGACAGACCCACGACGTCTTGCACTTCGCCCGCAGCGGAATCGAATACTTGGGATTGAACAACACGTCGATGCCGAGCTTCTTCACCGCGCGCGGCACTTTGATCTGATCCCAATACAGAATCGGGCCGCCTTCCAGCAGCACTTCCTGCACGCCGTCGATGCCTCGGTACGTGCCGAGCCGCTGTCGATTCCGAAACAACAGCACGATCTCATGCTGGCGATTGATTTCGATCAGCGAGCGCACGACTTCGCGGGTGTAGACCTTCACCCCGCCCTCGTGCTGATCGAAGTGACGCAACATGATCCCTAAGCGCATGACATCAACTCAGTGCCTACGATAAGCCGTGAATTGCTCGCGGTACTGGGGCAATGGCGTCGCATAAAACGCTTCGGCGTAACCGCCCTGAAAACCGGGCGGATTCATCAGCCCCGCCGAGCGGTGCGCATTCAAGCCGATACTGGCGTGCAGGTAGTCGCATTGTTTCAATTGACTGCGATACTCCTGCAGCGCCTGCTTCTTGGTATCGATGGTGCTGTCGATCCGCACCAGGCAGTTCGGGAACAGCGGCGTCCACACCTCGTAGCCCATGCACTGGAACTCGAGCGACGTGCCCGCCACGGCATCCAGCAAGATACGACTCGTGGCCCGATGATCCGGATGCTCTTCCAGATAGAACGGCAGGTAGACGAGCTGCGGCCGATGTTTCAACAGCACGTCGCGCAACTTCTCCGCCACCCAGTCGCATTTATCGAGCGCGCCGTCCTCCGCGTCCAGGCAAACCATGCGACTGATGCCAAGCCGTTGTAGCGCCGCCCGTGCCTCGGTGATGCGCAATTCGATCAGCTCCCGCTGCTTTTGCTTTCGTTCCTGGCCGTACAAGGTGTTTACCTCACTGCTGCCATTGCGCCCATCCGTGAGGAACACCACTGTGATCTGCGCTCCGCGTTGGGCATGCAAAGCCAACGTTCCACCGCAGCCAATCGTTTCATCGTCCATGTGGGGCGCCAGGACCACGATCTGTTCCGCGCCCGGCTGCCATGCCATGGCCGAATGGTTGTACACGCCCGAGACCTGCAGCAGCCCGGACGATTGCAGATAAGGTCGCGCCGCGCGACTGAGTCTTTTCAACAGGACCTTGGTCAACTGTTTCATGTCAGGCCGGGAGCGTAGCTGCGCCGGCGCAGCGCGCCGGACAAATTGCCGAAATAGAGTAAATCCACCAACAGATAAGAGCCAACCAGCGCGGCGATGGTCGCGTGAATTCCGAACAAAGGTGTAAAGCTAACCGTCAGTAGCACGCAGACCAGCGTGCCCAGGGTGATCCGCACTGCTCGCGCCACATTCAAATTCGCCGCCAGCATCAGACGGCCGAGCACGATTTCCAGGCCCTGCGCGAACACGATGGCCGCCATCGTCGCGATGATTGTTTCGGAGCCTGCGAACCGCTCGCCGAGCACCGGCACCAGCAGCGGCGGCACCAACAGATACATCGACAGCGCCAATATCACCGCCAGCGCCGTGCCAATGATCAGGCCCTGACGTGTCAGTCTTCGAAATACCGCCGGATCCGCGAACGCGAGGCACAGGCGCGGATAGGCGGCCACGCCGATGAACACCAGCGGCAGACAGGCCACCTCGACCAATTTGAGCCCGGTGGCATAGACACCCGCGGCCGCTTCTCCCAACTGCAGCGACAACGCGATCACGCCGATACGATTCAACAATTGACCTAACAGCCCCACCGCCGCGAACGACCACAACCGCCGCGTCCCGTCGAGCACATTGCTGGTGGCGAAATTCGGCAGCAGCTGCGCCTTGAACGCCGCCGCCGAGCGCAACGCCAGTGCCAGCATCAACAAACCGCCGGCGGCAAACGCCACCGAGGCGGCATGCAGCGACCATTCGAACGCCCAGATCAGCAGACCGGTGATGACGAAAGCGGAACCCCTGCCGAGCAGATTGATGAATGCCGGCGGCAGCATCTGTTGCTGAGCCATGGCCGGCACGAACAACGTCGCCGAAAACGCCGCGCCCAATTGATAAATAGTCATCGAGATGATGATCAGCAGCGTGGTCGGTCTGGGCTGCGTGATCAATAAGTAGCCGAGGAGCACGAACGTCACGACCACAGCGATGCAGATCTGCGAGCCGAGCAGATTCGAAATCAATGCCGGGCGCCGCTCCACCGGCAGGCGCGAATACTCACGCACCCCGAACTCATCGATGCCAAGTGTCGCCGCGTAATAAACCAGGCCCGCCAGGGCGAAGCCATAACCGTACTCGCCCATGCCCTCCGGGCCGAAGCGCCGGGACACGACCAGAAACAACAGAAAATTGAGCAGGTCCGCGCCAATCCGGCACGCGAGCATCGCAAACGCATTGCGCCCGGTGTTGTGCCCCATCGACAAGGGGGGAGGAGATGCAGTCATGGACCCGCTTAAGGCGCTGCAGCGCCTTGTTCCGTTATTCCGCGGATTTGCTTCGCGGATCTGGCAGATAACGCGCCGCGTCGACGGCGGTTCCAAGCGCCGCCGTTACGGAAAGTTTATCTGCCGCCCGGGGACGCGGGGGGCTCGATGGTTTGCGCGGTGGTGACTGCGGGTTGGGGTTGCGCTTGTGGCTGTGGCGGCGGCGGTGGCGCCACCTCCGGCTGACCGCGATCGCCGGCGTATTCGCCTTCGGGATTGCCGCTACCGCTCAGAATCACCAGCAGCACGCGGCGATTCAGATTACGGTTCTGCTCGGTGTCGTTGGGATAGGCGGGACGAAACTCACCCAGGCCGACAATCGCCAGACGATGCGGGTCCATGCCGGCGTCGGTGAACAGGTGCACCACGCTGGCCGCGCGTGCCGCCGACAGCTCCCAGTTCGACGTGAACGCGGCGGACTTGATCGGCCGGTTGTCGGTGTGACCTTCGACGCGGATCGCATTGGGGAACGGCTTCAGCGTCAGCGCCAGCTGCTTCAGAATGTTCTGTGCTTCCTCCGACAGCTTCGCGATACCGCTGGGGAACAGGATGTCGGTGCGGATCTCAACTTCGACCCACAAGCCGTGCCGGCGTACCACGATCATCTGATCGCGGATCAGTTCGCCCATCGCCTGCTCGACTTCGGCAGCGACGCTTTCCAGTTCTGCCACCGCCGAGGACGAATGCTCGGCTTCATAAGCATTGTCGGCGGCGTGACGAGCGCCCTGACTCTGATCGGCAACTTGCAACGGCGAAGGCTCGAGCATGCTGCGAGGCTGCCCGTTGAGCATCGCCTGCTGCACGATCGTCATGTTGATATCGGCGCCCGAGCCGACACTCTTCTCACCGACTTGAATCGGTTGCAGCGTACGAGGCGAGCCGCGGAACGCGGCCACGAGCGAGTCGGAGAGAATTCGATACTTGCCCTCGTTGACCGAGGACATGGCGTACATCACGACGAAGAACGCCAGCAGCAACGTCACGAGGTCGCCATAGGGGATGGCCCACGCTTCGTGGTTGGCATGCTCTTCGTGTTGATGACGGCGGCCCATGATGTTTCCTGGGTCGCTTAGTGCAAGTAGCCCTGCAGCTTCGCTTCGATGCTACGAGGGTTCTCGCCCTGTGCGATCGAGATCATACCTTCGATCACCATCTCGCGCGTCTGACTCAAGCCCTGGATCGATACCTTGAGCTTGCTGGCGACCGGCAGAAAGAACAGATTGGCGAAACCGATGCCGTAGATCGTTGCAACGAACGCGGCCGCGATACCGTGACCGAGCTTGGCCGGATCGGCGAGGTTCTGCATCACCGCCATCAAGCCCAGCACGGCGCCGATGATGCCGAGCGTCGGTGCGTAAATTCCCATGCCTTCGAAAACTTTGGCCGCGCGCGTGTCAGCCTGCTCACGCGTATGCAGGTCCACTTCCATGACGCTGCGGATGATCTCCGGCTCGCTGCCGTCGACCACCAGTTGCAAGCCTTTGCGCACGAACTCGTCGCGCTCGCGCTCGATCAACGACTCGAGGCCCAGCAAGCCTTGCTTGCGAGCCGTGTTACTCCACTCGACCATTTTCTTGATCATGGTGTCGCGCTCGGTCGTCGGCGGGTTGAACACCCACGGCAGAATCGAGAGCGCACGTTTCATCACGTGCAGCGGCGTCTGGATACAGATGGCGGCGATCGTGCCGACCACCACGATCATGAAAGCCGCGCCCGACAATAGCGAATGGATCCCGGCGCCTTTCAGCACGGCGCCGATGAGGATCGCACAGGCCGCGAGCACCAGGCCGATGAGCGAAAGAATATCCATGGGGCGAGTTCGTCTTCCTTCTTAAACTTGCGTCGCTGCGTGCTGACTGATCGCCCTTGAGCAGTCAGCGCGGGTTGCTACATGCCCAGCCCTGCGAGCAACGAGTCCACGTCATCCTGGCTGCTGGCCGAGGGGCCGTTGTCGACACCCGGCACCGCCGGACCGAAGCCGCGAGACATGCCGTCGCTGGGCGCCGCCGGCTTCTCGACCGGCAATGCGCCTGGGCCCGTGCGCGACAGACGCACCAGATCCACCAGCGCGGTCTCGAGCTCGGAGACCAGCTTCATCACGCCGCGAATGATCTGACCCGACAAGTCCTGATAGCCCTGGGCCATCAGCACCTCGGTCAGGTTGCCGCGCACTTTATCCATATCGGTGCGCGAGGCCGCGAGAAACGCGTCCATTTTCTGAATCATGGCCCGGAATTCATCGATCTCGATCTTGCGAGCGCGGAACTTGGTCCACATCTCGTTGATGTCACCGGCGCTGCGCGAGGTGCGATCGGCGAGCGGGCCGCACTGTTCCACCAGGTCCATCGTGCGGTGAGCCGCTTCGTCGGTCATCTTCAACACGTGATCGAGGCGTGCGCGTGCATCCGGCACTTCCTTTTCGGCCAGGTCCACCAGCCGTGAGTCGACGCTGAAACGATCCAGCGCGGATTGCAGATCGCCGGTCAGCTTACGCAGCTCGGAGAACAGCGTGCGTTCGCGCTTGTGCACGAGCAGATCCAGTTCGGAAAGAAACAAGTGCTCGTCGCCGGCGGCGAGCGCGCCGGCCAACGTAGCAATGCTCGAACCGTAATCTTTGCGTAGCGCTTCTATGCCTGAAGTCATGATGGTCAGCTCAATGTTCGCTTGTGGCGTGCGCTGGCTTTAGGCCGCGCGCTGCTCCAAGATCTTGTCGATCTTTTCCTTGAGCGTAACCGCGGTGAACGGTTTGATGACGTAGCCGCTCACGCCGGCCTGCGCCGCTTCGACGATCTGCTCGCGCTTGGCTTCCGCGGTCAGCATCAGCACCGGCAGCTTCGCCAGCTTCGGATCGGAGCGCACCGCCTTCAACAGGTCGAGGCCCGGCATGCCCGGCATGTTCCAGTCGGTGACCAGGAATTCGATGCCGCCGGCCTGCAGGATCGGCAGCGCGGTCTGGCCGTCGTCGGCTTCCTGCACGTTCTGGTAGCCCAGATCGTTCAACAGATTCTTGATGATTCGACGCATGGTCGAGAAGTCGTCGACCACCAGGAACTTCATATCTTTGCTCACTTCAGCCTCTCCTCTCTCAGATCCGGCTCTCGACGCGGTCACGCCAATCCGACAATCGAGCCTTCAAACGCACCAGTGCCTGTCCGTGCAGCTGGCAAACCCGCGATTCAGTCACCTTCAACACCGCGCCGATCTCTTTCAGATTCAGCTCGTCGTCGTAGTACATCGACATCACCAGACGCTCGCGCTCCGGCAGCTCCTTGATCGCGCCGGCCAGCGCCGAGCGAAACCCGTCTTCGGTCGCATCGAGGAACGGATCCGCGCCCTCGTCTTCCACCCGGCCCAGCAACGACTCCTCGTCGCCGCTCGAATCGTCGAGACTCGCGACCCGGCAGCTCGCCGCGTCCTGAGCGATGCGGTGGTACTCATCGAGCGACACACCCATCTTCTCGGCGATCTCGACATCGCGAGCTTCGCGGCCAAACTCCGCTTCCAGCTCACGCACGGCCGCGGCCGCTGCACGCGCCTTGCGATGTACCGAGCGCGGCGCCCAGTCCAGCTTGCGAAGCGCATCGAGCATCGCGCCACGAATGCGGATACCCGCATACGTTTCAAAACTCGCTCCGCGATCCGCCGTATAGTTGGACGCGGCTTCCAGCAGGCCGAGCATGCCGGCCTGGATTAAGTCGGATACTTCGACCGAGGCCGGCAGACGTCCCGCCAGGTGATAGGCGATTCGTTTGACCAGCTCGGCATGACGGACGACCAAAGCATCGGTCTTGGGGGCAGTGGCTGCGCCCTGGTAAGCACGCAAGCCGCTCATTTCACCACCTCCAGGCGGACCTGGGGACGGCGCACCAACCGCTCCACGAAGAACTCGAGGTTGCCTCGCGGACCCTCCGGCACAGGCCACTTATCGGCCTTCAGCGCCAATTTCTTGAATGCACGCGAGGCGGGAGACGCGGGGAACGCGCTCACGACGGGACGCTGTTCACGAATCGCACGGCGCAAATACGGGTCTTCAGGGATTTCCCCAACATATTCCAGGGTGACATCCAGGAACCGACTGGTGACCTTCTGCAGCTTCTCGAACAAACCAGCACCTTCGCCCGGCGAGCGGGCCATGTTTGCTACGACTTGGAACTTGTTCACGCCGTGGTTGCGGCTCAGCACCTTGGCGAGCGCATACGCGTCGGTCATCGAGGCCGGTTCGTCGCACACCACCAGCAGCACGTGCTGCGCGGCTTGTGTGAACTGGACCACACTATGAGCAATGCCGGCCGACGTATCGACGATCAACGTGTCGACTCGCGTGCTGATCGCGCTGAACGCCTGCACCAGACTCAGATGACCCGCGGCGGAGAGATTAGCCAGCTCGGCCACCCCCGATGCACCAGGCACCACCTGAATGCCGTGCGGCGATTCCAGGATAATTTCTTCGAGCGTGCGCTCGCCGTTCAAAACGTGAGCCATTGTGTAGCGCGGCGATAAACCGAGGAACACGTCGACGTTGGCCAGACCGAGATCGCCATCGAGCAGCATCACGCGACGGCCGGTGCTGGCCAGCGCGGTCGCGAGGTTCACGGACACGCTGGTCTTGCCGACGCCACCTTTGCCGCCGGTGACTGCAATCACCTGCACCGGCCCGGGATTCGCGGCTCGTTGCAGACCGATCGATTGAATGGATTCCATAGATACTTCGTCAAAGATGAGAAATTGAACGGGTCGTCAGGTTCATGCGATGGCGTGCGCCACGGTGCCGAATCGGCGACGTAACAAGTCCTCATCCGCTGAGGCGCCAGACTTACGAGACAAATCGACGGCACGCGCGATCAACTGATGCGCACGCGCGGGAGCCAGATCTTCCGGGACGCGCTGACCTTCGCTGACATACGTCACCGGCAGGCGGGCCCGAATCAATGTTGAAATCGCACCACCGAGGCTGGTTGCTTCGTCCAGCTTGGTGAGCACGCAAGTGGTCGGCTTCGCCGGCGCGAATCGCGTGACGGCTTCTTCGATCGCACCGGCCTGCGCGGACGCGGACAATACGAGCGTCGTTTCCATGCGCTTGCTCGCGGCGGCCAAGAGCTTGAGCTCCTGTTCGAGGCGCGGATCGCGCGGGCTCAGGCCGGCGGTGTCGATCAACACCAAACGTTTGTCGGCGAGATGTTCGAGCACATCGGCCAACTCGGCCGAGCCATCGAGTGCATAGGCCGGCACGCCGAGCAGGCGACCGAGCGTCTGAACCTGTTCCTGCGCGCCGATGCGAACGGAATCGGTCGAGATCAGCGCGATGTCACGAGTGCCATGGCGCATCACCCAGCGAGCAGCGAGCTTGGCGATCAGCGTGGTCTTACCCACGCCCGTCGCACCGACGAGCGCTACGACTCCGCCACCATCCATCCACCGCTCACCGCCCGTCGTTTCGATCTTTCGCGCAAGGAGCGCGAGCGCCAGACGATTCGCTTCGGCCAACTCGAGACGCGTCGGCATCTGAGTCACGACTTCCGTCGCGAGTTCCTGCGCGAGACCGAGCTGCGTCAGCTGCTTGAGCAGTTCCGTTTGAATCGGCGAGCGACGGGAAAGATCGTTCCAAGCCAGCGTCGCCAGCTGCGTTTCCAGCATGCGACGCAGAGTGCGGAGCTCTTCGTTGACATCGCTGTTCGCGTCGATCAGATCGAGCCGATCCATATCGCGCACCGGCTCGGCCTCAACGGCGTACCGGGCACGGTCGCTAGCTGCCTGCGTCTCAGCAGAGTTACGAGCGCGGCTAGCAGAGGTCTGTGCCTCAGACGTGTAGCGAGCGCGGTCGCTGGCTGCCTGCATTTCCGTCGCGTAGCGAGCGCGCTCGTTAGAGCCCGCGCGATTTGCCGGCGAACGCTCGGCCGTCGCGTAACGCTGCGCGCCGTCGTCGCTCTCTTCGATGTAACGATTCGTCGTCTGCTGAGCGCGCGGCTGCGCCTGGGCGGCAAACTGGCGCGCCAGCTCGGCGCGCTCGTTCATATATTCATTGGCCGGCGCACTCTGCGTGCGGGGCTTCGACGCGCCACTGAACAACGCCGGGTCATGCTGGACGGCGCGTGCAGGCGCAGCCTGCGAAACATTGCTTTGTGCCTGACGACGCTCGGCACCGTACGTATCGACGAGCCCGCTATCGACCGCCAACTGCTCCGTCGCAGCGTCTTCGCCTTCGTAGTCGACGGCAGCGACGACTTCGACGCCGCCCGGCACGCGACGGCTCGACAAGATCACCGCGTCGGGACCCTGCGCATCGCGCACCTGGCGCAACGCTGTCCGCATGTCTTCGGCACGATAATGTTTGATCTTCATAACGAGCTAACTACTCTCAACGACTCACATCAACGCCCGACGGCAGTGACCAATCGCACCTTGCGGTTGTCCGGAATCTCATTCCAAGCGAGCACATGCATGCTCGGCACGATCGAGCGCATGAAGCGCGCCAGCGTCTGTCTCAGCTGCGGCGGCACCAGCAACACCGCCGGCTCACCCGTCAGCTCCTGACGTTGCGCGGCTTCCGCCAGGCGACGCTGCATCCGTTCCGCCAGGCCCGGCTCGAGGCCCGGCGTCGCGGCGTTGGTCCCCGACAGCGAATTCGTCAACAGCTGCTCCAGATCGGGCTCGAGCGTGATGACCGGCAACTCGGTGGACATCCCGGCGATGTCTTGAACGATTTGCCGACCCAAAGCGACGCGCACTTGCGACTGCAACTGCACCGGATCCTGAGTACGCGCCGCATGCTCCGCCAAAGTTTCGACGATCGTGCGCATGTTTCGGATCGGAACTCGCTCTGCCAACAAACCTTGCAAGGTGCGGACCACCGTGCCCAGCGGCAGCAGTCGCGGAGTGAGATCTTCGACAAGCTTTGGAGCAGTTTTCGCGAGCGTGTTGAGCAGGTGCTGCACTTCCTCATGACCGAGCAGCTCATGGGCGTGTGTCTGAATTACATTGCTCAAGTGCGTGGCAATCACGGTGCTGGCATCGACCACCGTATAGCCGAGCGTCTGCGCGTGATCGCGCATGGAAGGCTCGATCCATACCGCTTCCATACCGAACGCCGGATCGCGCGTCTCGATACCGGTCAGACGACCGAACACCTTGCCCGGGTTGATGGCGAGCTCGCGCTCGGGATAGATCACGCCATCGCCCACCGGCACGCCGGCCAGATTGATGCGATAGGAATTCGGCGCCAGGTCGAGGTTGTCGCGAATGTGTACGGTTTGTACCAGGAAACCCAGATCCTGCGTGAGCTTGCGACGAACGCCCCGGATGCGCGCGAGCAAATCGCCGCCCTGAGCTTTGTCAACGAGCGGCACCAGTCGATAACCGACTTCCAGTCCGATGATGTCGACCGGCTGCACGTCATCCCACGTGAGCTCCTTCGACTCCGTCGCCGCCGGCGGCGGAGCTGCAGCGGCGGCCGCAGCGGCCATTTCTTCTTCGGACGGCTGCTGCTGAGCGCGCTTGTGGAGCATATAAGCACCACCACCGCACAGCGCCGCCATCATCAGAAACGGCAGGTTCGGCATGCCCGGGATGATGCCCATCACACCCAGCAAGCTCGCAGCGATCGCCAGCGCCCGCGGCTGACCGAACAACTGCTTCGACAATTCGCCGCCCATGTCCTGCGCACTTGAGACGCGCGTCACAATGATCGCGACCGCGGTCGAGAGCAGCAGCGCCGGAATCTGTGCGACCAGACCGTCGCCGATGGCGAGCAGCGTGTAAGTCCGAGCCGCGTCGCTGAAAGCCATGCCGTGAGCCATCATGCCGATGCCCAGGCCGCCCAACATATTAATCACCAGAATCAGAATGCCCGCCGTCGCGTCACCGCGCACGAACTTGCTGGCACCATCCATCGAACCGTAGAAATCCGCTTCCTGACGCACTTCGCCACGACGAGTGCGCGCTTCTTCCTGCGTGATCAACCCGGCGTTGAGGTCGGCGTCGATCGCCATCTGCTTGCCGGGCATCGCGTCCAAGGTGAACCGCGCCGTCACTTCGGAGATACGACCCGAACCCTTGGTCACGACGATGAAGTTGATGATGGTGAGAATTGCGAACACGATCACACCGACCGCGTAATTCCCGCCGATCACGAACTCACCGAACGAAGCAATCACCTTACCGGCCGCGTGCCCGCCCGTGTGACCGTGGAGAAGCACCACACGCGTCGACGCCACGTTCAACGCGAGACGAAGCAACGTCGCGAGCAGCAGGACCGTCGGAAAAATGGCGAACTCGAGCGGCCGCTGCACATAGAACACCACCATCACCACGATCAGCGACAGCGCGATGTTGAACGTGAAGAGCACATCCAGCGCGATCGGCGGCAACGGCAGAATCACCATCGCCAACGTCGCCAACACGCCCACCGGCACACCGATGCCAGAGCGCAGGAGCGCTTTCAGGTCGAGCTTGGAGCTGGTTGCAGTGGCTGTGGCCATTCGTCGTCGTCAAAAATCCGTTGTCTGTTCCCGGCGTCGGTATTCCGTCGCACGCCCTATAGGGTGCAACTCCCGGACCACGGGCCTTCCCACCCGGCGGGCGTTGGTCACAGTTTGGAAAGGTGCCGCTAAGGGAGCGGACTAGGGGGCCGATAGCCGGCCCGGCCTGGCGGGGCCGAGTGTGATGGGCGTCACGGTGGGAGGCGTCATCGACTTGCGCGCCTGCGCACGGACTGCTCACACGGCATTCACCGCGGCGACAGCAAGAACGCGGTTGCGCTCGTCGCTCCAAGGAATCGTTCTTTATCCAGCTGGCCGACCTCAACGCTTATGCGGCCTACCGAAAAGTGGCGAGCCGCCAGGCATCGTCGTATGGCCGACGTAAATGAAAAGCCCGCCTTACGGCGGGCGGGGAAGTCCTACTACCGACCAAAGGGGCGGGCTCAGACTTCGAAGCGAAGTATGGAGCGGGCGGGCGCGCACTAACAACCTGCAAAATGGCCCCTAACCTTCTTTGAGCACTCCACCCCAGCTCGCAGGATCGACATCGGTGATGGTCTGCGAGAACGTCCAAACATAGCCCGCGAGATCCTGCGCAGAGTACTGCCGCTCTCCATAGAGATAGTCCGTTGGCTCACTGATGATCGTCGCTCCGTGCGTCTTCGCGTGTACGAAGTGCGCGGCAGCGTCTGCGACTCTGATCATCACGGAGACGGTGGCGCGCGACATCTCACTCGCGGCGCCACTCGCAACGACCACCGCGCCCGTTCCCGCCTGAAGCTGCACACGGTGAGCTCCTATCAGGAGACGTTCTCGGAAACCGAACGCGGCACAAAGCCACCTGCTCGCCTCAATCACATCCGGATAAGTCAGCACCGGGATGACGCCGCTGGACGGCATCGAGCGATTCTCCAGCATGGGACTGCCCTCAAGTCTGTCGCGCAGCGATCATAGCCCCAAGCTGGATTTCGGTGTGCAAGTGCGCACGAGGTCGGACTGCAAACCGAGCACCAGCGGCGCCTCTTTACGAGATTCTTCGGGCCCTCTATCTCGCACACACTGCATTCTCCCCACAGATAGCATCCTCGCCAGCAAGGAAGCACTTGAGGAGTTCTGATGCCGAAGGATAGAACAGGCGCCCTCGCCCCTACTGAGCGCATTGCGCAATCAATCATCGTGCTGCGCGGTCAGCGTGTACTGCTCGATAGCGATCTCGCAGTGCTGTACGAGGTTGAAACGCGCCGACTCAACGAGCAAGTCCGTCGAAACAAGGACCGATTTCCCGCGGACTTCATATTCGAGCTGACAGACGAGGAGTTCGAAATCTTGATGTCGCAATTTGGGGAAGGGTAAAGTAATTCTGTTGATCCGATAGCCATTGCAGGTGATGGTGGGCCGTAATCGGATGAGAGCGGTGGTCCAGAGCAGCAGCGATTTAG